>NZ_JARVSG010000021.1:0-77295 GCF_030209335.1 Pseudarthrobacter sp. fls2-241-R2A-168
AGGTGCCGGCAGGCTGCTGCGGCGTAGCCGGTGGGGGCGTTCAGGCCGGTGCCGATGGCGGTGGCGCCGACGTTGATTTCGTGGATGAGCAGTTCGGCTTCGGCGAGGCGGAGCCGGTCTTCGCCGATGGTGATGGCGTAGGTGCCGAATTCCTGGCCCAGGGTCATGGGCACGGCGTCCTGGAGCTGGGTGCGGCCCATTTTGACGATGGTGCGGAATTCGAGGGCTTTGGCGGCGCAGGCTTCTTCGAGTCCGGCCAGGGCGTCGAGCAGTTCGCGGGCGGCGAAGATGGTGCCCAGCTTCACCGCGGTGGGGTAGACGTCGTTGGTGGACTGGGAGAGGTTGACGTGGTCGTTGGGGTGCAGCCGGGCGTAGTCGCCCTTGGGGTGGCCCAGGATTTCCAGGGCGCGGTTGGCGATGACTTCGTTGGCGTTCATGTTCGAGGACGTTCCGGCGCCGCCCTGGATGACGTCCACCACGAACTGGTCGGCCAGCCGGCCGTTCAGGACGTCCTGGCAGGCTTGTTCGATGGCGTCGGCGCGTTCGGAGTCCAGGAGGCCGAGTTCGCGGTTGGTGCGGGCCGCGGCGAGTTTGACCGCTGCCAGGCCGCGGACCAGGTGCATGTTCGAGGACAGTTTCTGCCCCGTGATGGGAAAGTTCTCCACGGCCCGGAGCGTGTGCACACCCCAGTACGCCCCGGCCGGAACATCCCGGTCCCCCAGCAAATCATGCTCAGACCGGACAGGTGCGGGTGCGAGGTCCGGGATGGTGCTGGCGGGGGAGTGCGGAGTGGTCAAGGTGTCCTCTAAGTCTTGGGGTGCCGCCGGGGTTGGCCGGAGGCATGGATGTAGTACGGAGTGAAGGCGCGCGGAAGCCACACCGGATGGCGGCACGCGAAGTAGCTGGTGGTTTTGGTCGGGATGGGAGAGTTGGCGGGGGCGCAGTTAGCCGGTAAGGCCCGCCCCGGATTTCCCGCCGCCCGGGATGACGGTGCCCAGGGCACACTCCACCCCGTGCAGATGCATGGTCATGGCCTGCGATGCGTCCTCGGCCGAACCGCGTTCGATGGCCTCGAAGATGCGTGCATGCTCTTCACCCGATTCCTTGCGCCGGTCGGCTACAAGGTTGAGGGTGTTGGACTGGTTGGCCATGGCCTCACAAATGTCCGAGAGGAAGGATTCGAAGACGCCGTTTCCGCTGGAGCGGGCGATGGTCACATGGAATTCGGTATTCAGCTGGACCCACTGCTGCAGGTCTTTCGCTTCAGACATTTCGCGCAGTATTTCCCGTAGCGCTTCCAGGTCCTCACTGGTGCGCCGTTGGGCGGCAAGCCCGGCGGCGGGAACCTCCACATGGGGACGGGCCTCCACGAGCGCACTTGCGGAGTACTTCCCGAGCTTGAGGTCCTGCGCCACTTTGTCAGCGATGACGAAGGTGCCTTTTCCGGTGTGGGTGGCAGTCAGTCCGAGGGCGGTGCAGGAACGTAGTGCTTCGCGGACCATGGTGCGGCTGACACCGTACTGTTTGGCCAGCGAGGCTTCGGAGTCCAGGCGGGTGCCTACCGGAATCTTGCCTGCTTCGATGGCACCGCGGAGGGAAGCAAAAACCGCTTCGGCCGCACCAACGCGTACCACCGGTTCTTGTCTAGCTGTCCAGCTGTCCAACAGGTCCATGTAACGAGCATGGCATCAGTCGCGGGGTGTGTCAATGAAGCCGCGGCAATGTTGCGTGCGGTGGTGGCGTCCTCCGTGCGACGGCGGGTGGCTGTTGCTGCAGGAACGCTGCAGCAACACGCGGCCAGGCGCACCTCCCGGCCCGCCTTCCGGTCCCGGTTTCCGGCCTGTACTACGCTGGGCTTTTTGAGGCTTGCCGGCTCCTGTGTTGGCGGCTGTGTGAGACAGGCTCCGCGAGTGGGCCGGGAAGCGGGAACACGTGCCGGTATGGGTTCAGGCGCTGCTGTGGGGAACTGCTGCCGGTGCGGCCCTGGTCCTGGGAGCCGCGTTGTCCTGGCGGTGGAACCTGCCGCCCAAGCTGGTGTCCTCCATCATGTCCTTCGGCGCCGGCGTACTGATTTCTGCCCTGGCCTTCGAGCTGGTGGACGAGGCTGTGCAGGGCGGCGGACTGTGGCCCACCGTGGTGGGGTTCCTGGCAGGGGCCGTGGTGTACGTGGGCGCCAACATGCTGCTGGCCAAGGCTGGGGCGAAACACCGCAAGCGCTCCGGGGACCAGCAGCCCTCCGAATCCGAGGACCCCGGCAGCGGCACGGCCATTGCTGTGGGCGCATTGCTGGACGGTGTCCCGGAATCCGTGGTGCTCGGCGTGGGCATGCTGGCCGGGGGAGTGGTGAGCCCGGCCATGATGGCAGCGGTGTTCATCTCCAACGTTCCCGAGGGGCTTTCCGGGACGGCCGGCATGAAGAAGGCCGGCAGGAGTGCTGGATATGTCTTCGGTATGTGGGGCGGGATCGCGCTGCTGTGCGGCGTGTCCTCGCTGATTGGCTATGCAGCACTGGAGAACGCACCGGGCGAAGTTGTTGCGCTCATTACCGCAGTGGCCGCAGGAGGAATCCTGGCGATGCTCGCGGACACCATGATCCCGGAGGCCTTCGAGCAGCACCACAACCTCACCGGACTCACGGCCTCGGTGGGGTTCCTGACCGCCTTCACCGTGCACCACCTCGGAGGATAAAGCGCGACGGTGGAACGCGGCACTGTGCTGCGTCCCGCCGTCGGCAATTGCCATGTACCGAACGTCGGAGGCTAGTGGCGCACACAATTTCTTGTCTCGTGCCGGAGCCTTTCTGCCTCAGGACTGTTAGCGTGGAGGCCCGGCCATTGAAGGAGGAACAATGACGATCAACTCACCCGACGCCCTTCCTGAGGACGAGCCGCAGGGCGGCGCAGAGGGTGCCCAAGGGAAGAACGACGGCGGCATCCCCGGCGGTGCGGACGGCGTGGGAATCGGTGCCGATGGGGAGCCGAACACCTTCGAACCCGAAGAGGACCCGGACGCAACCGATAGGCCCGAGTCCGACTGACCCATCTGTCTGCTGGCGCTGCCCGTCTGATCGCGCTCCCGCAGACGTGGGCCACGGCGGCAGTCTGGCTCAAGGTTCCATCAAGAATCGCGCAGCCAGGCCAAAATCACCGGCTGGCATGGTTACCAGCCGGTAGATTTCTCTCTGTTTCCACGTTATTTCCCCCAACACGGAAGCAAAGAAAGCCCCCGCGCTGGAGTTCAACTCGCGCGGGGGCTTTCGTCATTTTCCGCCCGGCAGCGTGGGCGCGCGTCTACACGAACCCTTCGCCCTGCGTCTTTTCGTCGGCGACCCTGACGTCGTAGTGGTAGGCGAGCTTCCCGCCAAGGTAGCCCGAGGCGCCGACGACCAGATAGCCCACCACGCTGAGGATGAACGGAACGAGCGCGAAGTCCTCCTTGGCGGACCCCAGCCGAAGGAAGAAGCTCACCGCAAACAGTGCCACGGCGGTGAGGTTGAGGGACATGTGGATGAGGGCTGTCCGGTGCGCGGGTGTTCCGCCGGCAAGGGTCGCAAAATCCATGAGGCCAAAGACGGCGGCGGCCAGTGCGCCGACGATACCGATCCCCACCAGCCACTGGGCCCCGATAAGGAAGGGCTTGTCGTCGCTGCCGAACAGCGCCACGACGTCGAACACGAGGCTCGCTGTCCAGGCGCCGATGGGGATGGTCACCAGTGTGGGGTGGAGCGGGTGTCCATAGGGTCCGGCCAAGGGGCTTTTAGGGTGCTTGGACCGCTGGTGGGCTGTGAGGTTTTCCATCATTGCTCCTTTTCTCTCTGTGTGTCATCGGTTGGCGGCTGGGGATGGGGCACAGTATCGCGGAGGGCCAGCGCGGCCTGGACCAGGGCAGAGTGGGTGAGCGCCTGCGGAAAATTGCCCAGGAAGCTGCCCGACGCCGGATCCATCTCCTCGCTGAAAAGCCCCAGCGGCGAGGCCTTCTCCAGCACGGCCTCGAACAGGGCAACGGCGTCTTTGTGCTGACCGGTGTTCGCCAGCGCTTGGACCAGCCAGAACGAGCAGGGCAGGAATGCCCCCTCCGTTCCGGGAAGGCCGTCCTGTCCGGGCGGATAACGGTAGAGCAGCGGGAATCCGGCGGACAGTTCCGTGCGAATGGCCTCGACTGTTCCCGCCAGGCGGGGTGAACCGGGTTCTTCCAGGCCCGTGAGCGGCAGCACCAGCAGGGCAGCGTCCAGGTCCTCAGAACCATACGTGCGCATGTAAGAGTTCCTGGCGGGGTCGTAGCCCCGCTCCCGCACCTGTGCGGCAATGCGGCTGCGTGTGGTTTCCCAGCGGAGCCGCCGCCGCTTGCCCACATGGTGCGTCGCCGCGATGCGGAGGGCACGATCCAGCGCAAGCCAGGCCATGACTTTGGAGTGGACGTGCTGGGCGGCGTCGCCGCGGACTTCCCAGATCCCGGCGTCGGGCGCTTCCCAGGTGGCGGCAACCAGATCCGCGAAGCCGCGCATCGCGCGCCAGGTCTCCGAGTTCAGCCTGCGTCCCCGCTCCACAAAGGCCCAGGCGGCGTCCAGCACCCAGCCGTAACCGTCGAGCTGGTGCTGGGTGGCCGCTAGGTTTCCAGTCCTCACCGGACTGCTTTGGGCGTAGCCCGGCCAGCGGGACAGGTTCCGCTCTTTCGGGACACGACCTCCGGTCAGCGTCAGGAGCGCAGGCAGATGGGGCCGCTGCAACCGGCTCGCGTGCAGGAGCCAGCCGAGGAAGTCCTCGGCCTCGCGCGTTTTGCCGGCCCGCAGGAAGGCGCCGACGCCGATGCTTGCGTCACGGGGCCAGGCGTACCTGTAGTCCCAGTTGCGGATACCGCCGGGGTCCTCGGGCAGCGAGGTGGTGGGAGCCGCCACCGGAGCCCCGGAGGGGGAGTAGGTCAGCAGGCGGAGCGTGAGCAGGCTGCGCACCACCGCGGTATGGAACGGGATGGCTGTGTCGATCTCCTCCGCCCAGGTCCGCCAGCATGCTTCATCCCGGCCCACGAGGTCCCAGGCAGTGGCCGGGTCTACGTGGATCAGTGGTTCACCGTAAGCCAATGAAAGGACAAGGGTCAGCGGTTCTTCCGGGGTGATCTCAAAGGTCAGTAGCCGCCCCGGCACAACATCGAGGCGGGGGCTTGTGGCCAGTGAAACAGCCAGCGGACCCCACTCGCAGACGATGTCCCGGCCTTGGCGGACGCGCGGTTGTCGGTGCTGCTCGCCAAGCCGCGGGTCAAACAGCACAGAGGCCCGGACGGGAGATCCTTCCGCGGCCAGCCGCCGGACCAGAATGGTGGTGGGCAACAACTGGCCCGCCACTTCCGCGATCATGGCTTCAGTGAGGGTCAGCCGCCCGTTGCCCGTGGCCCATACCGTTTGCAGGGTTGCCGTGTTGTGGCGGTAGCTTCGCGAAATCACTGCCGCAGGCCCGGCCGGACCCGCCAGGAAGCGACCCGCCTCCGGTCCTCCCAGCAAGGCACCAAAGAGGGGCTCGCCGTCGAACGCGGGAGCACAAAGCCAGTCCACCGATCCGTCAACGGAGACAAGCGCGGCTGTCCGCGTGTCGCCCAGGAGCCCGTAGTCCGCGATGGGTGTGGGCCTTGACTTGACCGCGGCTTCGGCGGGCCGCTCGCATGGCAACGGGGCGGGGTCCAGGTGGTCCAGGCTCATCGTGCCCCCAGGAGGAGCCCCAGCACGGCGCCGTAGATGACGTGGGCCACCACGGCAACGGCCGGCGTCTGGATGCCGTAATTCAGGGCCAGCAGGCCCGGTGGTTCCAGCGCCGCTGTGGTGGTGAGTCCTGCCCTGGTGGAGGCCATCCTTGGATGGATCCCGGGCAGCAGGGGCAGGATGACCGTCAGCGCAACGCCGACGTGGAGGAGTCCCAGCAGGGCCCCGAGCCACCAGGTTGCCTGGTGCAGGAGAGCGAAGACGGCGGCGTAGCCCAGGGCAAATGCCTGCCCCGCGGCGAGGTGGATGAAGAAGCCTGCCACCCGTGCCTTATCCGGGTCTGGGGTGACCAGCGTCCCGAGGACCAGCGGCAGGTCGAGGCGGGTGAGCCCGGCCATCTGGGCGGCAATCATGACGGCGGTCAGCACGGAGGTTGCCACCAGCCCGAACAGCGCCCAGCCCTGCCAGTCCATGTCAGCTCACCCGGCCTGGGCGCGTCAGCGCCGGATGCCGGATCCACATAAACGGACCCCGCCACAGCATCGTGAACTCCTTCTAAAAGTAGGTTCTCTAATTTTAGAAGCGCGGGCGGGTATTAGACAAGGAGTGCTTTTTTAGGACCCGGTTCCGATCCAGTAGCGGCGCTTGCCGTTGCGGCTGTCCTCGTAGGTTCCGCCGTTCTTTTCGATGGTGGCCCGGGAGCCGGCGTTGTCCTCGCTGCAGGTCACGAGCACCCGGGGGATTCCCAGCCCGCCGGCCAGGGGGATGGCGTCAGCCAAAGCCTGTGCGGCGTGGCCTCGCCGCCTGGCCGATGGCCTGACGCTGTAGCCGATGTGCCCGCCCTCGTTCAGGAGGTACTCGGTCAGTTCATGCCTGATGGCCAGGGAGCCAAGGAACGTGCCGCCGTCCACGATCCACAGATAGGTGCAGGGCACCATGCCGGGCTTCCTGGGGCTTTCGGGCAATGCATCGCTGACAAGGGTGTCCACGAAGCGGCGGAATCCACCGGCATCCTTGAGTTCATCCGGGTCCCAGCCGTCCGTGCCCGACCCGTCCTGCCGGGTGCCAGCGAACTCGGCAGCTGCTTCGAGCCAGGACGAGTGGAGTTTTACGTCGGGAGCGACAAGTTGGGCCATCACAAGATCCTACGTTTCGGGCTGCTCCCTAGGAGGCAAGCATTCCGTGCCGGGAGCATTCGGCCGTCCAGCCCAGCGGTGTCACCTGGACTTTCATGCGCCGCCGGCACAAGCCGCAGTAGCGGGGCGGCTCCATCGCCAGACGCTCGCGGCAGCGTTGGTGAACGTCCGACGGCGGGTGATCGCCGCCGTCGTAAGCCTCGCCGCAGTGCCGGCAAAAGTCTCCGGGCCAAGGGACCACGGCGGCGAGGGACCCCGCCTGAGCTTGCGAAGGCTGGGAGCCGGCGGGGACCTGGGAGGTTAGGGAGCGGTGGGGATTCATAGGGTCTTCTGGAGTTCCTTGATGGGCATGTTGAGGTCCACGAGCAGGGTCAAGTCTGCGGTGGCGGGACGGCCCAGGGTGGTGAGGTAGTTGCCCACGATGACGGCGTTGATTCCGCCGAGCAGGCCGTCGCGCGTGCCGAGGTCACCCAGAGTGAGTTCACGGCCCCCGGCGTACCGGAGCACGGTGCGGGGCATGGCCAGGCGGAAGGCGGCGATGGCGCGGAGGGCATCCTTGCCGTCCATGATGCCCTGGTTTTCCAGCGGGGTTCCGGGGCGGGGGTTGAGGAAGTTGAGCGGGACTTCGTGGGGTTCCAGGGCGGCGAGCTGGGCGGCGAGTTCGGCCCGCTGCTCCAGACTTTCACCCATGCCGATCAGGGCGCCGCAGCACAGTTCCATGCCGGCGTCCTTGACCATGGCGCAGGTTTCCAGGCGTTCCTCGTAGGTGTGGGTAGTCACGACTTTGGGGAAGTAGCTGCGCGCTGTTTCGAGGTTGTGGTTGTAGCGGTGGACGCCCCAGTCCTTGAGCTGGTCCACCTGGCGTTGGGTGAGCATGCCCAGTGAGCAGGCGATGTTGATGTCCACTTCTTCATTGATGCGGTCGATGGCGAACTTGATCTGGTTCATCAGCTTGATGTCCGGGCCGCGGACCGCGGCGACGATGCAGAACTCGGTAGCTCCGGTGGCGGCGGTTTCCTTGGCGGCTTTGACCAGTTCCGGGATATCCAGCCAGACGCCGCGGACGGGCGAGTCGAACAGGCCGGACTGGCTGCAGAAGTGGCAGTCCTCTGGGCAGCCGCCGGTCTTGATGGAGATGATTCCTTCCACCTCCACGTCCTCGCCGCAGTGCCGGAGCCGGACCTGGTGCGCCAGCTCGAGCGCGGCCGGAAGTGCTTCATCCGGGAGGCGGAGGATCTCTTCGAGCTGGGCCTGGGTCAGGCCAATGCCGTCCTCCAGAACCTGCCGGCGGGCGGTCTCCAGGATCTGGTTGCCCTTGCCTTGGTAGCCCTTGCTTTGGTGCCCGTTGCCGGCGTTCGCGGAGGTCGGGCTGGTGGGCACGTTCGCCTGAATCGTCATGGATGGGTCCTTTGCGTTTGCCGTGGAAATGCCTCACAGCAGACGCTAGTTCTCCCCACGGGCCGCCATTTTGGAGGGATTCAACAAGAATCTTCTTGCTCAGGCGTGCGGCCAGCTTCTGTCGGTGCTGGTCAGGACGGGATCAGCCCGCGCTTCTGCAGGTCCTGCCACAACTCCTCGGGAACCTCTGCGGCCACCCGCTCGGCGCTTTGGCTGATCTGTTCCGGCTTGCTGGCTCCCACGGTGACGTTGACGACGGCGGGGTGGCGGAAGGGGAACTGGATGGCCGCGGTGGGAAGTTCCACGCCGTGGTCGTTGCAGACTCGAGCCAGTTGCCTGGCGCGTTCCAGGATCTCTTCGCTGGCCTGGGAGTAGTTGTAGTGCGCATCGGAAGGCAGGTCGGACTTGGCGAGGATGCCGGAGTTGTAGACGCCGACACTCACCACGCCGGTGCCCAGCTCCAGGCAACGGTCCAGCAGGCCCCCGCCAGGACGGCCGTCCGAGCCGGGCTGCTCCAGCATCGTGAACCTGCCGGCCAGCATCAGGAAGTCCAGGTCTGCCGCTTCCACGCATTCAAGGGCTGCGCCGGCAGTGTTGGTGCCGACGCCGATGGCGCGGACGAGACCCTCGGCCCGGACTTTCTCCAGGGCAGGCAGCGCCGACTTCACGGCGTCTTCCATGCTGTACACGTCGGGATCATGCAGGTAGGCGATGTCGATGTAGTCCAGGCCCAGCCGTTCCAGCGAGTCTTCGATGCTGCGCCTCACCCCGGCCTCTGAAGGATCCCACTCGCGCCTCAGAACAGCGGGCACATCGAAGCCCTCCGGATCCCGTGCATCTTCGGTTGCAGGCGACGGCACCAGGACCCTGCCCACCTTGGTGGAGAGGACGAATTCCCCCCGTGGTTTCTCCGCCAGGGCCTCGCCCATTCGCCGCTCGGACAGGCCCAGCCCGTAATGCGGTGCTGTATCGAAGTAGCGGATCCCGGAATCCCACGCCGCCTCCAAAGTTTCAGTCGCCTGCTCATCGGAGATGGCGCGGTACAGGTTGCCCACCCCGGTGCCCCCGAAGCCAAGGCGGCCAAGCCGGTCCCGCAATCGCCCGTTGTCCTGGTTCACAGCTCGGCTCCTTCTCCTTTGGGCCACGATGGCAGGAGCCTAAATTCGCAGGGTTGGCGGTGTCAACGACAGCAGGAACTTCAGGTCAGGCGGCAGAACCCGCTGGGACTGGTTTGGGCGCCCTGTCCTGCCGCATCCGTGCGGCCTGGATGACGGTGCCCATGGCTGCGAAAGCCATGATGACTGCGGCGTAGGACTGCAGGGTGGGAACCAGTCCGAGGAGGGGCACGAGCTGGCCGGCGATGATCAACGGGACGCTGAAGGCAAGGTACGCGGTGGCGTAGATACCGGAGAAGACGCCGGCGCGCTGGTGCGGCTGGATGTGCGGGGCGATCAGCCGAAGCTGGCCGCCGAACGAACCACCAAAGCCGATACCGCCCAGCACCGCACCAACCCAGACGGCGGGCAGCCAGGTTTCGTTGATTCCGAGAAGGACCAGGACTATGCCGGCGAGGATGAGGATCACGCCCAGGAGGGTGCTGCGCCGTGCAGGGTGCCGGGCAAACATGAAACTTGAAACCGCCGCCGCGAACGGGCCGAGGAATGAGGTGAACCCAGCTGCCAGACCGCCCTCCACGGCGAAGTGGAGCCGGAGCACCGCGGGGGAAAGCCCCAGGAAGAGCGCCGGGAACATCCAGCCGGCGATGTGCACCGGAATACCGGCATAGAACTCGCCCCGGATACCGGCGGGGAGTTCAAGGCGCGGGGTGAGTGACCGGAGAGCGCCCGGCCGTTTTGCAGTTGTTTCACGGGTGCGGCCAACAAAAGCAATGGCTAGCACCATGACTCCGCTGAGGGCCGCGAAAAGGAGTGTGTTGGCGTCCGGGTTGAACTGGACCGCAACTCCAGCCAGCAGCGCACCGATGCCCAGGCCTCCAGCCACCGAGGCTCCCGCCAGGGCGCCGGCGAATTTCTTCAGGTGGGCGGGTGCTTGCTCAACGATGGCCGCGTTGAAGGCGCTGGTGGCCAGCCCGGTGGCCAGGCCCTGAAGGGCGCGGGCCAGGATCAGCCAGGTGATGCTTGGGGCAAACAGGAACACCAGCATGGAAGCCAGTTCTCCGTACAGGGCGGCGAGCATCACCGGCCGGCGGCCGATGTGGTCCGAGAGTGAACCGCCCACCAGGAGGGAGGCCAGCAGCCCTAACGCATAAATCGAGAAGGCGATGGTCAGGGTTCCCGCAGAGAATCCCCATTCCTGCTGACGGAGTGAGAGGAGCGGTGTTGGGGCACCAGCGGCGAAAAAGAACGCAGCAAAAACTGCGGCCAGTCCCGCGAAGGATAAACGGGGTGAGAGCAGACGGGGCAAGATGAGTCTCCTTAGACAGAACGGTCTAACAAGAACCAGTTAGACAGATCGGTACAAGCAAGTCAAGCTGTTTTAGACAGATCTGTCTGATAAACTCCTTCTATGACTTCCACCCGAGTCCCGGCCCGTCAGCGCCTCCTCGAAGCAGCGGACAAATTGTTCTATGCCGAGGGCGTCCACACTGTGGGGATCGACCGGGTTATCGAAGAGGCCGGGGTCGCGAAGGGCTCACTCTTCTACAACTTCTCCGGCAAGGACGAGCTCGTGGCCGCCTATCTCGCCAGCCGTGACCAGCGCCGGCGTGACCGGATCGCACGGTACCAGCAAGGCCTGGAAGATCCGGTCGAGAAACTGCTCGCCATGTTTGACGCTCTGCAGGAGGCCGTCAGCGAGCCCGGCTACAAAGGCTGCGCGTTTGCCAATGCGAATGCTGAAGCGCTGCCGGGCAGTGTTGAGGCCAAAGCCCTGCGTGCTTTCCGTGACTGGCTCAGCAACATGCTCCTGGCGCTGTCCGAGGAAGCCGGTTTTGCTGATGCTCCCGGCGTTTCGGCCCGCCTCGGCCTGCTCTACGACGGTGCGGTGGCAAATTCGCAGCTCGACGCGCACACGGACGCGGTCCGGTTGGCCAAGGAACTCGCTTCGTTGGTCCTGGAAACCTCACCAAAACTGTCCTGAGCAAGCCCGGCGGGGAGAAGAAAGACTCGAACCGCGGCTGCCTGCTGTCACCCCCGCCACGGCGTTAACCGCGGCCACCATCCCGGGACGTTGCGCTTGTAGTCAAGGTACTGCTCGCCGTAGGTCTCAGCGAGGGTGGGCTCCTCGTAGCCCAGCACAAACGTGACCACCGCGGTGAGGGCAATCGCGGCATAGAGCACCAGCCACCAGCTGCCGAACAGCAGCGCCTGGCCCAGGATGATGGCGAGCACCGCGAGGTACATCGGATTTCGCACATGCCGGTAGGCGCCGGTGACCACGAGTGTCTCAGTTGGAGCGACCGGCGCGGGCGTCCCTCGGTGCAGGGCAAACAGCGCGAAGGCATGCAGAAGGAAAGCCACTCCAAGGAATATTGCGATCCAGGCAACCGGCACCACCCAGGCGGCGCCTCTCCAGTCATGCCGGCGCCAGCCGGAAATGAGCCACGGGATGAAACCCGCAACGATGCCCGGCGCAAGGAACAGGAACAGGATGGTGCCGATCCACGCGCGTGCGGAAGGTGCTGATTGCGCCATAAGCGTCAGGCTAATCCGCTTCCTCGCACCGCGCGAGGGTGCGTTGACTGTGATGGAGCAGAACTGAGTCCGGGCGGGCTGCAAAAGTGCAGCCCGCCCGGACGCGTCCGTACTACAAAGGACTTACTTCAGGTCGAAGCGGTCCAGCTCCATGACCTTGACCCACGCCGCCACGAAGTCGTTGACGAACTTCTCCCCGGCGTCGTCGCTGGCGTAGACCTCGGACAGTGCCCGGAGCTGGGAGTTGGAACCGAACACCAAGTCCACGGGGGTTGCCGTCCACTTCAGTTCGCCGGTGGCAACATCGGTGATCTCGTAGACGTTCTCCTCCGACTCGGATGCCTTCCACTTGGTGCCGGGGGACAGGAGGTTGACGAAGAAGTCGTTCGTCAACACCTGTGGCCTGTCGGTGAGGACGCCGTGATTGGAGCCGCCCACATTGGTGCCGAGGGCGCGCATGCCGCCGATGAGCGCCGTCATTTCCGGAGCCGAGAGGTCCAGCAGGTACGCCTTGTCCAGCAGGAGCGTCTCCGGCTGGAGCTTCTCGCCGGGGCGCACGTAGTTCCGGAACCCGTCCGCCCGCGGCTTCAGGTACTGGAAGGACTCGACGTCGGTCTGGTCCTGGGCTGCATCGGTGCGGCCTGGACGGAACGGCACAGTGACGGGGAACCCGGCGTCGCTCGCCGCCTTCTCCACCGCGGCACAGCCGCCGAGGACGATCAAGTCCGCGAGCGACACCTGTCCGTTGGTTTGGGACGAGTTGAACTCCTCCTGCACTCTCTCGATGGCCTGCAACGCCGTCGAAAGCTGCTCGGGCTCGTTCACCTCCCACCCGCTCTGGGGCTCCAGACGGATGCGGGCACCATTCGCCCCGCCTCGCTTGTCGGTCTTGCGGTAAGTTGAGGCGGCGGCCCAGGCTGTGGTGGCCAGTTGGGAGACGGACAGACCGGAGTCCAGGAGCTTTGCCTTGAGCGAGGCGATGTCCTGCTCGCCGATCAACTCGTGGTTCACGGTGGGGATGGGGTCCTGCCACAGCTGGGCTTCAGGAACCCAGGGTCCGAGCATGTGCGGGCCAACAGGTCCCATATCGCGGTGCAGCAGCTTGTACCAGGCCTTGGCAAAGGCGAGCTGGAACTCGTCCGGGTTCTTTAGGAAGCGCCGCCCGATCTCCTCGTAGGCCGGGTCGAAGCGCAGCGACAGGTCCGTGGTCAGCATGGTGGGCCGGTGCTTTTTCTCCGGGTCGTGAGCGTCCGGGATGATCTCCGGGGCATCCTTGGCGACCCACTGGTGGGCGCCGGCGGGGCTCTTGACGAGCTCCCACTCGTACTCGAACAGGATCTCCAGGAAGCGGCTGCTCCACTGGGTGGGCCGGTCCGTCCAGGTGACTTCGAGGCCGGAGGTGATGGTGTCGCCGCCCTTGCCGCTGCCGTAGGTGCTGAGCCAGCCAAGCCCCTGGGCTTCGAGGTCGGCACCTTCCGGTTCGGGGCCAACGTGGGCATCGGCATCACCGGCGCCGTGGGTCTTGCCAAAGGTGTGGCCGCCGGCGATCAGCGCGAAAGTCTCTTCGTCGTTCATCGCCATCCGTTTGAAGGTCTCGCGGATAAACGCTGCCGCCAGCTTGGGATCCGGGTTGCCCATGGGGCCCTCGGGGTTGACGTAGATCAGGCCCATCTCGGTGGAGCCCACGTCCTCGGACATCTGGCCTTCGCCGATGTAGCGCTCGTCGCCGAGCCAGGTGTCCTCAGGCCCCCAGAAAATCTCTTCGGGCTCCCAGACGTCCTCACGGCCGAAGGCGAAACCAAAGGTCTTAAAGCCCATGGACTCCAGGGCCACGTTGCCCGCGAGGACCAGCAGATCCGCCCAGGAAAGCTTCTGGCCGTACTTCTGCTTGACCGGCCACAGCAGCCGCCGTGCCTTGTCCAGGTTGGCGTTGTCCGGCCAGCTGTTCAATGGGGCAAAGCGCTGGCTGCCGTCGCCTGCGCCGCCGCGGCCGTCGTGGACGCGGTAGGTTCCGGCCGCATGCCAGCTCAGCCGGATCATCAGGCCGCCGTAGTGGCCGAAGTCTGCGGGCCACCAGTCCTGGGACGTGGTGAGGACCTCGGTGATGTCCTGCTTGAGGGCCTCGACGTCGAGCTTTTGGAACTCCTCGCGGTAATTGAACGACGGGCCCAGCGGGTTGCCCGCCGGGTGGTTGGAGTGCAGCACGGAGAGGTCCAGCTGGTTGGGCCACCAGTCCGCGACCGTCCGCGGGCGGTGCCCCTTGGGCTCGGGGGAGTCAATGGCCGGGTTTTCACTCTCGCTGCCGTGCGAGGTGACGCTGCCGTGGTCCACCGGGCACCCGCCCTCGGCCTTGCTGTCCAGGCCTTGCGCGCTTCCCGGGGTGGGGACCGGAGGATGGTCCTGTGGATCGGTCATGTGCTTCCTTCCCTATGGCCGAGGCCGTGGAGCGGACTCGGGCAGCCGGTTCAACCTTCCCATTTGACCATGAGAGGGTGCCCGGAGGAGAGCCCCTTAAGCCATTCGAGAACCGGCGGATTTTCTTCTTGCGGAACCGCGGAAATGCCCTTCAGGTGGCTGCCGCACGGGCGGCCACAGGGGGCTTTGACGTGTCGCCCATCACTCGATAGAATTTATGAAACGATTCAAGAAACCCCGGCAGATAAGAAACTGCCTGTCCCGTGCCACCCCGCCAGCAGTCACGAGAAAAGCCCCAGCCGGAAAGACTTCCGGTTCTTTGCCAAAGACGCCGAAGGAAACCAGCGCATGACCACCATTCCCGCCGCGGACACCCCCCGAAAGCTCGACGCCGGCCATCAAGGCAGGGATCCAAAGAAGGCCGCGATGAGCGGCTGGATCGGCGGCGCCCTCGAGTACTACGACTTTGCCCTGTACTCGCTCGCTGCGACGCTGGTCTTCCCGGCCATCTTCTTCCCCTCGGGAAACCCCACCGTGGCGATCATCGCCTCGCTGGCGACGTACGCCGTCGGATATGTTTCCCGTCCAGTGGGCGCGATCGTCCTGGGCGCCATCGGTGACAAGCACGGCCGCAAAAACGTCCTCGTTTTCGCGATGCTGCTCATGGGGTTCGCCACCTTCGCCGTGGGACTCTTGCCTACCTATGGCCAGGTGGGCCTCCTCGCGCCCGCCCTGCTGGTGATCCTCCGCCTCATCCAGGGCTTCGCCGTCGCCGGCGAATTGGGCGGAGCCAGCGCAATGATCGTTGAGCATTCCCCGGACGCCCGGCGCGGCTTCTTCGCGAGCTTCAGCCTGCAGGGAACCCAGGTGGGCTCCATCCTGGCCACCGCTGTGCTGCTTCCCCTGTCCGCGTTGCTTCCCAAGGACCAGTTCGAGACGTGGGGCTGGCGCATCCCGTTCCTGCTCAGCGCCTTCGTGATCCTGGCCGGATACATCATCCGCCGCCGGGTCCAGGAACCGCCGGCCTACCTCGCGCAGTCCGAAGCGGGCCAGGTAAAGCGCCGCTTCCCGCTGCTTGACCTGATGCGGACCCATCCGCGCGTCCTGATCCGCTGCATCATCATGACCTTCACCAACGTGGTGGGCATGGCCACCCTGATCTTCGGCGTCTCGTACGCCACACAGAAGGGCTACGGCATTGGATTCTCCAGCAGCGAGTTCCTCTGGGTAACGCTCGTGGCCAACATCGCCGCCGTCATCACCATCCCCGTCTTCGGCGCCCTGTCCGACAAAATCGGCCGTAAAACGCTGATGATTGCCGGCGGCCTGGGCGGCGGTCTCCTGACCTGGGGCTACCTGTGGGCCATCGACCAGCGGAGCCTGTTCCTCGTCTTTGCCTGCGTCCTGATCGTGCAGGGCATCTTCTTCCAGATGTGGAACGCCACGTTCGCCACCTTCTTCCAGGAGCAGTTCCCCATGCGGATCCGGGTGACCGGATTTGCCGTATCCCAGAACGTCGGCCTGATGATCGCCTCGTTCTTCCCGAGCATCTTCACGGCAGTGGCACCTCCGGGTTCCACCAACGTCCCGATGGTGATCGGCATGATCACCTTCGGTATCTCCCTGGCCGCCGCGCTGGCCACCTTCCTGTCCTCGGACACCAGGGGCAAGTCCCTTGAGGACCTTGAGGCGCAAAAAGCCTGACAGCAAACGTACGACGCCGTTGCCCGCCTGTGCGGGCGGCGGCGTCGTTGCGTTGGTGCCCACCGCCGTCGTCAGGACTAATCATGGCCCTAGTGTGTCGCGCCGAGCTCGATGAGCAGGACGCCGCCGATGATCAGGCCCAGCCCGAGCATCATCACAGGGGTGATCGTCTCTTTGAAGAAGATACGGCTGGCCAGGGCAGTCAGTGCGACGCCGGCTGCTGCCCAGATGCCGTAGGCCACTCCGAGGCTCATGCCCTGGTCCAGGGTCAGGGTGAGGAGCGTGAACGCCAGGACGTACCCGACGGCGACCGGCAGGTACCAGCGCCGCTTGCCGGTGGAAGCGACGCGCAGGAAGAGGGTGGCGGTCACCTCGGTGAGGATGGCCCCTGCCAGCAGCAGCCACATCATGAGCTCACCATTTCTTGTTCCGGTTCTTGTGCCGGCTCCTTGTGCGACCCGAGTTCAACGCACAGCACTCCGCCAATGACCATCGCGACGCCGATCATCATCACCGGGGTCAGCGCCTCGCCAAAGAAAAGGGCGGCCAGCAGCACCGTGAGTGTCACTCCCAGCGCGGCCCAGATGCCGTAGGCAACCCCCAGGCCAAGGCCTTTGCGGAGGACCGCTGCGAGGAAGCCAAAGGATGCGGCGTAGCCCGCAACCACAACGACGAAGAACACGGGGTTGTCCAGGGCTGCTTTCAGGGAAAGGGATGCCGTCACCTCACTCAGGATCGCGCCGGCGAGAAGAATCCACTTCATGTAAGCAGTCCTTGATATCCGGTGGGGCTTGGTCCCCGTGTTTGCAACGGCGCGGTTGCTGGGGATGTTCCCGGGCCTCGCGCCGCAAGCAGGCTGGGAGGCCCGGGCCGTCGTTTAGGCCTGGGGGACGAGTTCCGAGCCGGCGATGGCGGAGCTGCCAAGATCACTGCCTGCGAGGGCATGCCCGGTGTTCAGGGCGTTGGTCCAGGTAGCGGTATCGGCCACGGCTGCCCAGTTCGAGTTCAGCAGCGTAAGGAGCGTGGTGTGCACGGTCTTGGCGTCGGCGAAGCCTGCCTCATTCGCCAGGTTGATGGCGCCGGTGGCGTCGGAGAGGACCTCGGTGCTGAAGCCGAGGAACTCTGCCTCCACGGCGGAGGCGAGCACGCAGTTGTTGGTCATGTAGCCGGCCAAGGTGACCGTGTCGACGTCGTGCTGCCGCAGCCATTCAGCGAGGTCCGTGCCGGCGTAGACGGAGCCGTACTGCTTGACCAGTGACTTCCATTCGGTGGTTTTGCGGCGTTCAATCTCTGGGTGCAGCTCGAAGCCCGGCGTGCCGGGCGCAAAAACCGGCGCACCAACGCCAGCGGTGTGCTGGATGACGGCAACGGGAATGCCCGCGGCGGTGGCAGCGTCGATGGCCCGTGCGATGGTGGGCAGGGACTCCTGGTGCGGCGGGTACTGGATCTCGAGGGGGCCGCTGAAGTACTGCTGCTGCACGTCGATGAGGATGAGGGCGCGGCGGGGGCTGGTCATGTTCTTGTTTCTCCCTGGGTTTCTCTTTACTGCCTTTTGGCGACGTTTCCAGTCTTCCCGCTGCCCATGCCCGGCACCAGTGGCACGAAGGCAAATGTACGATGGATTTGGGCCAAGGGTAGGGAGAGGGGCATTTTTTGAGGATCGCCGTATACGCCTTTGATGGGGCGACAATGTTCCACCTGGCTGTTCCACAGATGGTTTTTGACGAGGTGGCCCGCCAGGGCCTTGCCAACTGGAAGACTGTCCTCTTTTCCGAGCAGGCAGGCGGAATCACCACCGCTGAGGGCTACCGGCTGGGCGAGGTAAGAGGGCCGGAGGCCGCGGAAGAAGCGGACGTGGTGGTGGTGCCTTCATGGTTCGACGACGGGCGCGTCCCCAGTGATTCGCTGCGGCAGGTGCTCCAAAGGGCACACGGGCGCGGGGCCCCGATTTTGGGGTTGTGCCTGGGTGCGATCCCCGTAGCCGACGCCGGCCTGCTCGCGGGCCGCCGGGCCGTTACGCACTGGCAGGCATTCGACTCGCTGGCCGTTCGGCACCCCGATGTCCCGCTCGACCAATCTGTCCTTTACATCGACCACGGCGACGTCCTGACTTCCGCCGGCACTGCCTCCGCGTTGGACGCCTGCCTGCACCTCGTGCGCGCCAAGCTGGGAGCGGAAGCCGCGAACCACGTGGCACGCAGCCTGGTCATCGCCCCGCACCGGGAGGGCGGACAGGCGCAATACATCGAGCACCCCGTGCCGGAGCGCTCCACAGATGACCCGATCTCGCGCCTGCTCGAATGGGCGCTGGGCCGCCTGGGCGAACCGCTGACCATTGACCGGTTGGCGGCCCAGGCGCACCTGAGCCGCCGCACCTTTGTCCGCGCCTTCCGGGCAGCTACCGGGACCACGCCGGCGGCCTGGATCCGGGCCCGCCGCCTCGGCGCCGCCCGGCGGCTGCTCGAGACAACAGACCTGTCGATCGACCAGGTCTCCGCCGACTGCGGCTTTGGCAACGCGGTCACCCTGCGTCAAAACTTCGCCGCCGCCTTTTCCACAACGCCCACGGAGTACCGGCGGCGCTTTGACGCGCGGCTTGGGTAATCACACGGCAAATGCCAGTGCTGCCTTCAAGCGGTGGCTTGAAGACAGCACTGGCGTTTATGTCGACGACCTCGGGCTCAGAAGGGCCTATGAGTCACCCATCCTTACTGCTTGAAGGCGGCGTCGAAGGAGGTGTTCGACGGCGGGAAGTCGAACTTTTTGAGGGCGGCGAGGGCTTCGGGGGCGCCGTGGAGGCGGTCCATGCCGGCGTCTTCCCATTCGACGGAGATGGGGCCGTTGTAGCCGATCGCGGACAGGGCGCGGAAGGATGCTTCCCAGGGGACATCGCCCCGGCCTGCCGAGACGAAATCCCAGCCGCGGCGGGGGTCGCCCCAGGCCAGGTGGGAGCCGAGGACTGTGTTGCGGCCGGTCTGGCGGACCTTGGTGTCCTTGCAGTCCACGTGGTAGATCCGGTCCTTGAAGTCCCAGATGAAGGAGACGGGGTCGATGCCCTGCCACATCATGTGGGACGGGTCCCAGTTCAGCCCGAAGGCGGGGCGGTGGCCTATGGCTTCGAGGGTGCGGACGGTGGTCCAGTAGTCGTAGGCGATCTCACTCGGGTGGACTTCGTGGGCGAAGCGGACCCCGCATTCGTCGAAGACGTCCAGGATGGGGTTCCAGCGGTCGGCGAAGTCCTGGTAGCCGGCGTCGATGACATTGTCGGGGACGGGCGGGAACATGGCGACGTACTGCCAGATGGAGGAGCCGGTGAACCCGACGACGGTGTCCACGCCGAGTGCTTTGGCGAGCCGGGCGGTGTGTTTCATTTCCTCGGCGGCGCGCTGGCGGACGCCTTCGGGGTCGCCGTCGCCCCAGACCTTGGCGCCGACGATGGCTTCGTGGCGGAAGTCGATGGGGTCATCGCAGACGGCCTGGCCCTTGAGGTGGTTGGAGATGGCCCAGACCTTGAGGTTGTACTTGTCCAGGATCTCGAGTTTGGACTCGACGTAGCCGGGTTCGTCCCAGCGCCAGGCGTCCAGGTGGTCGCCGGAGACGGCGATTTCCAGGCCGTCGTAGCCCCAGCCGGACGCCAGCCGCGCGACTTCCTCGAAGGGCAGGTCGGCCCACTGGCCGGTGAACAAGGTAAACGACCGGGGCTCTTGATAGGTCATGATTGTTCCGTTCTGGTGGGATCGCCTACGCAGCGGCGTAAGCGATGACGTTTTCTTTGGTTGCTTGGGCTTTGTCCAGTTCGGCCACCACTCGGCCGGCCCGCATGACCATCACTCTGTCCGAGAGCTCGAGCAGCTCGGGGAGCTCGCTGGAGATCACGAGCACAGCCACGCCTCGCCGGGCCAGCTGTTCGATCAAACGGTGGATTTCGGCTTTAGCACCGATGTCGATGCCCTTTGTCGGCTCGTCCAGGATGAGGACCTTGGGATTGCTTGCCAGGCAGCGGGCGATGATGACCTTTTGCTGGTTGCCGCCGGAAAGTGACTGTATCGGGGTTTCGGCGGACGGGGTCCTGACATCGAGTTCCTTGATATAGCCGTTAACCATCTTCTTTTCATGGCCCCGCTGCAAGATGCCCCATTTGCTGACCTGCTTCAGGAGCGTCAGGGTGGTGTTTTCGCGGATGGACAGCATTGGAATGATGGCCTGCAGCTTCCGCTCTTCCGGGACGAGGGCAATACCGGCGGCGATGCCGGCTGAGGCGCCATGAAGATTAAGTTTCCGGCCGTTTACCTGAACGGTTCCGGCGTCGGCTTTGTCGGCCCCGTAGATACAACGGGCGACCTCGGTCCGGCCCGCACCGACGAGCCCTGCGAGTCCAACGATCTCTCCTGCGTGCAGCTGGAGGTCAACGTCCTCAAAGGCACCGGCAAGGCTTAGGCCCCGCGCCTCGAGAACAAGGTCACCGCGTTCGCGGGGAATGTGCTCATAGAGGTCAACGTCCTTGCCTACCATCAGCTGCACCACGGAACGGGCGTCAAGTTCATCCGCCGGGACGGAGGAGGCCACCGTTTTGCCTTCGCGGATGACGGTGATCCGGTCGGCCAGTGTGAAGACTTCCTCCAGTTTGTGCGAGACGTACATGATCGCCAGGCCCTTGCTCCGCAGCTCGTCGACGAGTTTGTACAGTTTTTCAACGTCCTGCTCGGTCAGGGCCGTGGTGGGCTCATCCATAATAATGACCCTCGCGTCCTGGGCTATGGCGCGCGCGATTTCGACCATCTGGCCATCCACGGTTGAGAGCGCCATGGCAGGGGTGTCGAGGTTGAGGTGGGGTGCAACCTGATCCAGGGCCTTGCGTGCGCGCTTGCGGATCTCGCGGCGGGAGAGGATGCCGTTGTGTCCACCCCAGTTTCCCAGAAGAACGTTCTCGGCCACGGACAGGTCCGGGACCAGGTTGTGCTCCTGGTAGATGGTGGCAATGCCGGCGGCCTTGGATGCCACCGTGCTGGAGGGCATGAGTTCGCCGTCCACGTATACCCCGCCTTCGTCCGGAGTGTAGAACCCGCTGAGTGTCTTGATCAGCGTTGATTTTCCTGCTCCGTTTTCGCCGCAGACGCAGTGCACCTCTCCGGCATGAAGCTCAAAGTTCATGCCGGAGAGGGCGACTACGCCCGGAAACAGTTTTACGAGATTGCGTGCTTCAACGATTGCTGGAGCGCGTCCGGGCTTCTCGGTCATGCCAGTTCCCTCCTCAGGAAGGTGAGTCCGTCACGGGCCAGAGCGTCCATGGATGGCGCCACCGGCCGCCAGAGCGAAACGGCCTTGGCGATTTCCTCGACCGTGGGAAGGAATGATTCGACCACAATGGAACCTTGGTAGTTGATCGTTTTCAGTGCGTCGAAGGTCTCGGACCATGGCACGTGACCGCTGCCGGGCGTTCCGCGGTCGTTTTCTGACACCTGGAAGTGGAAGACCTTGTCACCGGCGGCAGTGATGGCCGCGCCGATGTTCTTCTCTTCGATGTTCATGTGGAACGTGTCGAGCATCAGGCCCACGTTGTCCCGGCCGATCAGCCCGCACAGTTCCAGACCCTGTTCGACGGTGTTGACCAGGTCGGTTTCAAACCGGTTGAGCGGTTCTATGGCTAGAGTGACGCCGCGTTCGGAGGCGTAATCGGCCACTTCACGCAGGCTGTCTGCCGCCCACTGGCGCTGCTGCTGGCGTTCCGCGGGGGGAAGCAACCGGGCTTTGCCAGTGGCGGAGTACATCGGGCCGGCCACGTGGGGTGACCCGACGGCCTGGGCGATGTCGACACACAGTTTCAGGTAGTCGATGCCCTGCCGCCGCTTCTGCGGGTCCTCGTGCGAGACGTCCCGGTCCGGTCCAAACGCACCGCAGATTGACACAGGCAGTCCGGTCCGCTCTGAGGCTTTCTTCAGTGCTTCCGCGCTGACCACTGTGGGGTCTTCAATGCAAACCTCGATCAGGTCGTAGCCCATCTCCTTGGCGACATCGAACTGATCGACGTCGTTGTCGGTGAACGGGGAGACGAGGATGAAAGTGCTGACGCCGAACTCGTATTTACTCATTGGGCCACAGCTCCTGTTCCAGCTTCTTCATTTCGTTAATAGCCTTTTCGGTATAGGAATCCAGGAATTCCAGGTGGCCGTTGCGTGCCATCATGGCGAAGGGGTTCGACGCGGCGGGCAGGAGCTCGAAGGTCAGGTAGCCGTCGAAGTTGATGTCCTTCAACGTCTGCAGGGTGGGACGGAAGTCGGTGTGTCCTACGCCAGGGGCTGCACGGGTTGAATCGGCCAGGTGGACGTGGTTGACCTTGCTGCCGGCACGGGCGAAGGCGCCATGAATGCTGTCTTCTTCGATGTTCATGTGGAAGAGGTCACCATGCACGCCCCCGTTTTTCAGGCCGGTAGCGTCCAGAAGTTCAACGGCGCGGTCGAGCCGGTTCAGGAAATGCGTCTCGTAGCGGTTCCACGCTTCGAGAGTGATGTTGACGCCAACACTGGCTGCATATTCGCCGAGGGTGCGGACGTTCTCCACAGCCCATTCCCATTCCTGCTCGTCGCTGGCCAGCGCCTCGGTCTTACCCACCGGGGACGGGCCGACGATGATGGTCGGAGCTCCGACGGCGGCGGCGAAGTCGGCTACCGACTTGCCATAGTCCAGGGCCTTCTGCCGGTTGGCGGCGCTGGGGTTGATCAGGTCGCGTTCCTCGCCGAACCAAATGCTGCAGATGGAGCTGACGTCAATGCCT
The DNA here is from genome assembly GCF_030209335.1 of Pseudarthrobacter sp. fls2-241-R2A-168. Taxonomy (NCBI): domain Bacteria; kingdom Bacillati; phylum Actinomycetota; class Actinomycetes; order Micrococcales; family Micrococcaceae; genus Pseudarthrobacter; species Pseudarthrobacter sp. fls2-241-R2A-168. The sequence continues at coordinate 22,768 of NZ_JARVSG010000021.1, forward strand.
GCGTCCTTGGTGAGCCGGTTGATTTCTTCGACGTTGTGCGTTGCCGGTTCTCCTACGAGTTCGATGGCGTCGTAGCCGTAGCGGGCGACGCGGTCGATGCCTTTGGCGATGTCTTCCTGGTAGTAGACGATGGCGTTGTAGGAATACTTGAAGCGGGACATGTTTCTCCTTGAGTTGGAATTGGTTTGTTGCTGCCGGGCCAAGGGACTAACCTCGGCCCGGCCGTCACTGCTCTGGGGCGCTAGTCCTTGAAGATGTTGCCCCAGAGCTTTGGATCATCGACGTTCTCTTTGGTGATGAGCTTGGTGTCGGTCAGCTGCATCCTGGGCACCTGCTTGCCGTCCAGCAGATCAACCTCGGCCTGAAGGGCCAGTGCTCCCATTTCGAACGGGTTCTGGTCCATCGTGGCGTCCTGGACGCCCTTGCGGATGCGGTCCAGGGCCAGTGGTGTGCCGTCGACTCCGACGAGCGGGATGTGGTTTGCGGCTCCGACCGGAGCGTCTTTGTTGATTTGCGAGAGGCCGGAGACGATGCCACGCACCATTTCATCGTTGTGGCTGAACAGGCCGTTGATGCTTGAGTCGGCGGTGAAGTTGTCGACGGTGAGGGACAGGGCGTTATCTGCGGTCCACTGGGCGTCACGGCCGATGACCTTGATATCTGGGGACTGCTTGATGCCCTCGGTGAAGCCCTTGCCGCGCAAAATGGCGTGGTAGGCGCCCTTGGCTCCTTGGTATTCAAGGACGGTTCCCTTGTTGCCCATCAGTTTGGCCAATGCTTCAGCGCCGAGTTTGCCGGCCTTTTCGTTGTCGAATGCGACGGCGGCGTCGGCGATGTCGCCCGGGATCACCGAGTCGACCGTTGTGACGGTCTTTCCGGCGTCGTGGATCATCTGGACTCCGGGAACCAGTTCTGCAGAGTTGTTCGGGCTGAGGACGATGCCGTCTACGCCTTGGGCGAGCTGGTCCTGGATCTGGCTGATCTGGGTGTTGGAGTCACCCTTGGCGTCGAGGACGGTGACCTCCACTCCGAGTTCCTCCGCTTTATCCTTGACGCCCTGCCCGAGGGCAACCATGAATTCAAAACTCTGGCTGTAGAGCAGGACGGCAATTTTCTTTGTCTTGTTTCCGTCATCTCCTTCCTGGGCGGCACTCGGTGCGCCGCAGCCGGTCAGGGCGATGGCAGCGGCGGAAATTGCCGCAAGGACCGCAAGTTTGGGTGAGGTCTTCATTGACTTACTCTTTCTGTTGGATGCTTAGCTGTGCAGGCTGAGCCGGGGTGTGAAGGTGGCGTGTCAGGCCGGCGTACCGGTGCGCGCTGCGATGGAGCCGCCGGCTGTGGTGCCGGCCGTCTTCGGGTCTGTCGCCGGCGGCGGCCCGATCTTGCGTTTCCGTGACAGGTTCTTTTGGACGTACTTGTAGCGGTACACGTCCAGGGCAGCGGCCGCGAAGATGACGACGCCTTGGACAATCCGGTCGTAGGACGAGGGGATGCCGAGCAGGTTCACGGCGTTGGAGACCATGGCGATCAACAGCACACCGAGCAAGGTGCCCTTGATGTTTCCCTGGCCGCCGAAGAGGCTGGTTCCGCCGATGACCACGGCGGCGATCACGGTTAGTTCAATACCGTCGCCGGCGCGGGGGCTTCCGGAGGCCAGCCGGCCGGTGAGCAGGAGCCCGGCCATCCCCGCGGAGAGACCGGCGATGATGTAGGCATTCATCGTCACGCGGTCGACGCGGATCCCTGCAAGCAGGGCTGCTTCCTTGTTGCCGCCGACGGCGTAGATCGACCGTCCGTAGGTGGTGCGGGTCAGGGCCAGGTGGGCCAGCAAAGCCAGTACCAGAACGGCCGGGATGAGCAGGGGGATCCCTGCGATTTTCGCGCTGACCAGGCCGGTGAGCATCTTCGGTACGGGGGTGATGTTGCCGCCATCGGAGTAGGCGAAGGCGATGCCCGACCCGGCGGAAAGTGTTGCCAGCGTTGCGATGAGCGGGGATATGCCCAGCTTGGTGACCATCAGCCCGTTGAGGCATCCGACTCCGGCGCCAACCACGAGGCCGGTCAGTAGTCCGATTGCCGGTGGCATGTTCATGTTCACGATCACGCCCATGGACAGCACGGACGACAGGGCAGCGGTTGAGCCCACCGAGACGTCGATGCCGCCGGTAAGGATCACGAAGGTCATGCCGATGGCGAACACACCGAGGATCGTGCACTGGTAGAGCAGGTTCACCAGGTTGACAGTGGTCAGGAATACCGGGCTGAGGAACGTCAGCAGTACACCGAAGAGCACGACGACGACGAGCAGGCCCTGCGCACCGATGAAGTCACCAACAACGGATAGCCGTGAACGCGGGTTGTCTTGGGATTTTCCGGGGCCAGCCTTCCCGGAAACCGGACCGGCGAGGCCGGTGGCTGTTTGTGGCTGCATGGTTGTATCTCCAGTCAATTCGACACTTCCTCGGGTCGGAAAGTGCTAGTGGTTGCCGAAGAGTTCGGCGTTGGTCTTCAAGGAAATGGCCGCACCATCCTGGCGGGCGGAGTCGGCCGTGGCCATGACGAGCTGCAGGCTCTGGATGTTGTCGGTGACGTCCGTCTCAGCCTTTTGCCCCGTTTCGATGGCGTCGCGGAACGCGGCGAGGGTCCCCAGGCGTTCCTCGACCGGCAACGGGTCCAGGTCGACGTGCATGACGCCGGAGCGTTCCACCGCCCCGGCGAGGAAAACGGTGTCGAACAGTGAGGCGAAGTTGATGGTGACTTCGTTGTTCTTCCAGGTGATGGCGCCCTTGCTGCCTTGGATTTCCCAGTCGCCGTCCCAGCTGGTTTGCGGGCCGTAGGAGCTCCATGAACCGGTGTATACGACGCGGGCACCGTTGCGGCAGTCGAATTGCACCACCGCGGAGGCGTTGCCCTTGAACCTGGAAGTGCCAGTGTTCCAGGAGCGCGCCCGGACAGTGGTGGGTTCAATACCGACGATGCCACGGAGCTGGTCAAGGTGGTGGATCATGGCGTCCACGATGAGGGGTTCGTCCATTTCGAGCCGGAACCCTTCGAACGGCGGGTTCTTCTTGTAGTCGACGAAGACGTGCTCGAGGTCTCCGATGACCCCTTCGCGGATGAGGCGCTGAACAGTGCGCGCGGCGCGCTTGAAACGGTAGTTCTGCGACACCATAGCCTGTTTGCCGGATTTTTCTGCCGCTTCGATGATGCGGATGCCGTCTTCAAGGTTGTGGGCGAGGGGCTTCTCTATCAGTGTGTGCACGCCGGCCTCAAGGGCCGGGATGGCCACGGCTGCATGGTATTCGGGCGGAACGATGACCAGGACAGCGTCGAACGTTTCCTTGTGCTTCAGCGCTTCCTGGATAGTGCCGTAAGCGGGGATTCCGTACTGTTCACCTGCGGCCCGTACAGCCTCGGGGTTGACGTCGACAACGCCGGCCAGCTCCCAGGTTTTGCTTTGGTGAATAACGTTCAGCCATGAAGCGCCCCACGCGCCGAGGCCTACCTGGATGATTTTCATTACTGCACTCCTTCTAGTTCTTTCACGTATGGGACGTCGACCCACTCGCCGCCCTTGCTGGATTCGATGATGCTTTCGGTGAGGACGGCTGACCTGAGGCCGTCCCGGAAGGTGGGCAAGCCGTCGCGGATGTCCCCATGGATGGTGGCGTAGGTGTCGGCAACAAATGCATTGAAAGCATCCTGATAACCCTGCGGATGCCCTGCCGGCAGGACACTGAGCCGTGCCGCTTCGGGGCTGAGGGCGTCCGGGTCGCGGACAAGCAACTGGGAACCGGCCCGTTTGCCAAGCCACAACGTCTCCGGGGCTTCCTGGTCGAACTGAACGGTGCTCTCCGCACCCGAAATCTCGAACATCAGGCGGTTCTTCCGTCCAGGCGCAACCTGGCTGACCAGGAGGTTTCCCACCGTGCCGCCCTCAGTGGTGAAGACGGCCGCAACCAAGTCCTCGGTCTGGACGTCCCTATTGTTTGCCCGGCCGGAGAAAACTGTGCGGCTCAAGGCCCCGACCCGTGATATCCGTTCACCGCTCACGAATTCGAGGAGGTCGCACAAGTGGGACCCGATGTCGGCGAAGGCCCGTGAAGGGCCGCCAAGACCGGCGTCCACCCGCCAGTTATCGTCCTCCCGGCTCAGAAGCCAATCCTGAAGATAGGAACCCTGAATGGTGAAGATTTGCCCCGTTTGGCCGGATGCAATGCGTTCCCGGGCTTCCCGGACCATCGGGTGGAACCGGTAGATGAAGGGAACGGTTGCAACCATTCCGGCCGTATCAGCCAGCTCCACGAGTTCGGCGGCATCCTGCACGTTGGTCGCCAGGGGCTTCTCACAGACAACGTGCTTGCCTGCTTTGAGCGCGGCCTCGGCCAGCGCATGATGCGTTGAGTTCGGGGTGCAGACGTGGATGACGTCGATCGTGTCGTCCCGGAGGAGGTCCTGGACGGATGCGTATGCCTGTTCGACGCCCAAGCGGTCTTTGGCGCGGGCGGCACTGGCAGGACTCGAGGATGCGACGGCGGCGATTTCCGCCCCTGAAGCACGAGCGGCCCTGCTGTGCACCTCAGCCATGAACCCGGCGCCGACGAACCCGGCCCGCAATGGGGAGGTGGTTGTCGTGGTTCGGTTGTTTTCCATGGCCAAAACAGTGACATGCAGCACTTGTCTTTAGTCAGGGCATCAGCAAAAGTCTGCACCTTTTGACGCTTAGGGAGTTGGAATGCGCGGCAAAGTTGCACTTTTTGATGCTGCGGGTGTCGATGAGTGGACGGACACAAGCGGACCGCTTGACACTGGGTGGGATGCGGCCCCTCTCGGGGTCCTGTGAGCCTGTTGTCACGGCCTCAGCCTCACCGTCCACATCATCATTGAGCCCCGAAACGGAGAAACATGGACAACGGCGGTCCCGGCGAACTTTTACATATCCTTCGGGACGGACGTCCACGAACCAGGGCAGAGCTGGCCGGGATAACCGGCTTGGGTCGGGCTGCCATCATTTCCCGCCTGGAGCCGCTCCTAAAACTCGGACTGGTTGTTCCCGTATCCGATGCCCCTTCCACCGGAGGCCGTCCTTCGGCGCGGCTAGCCTTCAACCCGGCGGCAAAGTTTGCCGCTGCCGCTGATGTCGGCGCCACACACGCCACTGTTGCACTCACCGACCTGTCGGGAAAGGTTTTGGTGGAAGCCACCGAACAACTTGAAATTTCGTGCGGGCCGGAAGCTGTTCTGGACTGGCTGCTGATGACGCTGAAGGGTCATTTGCACGTGATGGAGTGTTCAACAGCGGATATCATCGCTGTCGGTATCGGGCTGCCCGGTCCCGTTGAACACTCCACCGGAAAGCCGACCAGCCCGCCGATAATGCCGGGCTGGGATGGATTCGATGTCCCCGCCTACGTGCGGCAGACCTTTGACGTTCCCGTCCTGGTCGATAACGATGTCAACCTCATGGCCCTCGGAGAACGGGCCGCGCGCTGGCCTGATGAGGACAACATGATCTTCCTTAAGGTCGCCACCGGTATCGGCTCCGGGGTAGTAAGTGGGGGAATGTTGCAGCGGGGTGCGGCAGGGGTGGCTGGAGACGTCGGTCATATCGCCGTTTCCAGGGGAGCAGGAATTCTCTGCCGCTGCGGCAAGAGTGGCTGCCTGGAGGCCATCGCAGGCACCCCCGCCATCGCCGCGCAGCTCCGCGGGAACGGGCTCGAGGCAATCACCGGAAATGACGTGGTCTCGCTCGTTCGTTCCGGCGATATGGCTGCTATTCAAGCGGTCAGACAGGCCGGACGCGACATCGGGGAAATGCTCAACATGTGCGTGAGCTTCATCAACCCGGCGCTCATTGTGGTGGGCGGATCGCTGTCACATTCCGGAGAACATCTGATCGCTGGAATACGTGAAACGGTCTATGCACGCTCAACACCATTGGCGACCCAGCACCTGAATATCACCCAGTCCGAAACCGGGCCTGAAGCTGGAGTGATTGGTGCAAGCATCTTGGCCGTCGAGTATGCCCTCGCCCCTCACCGGGTCAATGACCTCGCGAACACGCTGCATTCCGCCGGACATGAAAATACCCATGATCTGCAGAAAGTGGTGTAAAACGGCGGACTGGGTCTTTCTGTGAGCACCGCCACACCAGAGCTGGACGCAGGTAAAATGGTCCTGACAGCTGAAGTCTTTTCCGGCCGGTCTTGGGAGCCACCGCAACGTCGTGGCAACTCTCATGGCGGCCGTAAAGCCCAGGTGTTCCAGGAGGATGGCATGCCTCAGTCTGATAATGAGAACAGCGGCCGTCTGCGACTCTATAAAGTGCCGGAGGGGCTCAATCCTGAGCAGAGATTCGAGCATTGGCGAGTGTGGTACGGCAGCGCCGTCGAAACTCCTATGCGATTGGAGAAGTCGACACCTAAGACTCCGGTGTCCTTCAATCCCACAGCCATTAATCTTGCCGGGCCGGGCTTCAGCCTTATAGAAATACACAACGCCCCTGCACGCGGCTTATGGGCGCCTAATCCCGACAACAGGGATCTCCGCTTGGCCTACTTCCGCAAAGCGCCCGGCCTAACACTCGCTCACAACGGCGCGCCTGAGCCAGTACCAGCAGGTTCCGTTAGATTCATCGATGCCTCACGTGGTGGAAGTTTCGATGCCCCCGAAGGATTTCACGCTTTGCAGCTCAACATTGACCGCAGCAGCCTGAATGTGAGTGAGGCCGCGCTGCACTCCCTGCTTAGTCTGCCTGACCTCGCAAAACATCCAATTGTGGGCACTTTCGTCATCCCCACGTTGATGAGCTGGAAGCGGCCGGGCATCGACCGCGAAGCGCCGGGAACCGCAGAAATCCTTCAATCCGTGATGGCAACCCTTGTGGCTTCCCTGCTCGAAACGGCAGTCGACGATGAGGCGCAGAGACCCGCACTAAGCCGGGCTATAAAAAAATACCTTGATGCCAGCTATGACAACCCGGATCTGGACGTGGCCATGGTCGCCGAAAGGTTCAGCCTCTCCCGTCGCTCTTTGTTCTACTTTTTCGAGAATGAAGAACTCCGTTTGGGGGAGCGCATACGTGCCTTGAGAACGCGGAAAGCGCTCGAGCTCCTCCTTGCGGCCGATATCAAAAGGATCTCCTACTCAGAAATTGCGGCGTCGTGCGGATTCACCAATGTGCAAAGCATGCGCCGTGCAGTCAAGGAATTTACCGGAATGAATGTAAGGGAGATTCACCGATCCGAGACCGTCGTGGGTGTCGCGCTGCAACAACTGCGGGAGTCGCTGAACCCTGGCGCTTGACCGAACGGGCGGAGCGGGAGCGGAAAAGTAAGCCCTACCCGCTGATCATCGAGGCTGCGGGCTACGCCGGCGGCCCCAATGATGCCGCTTCGTTGCCGCCTACTTGGAATGCCGATGACGGATATTTGGTCAAGTAGCAGAAACCGCGGGACGATCCGCTACGTGCCGCACCAGTCAAGTTTTCCTGGAGGTGGTCCCGCCGTAGCTGCCCTCATCGAACACGTCAAATTCGACACGACGGTCTCTTGGTTGGTGGCAGAATAGCGCCGAAATTCCGTCTTGTTGACAGTGGATCATGATGCTCTTAGATTGAGCAACGTAACCATGTCCGGGACGGCTGCTGCTACCTCGCCGTCCACGAGGACCAGCAGGATCTCATTCTGGACTTCAAGATGGATGATGCGTCCGGTGGTTTCGTCTTCCAGCGTTACGCTGGACGGTTGCGCCGGCAGACCGAGGTCTGTGGGCCGGGAGAGGCTTTCGATGTGGCTCACGCGGGCCCGGGCGATGCGGGTGGTGCCGAGGAGTTCGGCGAGCAACAGCAGCTTTCTCTCAACGGGGGTCTTCGCGTCGAGGATTTGCCCGATCCGGATCATTCGGCTGATGGAGCCATGGACGCCATGCTCCATCAGCTGTTGTGCGGAACACGGATACATGGCGGTGGCTGCCCAGCCGCCGAGTTCGGTCACTATTGCACGCACCAGCGTTTCGGCCCGCTGCGCGCTTTCGACCTCAATCACCGCCCGTTCCCCGGTTACCCCCATGAGCGCGATAGGGCCGATCGCCACGTTTCCAATGTTCAGCGTCGTTTGGCTGATCAAGGGGAAGACGCGGCCCATGGGGTCGGCATCGATGACGGGCAACGAGGACTGCAGCCCAACCATGAGGGGGACCATTCCGTTGATGTTCGCGGCAGCGAGCGAATAGACCGCCCGCACCGGCCGGCCGAGACTGGCCTCGATGGCACGGATGCAGCCGAGGAACTCATCACCTACGGGAGGCATGTCGGCGATGAAAAGCCCCTGTGTCACCATTCCGACCGCCACCACCAGATCGTCGGGACCAAGCTCGTCGACGGTGATGAGTTCCAATGACCTGTCCTCCATGGCCCGTTGGATCATTTCTGCGTAAATGTAGATAGCCGTCGGGTCGATGGTGCAGGTCAGGAAGTGGGCCCCGGTGCGAAGGTTTCGGACGTCCTCGGGGGTAAGTATGGTGCTCATGGGGTGGCTCCCCGCGCGGCTGTGGGCAGCACGTGTTCCTCATCGGCGGACGCTTCTCCTGCCGCCTGGACCCGGATTCGAACGATTCCGGGATTGCCGTAGGGCATGGCATAGACGTTCGATTCAATGATGTGGGTTTGCCCGGGGGTGGCGCCTAACTGGACGGCCGCTGACTGGGCGTCGTCTTCGGCGAGGTTCTGTACTCGTTTCAGGTCGGCTCGGCCGCTGACGGTTTCGAGCCTGTCGATCCAGGCTGTCAGCGGCGCAGCGGCAGCTCCTACCAGCGCGGCGTCCTGGGCCGCCGACGGAGTAGGCACCAGCCCGAAGGGCAGGGCGGTCTCCTTCTCCTCGCGGAGGTCGGCAATCACGGAGGGGATGCCTGCGCGAACCGGATGGTGGATTGTATATGGCTCGAGAATGGCGGTGTTGCTGGCGAGGCTTGCGTCAAATCCTTGGCGGATGAGGCTTCTGGCGACAGGCAGCCCTCCATGAATGTGACCTACCACGGCCCCTGTCTCCATGCAGAGAATGACTTCCCCTTCGGGGATTCCCGCTAGGGTGGCGGCGCCAAGAATTCCCATCGCGGGCTCGGGGCGCAACCCGTGCACAGGCGTCAATGCCAGCCGTGACAGAGGTGCGCGGCCGCCGTCGTTCTTTGCAAATGACAAGTGGGCGGCCGGAAACTGGCGCCGGCCCGCAGCCTCAAGCATGACAGCCAGTTCTTCCCCCGTCTGCATCAGGGCGCTGTTAAGGATGGCCGTGTAGTCGCGGTCGCGGAAAACGCTGGAATAGAAGTCGCTGGAGATACTGATACGCATATCTCTGTCGTGGCCCAGGATGGCATCGGCTATGCGCGTTTCATGGTCGTTTGACGCCGTCGAACCGACAGAAGTGATCGCCACGTTCCGTGCGTCAGCGGAAAGGATGCCGGGGAGATCGGCCAGGAACCCCTCCAAATCCAAGCGGGCAAGAGGCCGTCCCCGCAGATCGTGGCCCCCGCGCACATGAACAGTTTGCGTCACCGCCGGCTCAACAAGGGGTGGCAGCACGGTCATGTGAAAGGCGTCCGCGGGAGGACGTGGCGAAATGCGGATGGCGACGACGTCGGCCAGTTTCCGCTCCCCCAAGACCCGCCCGACGTCGGCAGTGATCGCCGTGATGTCGGACCCGAACTCCCGACGGAGCCCGGACAGGGACGAGTCCAACGCTTCCGTCAAGCTCCCCGCGTGCACCTCCCGACCGGCGGAAACTACAGTCCGCCCGTCCAGCACAACAGTCCGGCAGCTGGTTCCTTGTAGCCGCAGTCCCACTCTCATTGTTCGGTTCCTGCCTGGCTTCTACCAACGGTGAGTAGCTGCCGAGTGGTGAATATTTTCCACGTGTATAGGCTCCACCACTAGTCGTCCTCTAAGGCTCCCCGCGTCACTGACACGAGCATCATCGCAAGCTCCCTCAGCTTATCGAGACGTTGAGGAAGATACCCAGACCGCACCGCTTTTAGCTGCCAGCTCAGCCCAAATACGCCCTCGGTGAACCCGCCCAACTTCTCCTCCCAGGCACGGATCGTTCCCAGCCTACGGACGTAAACTGACCTTCGCACCACCACTTGTGGACACTGTGTCAGGCAGGAGCTGCGCATGCTCTGGAAGTTACTCGTTGAATACCTGCGGCCGCACCGGCAGCTGCTGATCGCCGTCGTCGTCTTCCAGCTGGCGCAGTCCATCGCGTCGCTGTACCTGCCCACGCTCAACGCGGACATCATCGATGAGGGCGTGGCCAAGGGGGACACCGGCGTCATCCTCAACCTGGGCGGGCTCATGCTGGGGATCACCCTGCTGCAGATTGCCTGCGCTGTCATCGCTGTCTATTTCGGGGCGAAGGCGGCCATGGGCACGGGCCGGGACCTGCGCGGCGCCATCTTCTCCCGCGTGGGCGAGTTCTCCGAGCAGGAAGTCACCAAGTTCGGCGCGCCCAGCCTGATCACCCGCTCCACCAACGACGTCCAGCAGGTCCAGCAGCTGGTGCTGATGGGCGCCACCATGATGGTGGCCGCGCCCATGCTCGCCATCGGCGGGGTGGTCATGGCGGTCCGCCAGGATGTGCAGCTGTCCTGGCTGATCGCCGTCGCCGTGCCCGTGCTGCTGGCCGGCGTGGGGCTCATCATCTTCCGGATGGTGCCGCTCTTCCGGAAGATGCAGAAGCGGATCGACACCGTCAACAGGGTCCTCCGCGAGCAGCTCACCGGCATCCGCGTGGTCCGCGCGTTCGTCCGTGAGGACATCGAGAGCGCCCGCTTCGCCCAGGCCAACGAGGACGTCACGGACACCGCGCTCCGGGCCGGCCGGCTGATGGCGCTCGCCTTCCCCGTGGTGATGCTGGTGATGAACGTGTCCAGTGTGGCCGTGATCTGGTTCGGCTCGTTCCGGATCGAGGACGGGTCCATGCAGGTGGGCACCCTCATCGCGTTCCTGAGCTACCTGATGCAGATCCTGATGTCCGTCATGATGGCCACCTTCATGGCCGTGATGATCCCGCGCGCGTCAGTCTCGGCGGACCGGATCGGCGCGGTGCTGGGCACGGAGTCGAGCGTCCGGCCGCCGGCGAAGCCCGTCAGCAGCAACGTGCGGCGAGGCGAGCTGGAAATGGTCGACGCCGGATTCGCCTACCCGGGTGCCGACCAGCCCGTCCTCTCCGGGATCAGCTTCACCGCTAGGGCGGGGCAAACGACCGCCATCATCGGCAGCACCGGCGCTGGCAAGACCACCCTGGTGAACCTCATGCCCCGGCTGTTCGACGCCACCACCGGTGCCGTGAAAATCGACGGCGTGGACGTTCGCGAGCTGCATCCGGACCTGCTCTGGGGGCACATCGGCCTGGTCCCGCAGCGGCCGTACCTGTTTACCGGCACCGTGCGCAGCAACCTGCAGTACGGCAAGCCGGACGCCACCGACGACGAGTGCTGGACCGCGCTGGAGATCGCGCAGGCGCGCGGCTTTGTGGAGGAGATGGAGGGCGGCCTGGATGCGCCCATCTCGCAGGGCGGCACCAATGTCTCCGGCGGGCAGCGGCAGCGGCTGGCCATCGCCCGGGCCCTGGTGAAGCGCCCCGAGCTGTACATCTTTGACGACTCGTTCTCTTCCCTGGACACCGGCACCGACGCCCGGCTGCGCCAGGCCCTCAAGCGCAGCACCGCCGGCGCCACGCTGGTGATCATCGCCCAGCGCGTGTCCAGCATCGTGGACGCGGACCAGATTTTGGTGCTCGACGACGGCAGGATCGTGGCGCGCGGAACGCACAGTGAGCTGCTGGAGACGTCGGAGACGTACCGCGAAATTGTGAACTCCCAGCTGGCGGCGGAGGAAACGGTATGAGCCCGGAACCCACTCGCGAGGCTGGCACCAAGGCCGCGCCCGCCTCCAAAACTGCCAGTGCCGACGTCGTACGTATTCCGCGGCCGGCGGGCGGACCGGGACGCGGCGGGCCTTTCGCGGGGATGAACGTCCCGGCGGAGAAGGCGATGAACTTCTGGCCGTCGGCCAAACGGCTGCTGGGGAAGCTGCGGCCGGAGCGGGCGTGGCTGCTGCTGGTGCTGGCGGCGTCGGTGATCAGCGTGGCGCTGCAGGTGATCGGGCCGCGGCTGCTGGGGGAGGGCACCAACCTGATTTTCGCCGGGGTGGTGTCCAGGGAGCTGCCCGCCGGGGTGGGCAAGGAGCAGCTGATCGCGCAGCTCCGGGCCGCGGGGGAGAACCAGAAGGCGGACATGCTGGGGCCCATGGCGCTGACGCCGGGGCAGGGGATCGATTTCGTCGCGCTGGGCAGTGTGCTGATGTGGGCGCTGGTGCTGTACGTGCTGGCGTCGGGGTTTATGTGGGTGCAGGCGTATGTGCTGAACGGGGTGGTGCAGCGGACGGTATTCGGGCTGCGCGAGGAGATCGAGGCGAAGATCCACCGGCTGCCGTTGCGGTATTTCGATTCGATCCAGCGCGGTGAGCTGCTCAGCCGGGTCACCAACGACGTGGACAACATCTCGCAGAGCCTGCAGCAGACCATCAGCCAGGCGGTGACGTCGGTGCTGTCCGTGGTGGGTGTGCTGGTGATGATGGTGATCCTCTCGCCCACGCTGGCGCTGATCGCGCTGGTGACCATTCCGCTGACGCTGGGGATCACGGCGCTGATTGCCAAGCGCTCGCAGAAGCTGTTTGTGGCGCAGTGGAAGAACACGGGGGAGCTGAACGGGCAGATCGAGGAGACGTACACCGGGCATGCGCTGGTGAAGGTGTTCGGCCGGCAGCGCGAGGCGGAGGAGCGGTTCCGGCAGATGAACGCGGAGCTGTATGACGCGAGTTTCGGGGCGCAGTTCATTTCCGGGCTGATCATGCCGGCCATGACGTTCATCGGAAACCTGGTGTACGTGGGAATCGCCGTTGTGGGCGGGCTGCAGGTGGCGTCCGGGGCGATGCAGCTCGGCGACGTGCAGGCGTTCATCCAGTACTCCCGGCAGTTCACCATGCCGCTGGCGCAGCTGGGGTCCATGGCTAACCTGCTGCAGTCCGGGGTGGCGTCCGCCGAGCGGGTGTTCTCGTTGCTGGATGAGGACGAGGAGTCTGTGGAGCCTGCCGCTTCTGCAGGTCCTGTGTTTGGGAGGGGGCGGCTGGTGTTCAAGGACGTGTCCTTCTCTTACTCGGCTGATAAGCCGCTGATTTCCGGGCTTTCGTTGGTGGCGGAGCCGGGGCAGACGGTGGCGATAGTGGGGCCCACCGGGGCGGGCAAGACCACGCTGGTGAACCTGATGATGCGGTTTTACGAGCTGGATGCGGGGCGGATAACGCTCGACGGCGTGGACGTCACCTCGGTGCCGCGGCGCGAGCTGCGCTCGCGGCTGGGGATGGTGCTGCAGGATACGTGGCTGTTCGGCGGGACCATCCGGGACAACATCGCGTACGGCCGGCCCTCGGCTACTGAGTCCGAGATCCTGGAAGCCGCGCGGGCGACGTACGTGGACCGGTTCGTGCGCTCTCTGCCCGAGGGGTACGACACGGTTCTGGAGGACGAGGGTGGGAACGTGTCCGCGGGGGAGAAGCAGCTGCTGACGATTGCGCGAGCGTTCCTGGCCAGGCCGTCCGTGTTGATTTTGGACGAGGCTACTTCGTCAGTGGACACCCGGACCGAGGTGCTGGTGCAGAAGGCGATGAGCGCGCTGCGGTCCGACCGGACTTCTTTTGTCATTGCACACCGCCTGTCCACGATCCGCGACGCCGACGTCATCCTGGTGATGGAGGCGGGCCAGATCGTGGAGCAAGGGACGCACGCTTCACTGCTGGCTGCGGGCGGGGCTTATGCGCGGTTGTATGAGGCCCAGTTTGCGGCGCCGGCGGCGGAGATCTGATTCTACGTTGAGTAGTCTCGCAAGCTGCAGGCTGCAAGGAGTCCCACGAATGCTTGTCTGGGCAACTCTGGAACGATGCGACCCATATGGGTGGTGGTCCTGGCCGTCGGGGTTGGCGAGACCCTATGTGAAAACCACTTCGTGCCTGCTGGAATCCCGCAACGCATGGTTTGAGAACGGATTGATCCGACTTTTGACCGCGGGCCATTGATTATCTACGCGCTGTTCCTCAAACGGAGAACGCATGGACGGTCCCTGGGATGCCGTAGGGCAAGATAGGCGATAACCAAAGGACTTTCGTGCCTGGCGAACTGCCAGAGCCGTCTGAAGCGGAGACCCGTGATTTGCCGAGGGGCGGCCGCTGCGGAAGTGCCGGAACGAGTGCTCAGAGTGTTTCGGAGCGCATTCCGTGATCTCGCTGCTGCTCCCCGTATGATCATGACACACCTTTAGAGCGACTTCGGGAGATAACTTGATTGATCTAGTGGATGTCATCCGCGACCTCAGGACTCAGATTGGCCAGGCCCAACTGGCGTCCGCGGGGGAAGATCTCCAGTTCGAGGTTGGCCCAATAGAACTCGAGATGTCAGTTGCAGTCACAGCGGAAGTTTCTGGCCAGGCTAAGGTGCGCTTCTACGTGCTGGAAATGGGTGCAGGCGGGAAGGAATCAGAGGTGTCGACTCAGAGGATAAAGATGACGCTGACGCCCCGCGGGACCAAGACGGGGAATAATGGCGCTTCCGAATCTGAGACAGAGAAAGCGCTAGCGCAAGCGCTTGTATACGTCACTGGCAAGGAACTCGCCGGGGAGCGTTAGTCCGGCAGCGAGAGCATCTGAAGCATGTCAGGCGACAGCAGAAATATCGCCCAACTACGAGTACATAAATCAACGCAGACTGTTTGTCGGGGAACCGGTTACCGGGTTGGGAACGATCTAATTCTTACGGCTGCGCACGTTGTAGCCGATGCCGATCACATAACTCTGACATTTAATGTGGATCTGCCCACGCAGTGGGACGTCGTAGCAGAGGTTGCGGCCTGTTATGGCGACCTCGCTCTCCTGCGGATGCAGCCACCAAGTCACCAGTCCCACGCCAGCAAGGTATATGCCAAGTTCGGCCGAGTTGGCAGCCGAGTCTCCACTGTGAAGTTCACCTCTCTAGGGTTTCCGGTGTGGCGACTTCGCGTCGATAAAGGGACCACCTCAGCGAATAGGCTCGGCCGCTTCAGGGATGCGGCTCAGGTCACTGGCTCGTTTCCTACCGCTTCAAGCTGGCGTGAGGGCATGCTGGAACTATTGGTCGATCAACCTCCTGCTGAAATGGACCTAGATGGTGACCCTGCCCTTGCAGGAGTCGAATCTGAGTGGGAAGGAATGTCCGGTGCGGCTGTCTGGGCGGAAGACAGGATCATCGGTGTCATCAGCGCACACGTCCGTTCGGAAGGGCTTGGACATCTCCGAGCTACACGGCTAGAACAGCTTTTTCGCAACGATGACAGCTCGTCGCGAGCGTTCCGAGAACTTCTGCATCTCCCGCTAGGCACTGACAGTGATGCTCTGGCCGACGTAATTCCGATACCGCACGCGGAAAAACTGGCTCTCGAATTCGAAGGAGACGTTCGCGAAGTGGCCCCCCAAGCCCTTCTCGATAGAGATCGAGAGCTCGAAGATCTTGCGGAGATCTGTCTCAGCGACGAGCAGTACGTCTGGATTCAGGCACCGGCATGGTCAGGCAAAACTGCCCTGTCCTCCTGGCTGGCACTCAACCCACCTCCCAGGGTTGCGATCGTGGCCTTCTTTATAGTCAAGCGACAGATTGGCCGGGCAGATGTTAATGCGTTTCTTGACTCGGCACTGGCCCAGCTATGCCTTTATGACTCCAGGAGCGAAAAAGCGCCGGTGAGTCTCGAGGAAAAGCGACGCAGATTTGGGTCCCTCCTTGACCTTGCCGCGGCACAATGTGTTGCTGACGGACGACGACTGACCCTGCTGGTTGACGGATTGGACGAAGATGTCAGTAATGACATCGATCTGCCGAGCATTGCATCAATTCTTCCCACCCGCCCGATCAAAGGACTAAATGTCCTTGTTACGGGTCGTCCAATTTCTCTTCCAATCGATGTCCACGGTTCGCATCCTTTGAGATCGTGTCGTATCTACGCGCTGAACCCGTCACGTCATGCAAAGGCTTTGGAAGTAGCGGCTAAACAAGAACTGGCCGCTATTTTGCGAGGTGATGATGGATTATCCGTCGAGATACTCGCGTTTCTGACTGTATCGGGAGGCGGCTTAACCTCCCGTGAACTGCATGCACTCACTGCAGCTCGCAAATTGGGCGATATTAAGAACAGGCTTGAAGGAGCCTTGGCGCGAAGTTTGGCTGTTCACTCCGGTTATGGCGGCGACTCAATTTACCTCTTTGGACACGCGACGCTCGCCGAGACGGCGCGCGGTCATTTTTTCGATGAGCAATACGAATACACCGAGCGACTACATTCGTGGGCAAGCATGCAAGCCGCTTTAGGTTGGAGTAAATCAACGCCGCAGTTTCTGATGGGGCGATACTTCCGGCTTCTTTCGGCATCGGGTGTGGGCTGGGTCGATCGCATGGTTGAGTTGGCAACCAGCGAGGAACGACATGACCTCATGCTTGATCGAACCAACGGTGACTGGGATGCATTGGCTGAGATAGAGCTAACTAGAGCTGCCCTAGAAGCAGGAGGCGACCAAGAGCTCGAAGCCGCTGCCAAACTGAGCATTGAACATGGCCGACTCGTTGATCGAAGCGGCAGTATACCCCTGGAATCAGGGCCGTTATGGGCTCGTATGGGTGACACAGTCCGGGCCAGAATGACAGCGAGCCTTATCACCAGTCCTCTTCAACGGTCCTCCTATTTAGCGGAGATTGCCGCTGCCCTAGCCGACACGGGAGATGTGATTCAAGCCCGGGAAGTAGCAGAGGAAGTGTCCGACTTTCGGACGCGCCTTCGGACGCTTTCGGTCGTCGCGGCCAAGTTCGTAGAGCGCAAAGATTATAAGCACGCCGAGGAGTTGACTGAATTTCTCGAAGAGAACGCGCGCGCGTTCCCCGACCGTAGCGTTCGGGCGGATTTTCTTACGCTGGCGGCAAAATGCTTCAGCCTTGCCGGTAAAGGTGCCCACGCGGATGATCTGGGCAAGGAAGCAGAGGAGCTCGCAAAGCAGTTCAACCAACCCAAGAGTCCTGTAAAGGGCGCCGTTGAGATCGCAGCTAGGCTGGCTGCGATCGGACAAGTTGATCGTGCCTGGAGGATATCGGTTCAAATAAGCGAACCGACTTGGCATGCAGAAGCGCTGTGCTCAGTAGCTCCGTACCTGTCGGAGGCGGATGACAGGAGGCCCCTAGTCTTAAAAGCCGTATACAGGGCAAGAGAAAAGCATATGACTCTGGAGCTTCTTGCGCGCACTGCCCTAAATCTCCGTTCTGTAGCCCCGGAACTCGCGGTGGAGTACTTGTCGGCTGCGTCGAGCGTGAGAGGCTACTCAAGTGTTCCCAGCGCGATAGGGAGTCTCGCTATTGCCACGGCTGTGTTGGATGCAGTATCAGCGGGAGTGAGCATTCTGGATTTCATGCAACCCGCATTGAGGATCGCCTGGCTGTGCAAAATGAGTCGCTCTCTGACTGAAGCGGGCCGCGTAACCGACGCCTTGCATTGCGCCGAATTGGCAGAGGTTGCGGCTACCGCCATGACGACGAGTCCAGACCAAACCTCCTGCCTTATAGACATTGCCGATTCATATTTCGCTGCTGGTAGTCGCGCCCGCGCAACGGAGCTCGTTGAACGAGCCGAGATCGTCGCCCGCCAAAAGGTTAGTCGGTCGTCTGCCAAACATTGGGCGACGGTCGCCGTTTCCCTAGCCAGGGCGGGTCGGGTGGACTGTGCTGAGATCATCGTCGACAAGATAAATTCCGCGGTGGATCAGTCAGACAATCTTCGGTTGGAATTGGTTGACGCAAGTGCTGGCGTGGGTCAACTTGACAAGGCTTTGAGCCTTACAAGAACTATCTCGGACCCGTTGCAGAAATTGAAAGGATATCTCCACGTATTGACGGCCCGTGCCCGTCAAAGGCAATCCGATCTTCAAGACGAATTGCTTGCGGAGGTGGTGCAATTCTATGAGACTTTTTCAGAGCTCGATGATGATCAGCCAGAAGTTATTTCCCTGGTCAAACATATGTTTATGGTTGGGTGGCGTGACAAGGCCGAGACTATTGCGGCTTCGTTCGCCATGGCAGACGCGAGGAGCGCTGCTGCCGACGCCATAGCCAGTGCCGCTGCCAGCATGGGTGACTTTGATAGTGCTTTGCGGTTTACTGCCACGGGATTTCTTGAAGCTCACAGTTCAAAATCCCTCGAAATAGACGGAAGTGGCATGGTTCGGGTGGCAGATGCTCTGAACAGAGCCGATGTAGCCAGTGCGATGGATGGCTTTTACCAGCTCAGCGATAAACGGCTGCGTGCCATTGCTGCGAAGTGGATCCGCAAAAGTTCACTGGAGCTCTCCGACTCGCAGGGTGAAACAGTTAGCAGCTTCAAAGGATCACCAGCGTATGTCAGCGGAGTCGGACGAGCGCTCATTGAAGCAGAGATGCCGGATCGACTTATAGAACTGCTGAGGGCCGATTCATTGCACTCGAACGGGGAAACCTATTTGCAGGCCCTGATTGAGGGGGTCGAAGCGGCAGTGAGCAAGGACCGCGCAGACATTGGTATCCATCTCTTGAAATCTTCGCGTACGCCGTGGAAGCAGGGAGCTCTTATTCTCGGATACTGTCTGGCCGCCCACGGGAAGATATGCGAGGCATGGAGTGTCCTTCACGACGGAGAAGACACAGACTTTGACGGTTTGGCTCGAAGGATCGCCGAAGCCGGATTCCTTTCTAGATCCATCCAAGGCGAGGCGCTTGTTAGCATAGCGAAAGAGTACGTGCGAGACGACGGAGGGGCCGTCTCAGATCGGCTGCTACCACTCATCCAACGCATGGGATCCCAAGCGTTAATGGATGCAATCGTCGTTTTCCTGACGGAGGCTATGCACGGAAATCTGCAGCCGGACAGAGTCCAATCCCTGGTGTCGAAATTGCGGCAACCCTCAGACCGTCTCAAAGTACTGAGTCAAGCCACCACTGCCCTCAAAGACCGAGGGGATTCGGAGCATGCTGTCATTCTCGTGCGGGCAATCCTGGGGATACTGACAGGAGCTCCCGCTGATGGACGCGCGGCCATGTTCCCGGACGTTGCTCACGAAGCGTTGTCGATGGTAGCAACCAAGGATGCTTTCGTGGTTCTCTGCCAGGAGATCTTGTCCGGACCTCGTTGGCCTGGGGCACTGTCTGCTCTCGCAGTACTAGCACCCGCCGCATCTGACCGTGTGGCTGAGCAGCTGGCTCGTACCTGCCCTACAACGGCAGTAACTTAGCCCGTTACATCAGCGCTGCGCGTTCGACGCTCAAGGTCCCTGTGGGATGTCGGTATTCAGTTCTTAGCTGGGCAGAGTGTGTGAATATGGTGAAACTGCGCCGGGAAATCTACGCATCGCCAAACCGAGATACGCGACGTTCCTCTTGGATCGACATCTGGCGCTTGTCGATACCAAGAGAAAGCACGGACGGAGGAGCGGCCGTTGCTGGTTAGAAGAGTTCCGCCGTGTACTAGGGCTCATTGAATATTTCGGACGTGTGGTTGCTGGTGAAAGGGAGAAACGTCTCCGACCGTCGTAGCACACTGACATACGAAGCAATGTTTCGGCGTGTCGCCCGTAACCTGTTTAGATGCCTCGTTTTGCACTTGATATTGAGTCCGTGCCCCGCCCTGCCCGTGCGCAGGAGCTCCTGGACGCGGTGAACCACCGCGTCGTCATCGCCGACGGCGCCATGGGCACTATGTTGCAGGGCCGGGAACTGTCGCTCGACGTCGACTTCCAGAACCTCGAGGGCTGCAACGAGATCCTCAATGACACGCGCCCCGATGTCATCGCGGACATCCACGACGCGTACTTCGCCACGGGCATCGACGCCGTCGAAACCAACACCTTCGGTGCCAACTGGTCCAACCTCTCCGACTACGGCATCGACGACCGCATCACCGAGCTCGCCCTCAAAGGCGCCAAGATCGCACGTGAGCGTGCGGAAGCGGCAGAAGAAACAGACGGCCGGATGCGCTGGGTCCTCGGCTCCATGGGCCCGGGCACCAAGCTCCCCAGCCTCGGGCACACCAGCTACGACTACCTCAAGCAGACCTTCGCCCTGCAGGCCGAGGGCCTCATCGACGGCGGCGCGGACGCCTTCCTCATCGAAACCAGCCAGGACCTCCTGCAGACCAAGGCCGCGGTCAACGGCTGCAAGCAGGCCATTGTCTCCAAGGGAATCCGCCTCCCGATCTTCGTCGAGGTGACGGTCGAAACCACCGGAACCATGCTCATGGGCTCCGAAATCGGCGCCGCGCTCACCGCGCTCGAGCCGCTCGGCGTCGACGCTATCGGTCTTAATTGCGCCACCGGACCGGACGAGATGAGCGAGCACCTCCGCCACCTCTCCAAGCAGTCCTCCGTGGCCATCGCCTGCATGCCCAACGCCGGCCTGCCCATCCTCGGCGCCAACGGCGCGCACTACCCGCTCACCCCCACCGAACTCGCCACCGCGCACGAACAGTTCGTGCGGGAATTCGGCCTGGGCTTGGTGGGCGGCTGCTGCGGTACGACGCCGGAACACATGGCCGCCGTCGTCGAACGTCTTGCCCCCTTCCGCGCCAAAGCCGTGGCAGCCAGCAACGGAAAACCCGCCCGCGTCCCCACCGAGCGCGAAGCCGGCGTCGCCTCCCTCTACCAGCACGTGAACTTCGACCAGGACGCCTCCTACCTCGCCATCGGTGAGCGCACCAACGCCAACGGCTCCAAGGCGTTCCGCCAGGCCATGCTCGAAGAGCGCTGGGACGACTGCGTGGACATCGCCCGCGAGCAGATCCGCGTGGGCGCGCACCTGCTGGACGTCTGCATCGACTACGTGGGGCGCGACGGCGTCGCCGACATCAAGGAGGTCGTCTCGCGTTTCGCGTCCGCCTCCACCCTCCCGCTCGTCATTGACTCCACCGAACCGCCCGTGCTGCAGGCCGGCCTCGAACTCATCGGCGGCCGCCCGGTGGTCAACTCCGTCAACTACGAGGACGGCGACGGCCCGGACAGCCGCTTCGCGCGCATCATGCCGCTGGTGAAGGAACACGGCACAGCCGTCATCGCCCTGACCATCGACGAACAGGGCCAGGCGCGCACCACCGACGGCAAGGTGGCCATCGCCTCCCGCCTCGTGGACGCCCTGGTAGGCGAATGGGGAATGCGCGTCGAGGACATCATCGTCGACTGCCTCACCTTCCCCGTCGCCACCGGCCAGGAAGAAACCCGCCGGGACGGCATCGAAACCATCGAAGCCATCCGCCAGATCACCACCAAGTACCCGGGCATCAACACCACCCTCGGCGTCTCCAACGTGTCCTTTGGCCTCAACCCGGCAGCGCGCGTGGTCCTGAACTCCGTGTTCCTGCACGAGGCCGTCCAGGCGGGCCTCACCAGCGGCATCATCGACGCCGCCAAGATTGTCCCGCTCGCCTCACTGCCCGAAGAGCAGCGCAAGGTGGCGCTGGACCTCGTCTATGACCGCCGCGAATACGACGCCGACGGCAACACCACCTACGACCCCCTCGCCATCATGCTGGACATGTTCGCCGGCGTCGACACCGCCGCGCTCAAGGACCAGCGCGCCGCTGAACTCGCCGCGCTGCCCACCGGCGCCCGCCTGGAACGGCGCATCATCGACGGCGAAGGCAAGGGCCTCGAGGAGGACCTGGACCTGGCGCGCAGCGAGGGCATGACCCCGCTCGGCATCATCAACGACCACCTGCTCGAGGGCATGAAGGTGGTGGGCGAGCGCTTCGGCGCCGGCGAGATGCAGCTGCCGTTCGTGCTGCAGTCCGCCGAGGTGATGAAGAACGCCGTCGCCCTGCTCGAACCGCACATGGAAAAGTCGGACTCGTCCGGCAAGGGCACCATGGTGATCGCCACCGTGCGAGGCGACGTGCACGACATCGGCAAGAACCTGGTGGACATCATCCTCACCAACAACGGCTACAAAGTCATCAACATCGGCATCAAACAGGGCATCGCCGAGATCATGGCCGCGGCCGAGGAGCACAACGCCGACGTGATCGGCATGTCCGGGCTGCTGGTGAAATCCACCGTGGTGATGAAGGAGAACCTCACGGAGCTGCAGTCCCGCGGCCTGGCGAAGAAGTGGCCGGTGATCCTCGGCGGCGCAGCCCTGACCCGCGCCTACGTGGAGCAGGACCTGGCGGAGCAGTTTGACGGCGTCGTCCGGTACGCCAAGGACGCCTTCGAGGGCCTGGCCCTCATGGAACCGCTGGTCCGCGTGGCCCGCGGCGAGTCGCCGGACGACGTCGGCCTGCCGCCCCTGAAGAAGCGCATCCACAAGGGCGGTCCGAAATTCACGGTGACCGAGCCGGAAGCCATGCCCGGCCGTTCCGACGTCGCCTCCGACAATCCCGTTCCCGCGCCGCCGTTCTGGGGCACGCGCATTGTTCGCGGCGTCTCGCTCCACGACTACTCTGCGTTCCTCGACGAGCGTGCCACGTTCATGGGGCAGTGGGGGCTCAAGCCCGGCCGCGGCGAGGACGGCGCCTCCTACGAGGAACTGGTGGAGCGCGAGGGCCGCCCGCGCCTGCGCTACTGGCTGGACCGCATCCTCGGCGAGGGCATGCTGGACGCGTCCGTCGCGTACGGCTATTTCCCGGTGGTCTCCGAAGGGGAGCAGGTGGTGGTGCTGCACCACGGCGAGGATGCCGACGGCGTCCTCGGCACCCCGGGCCTGCTCGCCCCGGACGGTGGTTCAGGCGGCCCGATCGGCACCGACCGGCTGCGCTTCGACTTCCCGCGGCAGCGCCGCGACCGGCACCTGTGCCTGGCCGACTTCGTGAAGTCCCGCGAATCCGGCCAGATCGACGTGCTCCCCGTGCAGCTGGTCACCGCCGGCTCCAAGATCGAAGAGTTCACCTCCAAGATGTTCGCCGCCAACCAGTACCGCGACTACTACGAGCTCAACGGCCTGGTCATGCAGCTCACCGAAGCGCTCGCCGAGTTCTGGCACGCCCGCATCCGCAAGGAGCTGGGCTTCGCCGCCGAGGAGCCGAAAGACACGGCAGGGTATTTCAAGCTGGACTACCGCGGTGCCCGGTTCTCGCTCGGCTACCCCGCGTGCCCGGACATGGAGGACCGCCGCAAGGTGACGGAGCTGCTGAAGCCCGAGCGGATGGGTGTGATCCTCAGCGATGAGCTGATGCTGCACCCCGAGCAGTCCACGGACGCGTTCGTGTTCCACCACCCGGAGGCGAAGTACTTCAAGGTGTGAGGTGGGGGCGGTCTTTGGGCGCGGGAGCTCCTCCCGGGCGCGGCCGGCTCGTGGGAGCCCAATGCCGGTGCGGCCGTCTCTACCTGCGCACCCGACAGCGTTTGCTCCCGAGCGGCTCGTGGGCCAAACGCCAGCGCGCGGCCTTACTGCTGCAAAGTGTCGGTTTGGAATCTAGGGTTGTCCCTCTTGCGTCTGCGGGAAACGCTTTTTGGACTCTAACCTGACAGTTTGTGAATGACAGTCTGACGTCAGGTTGGGGTGTGCCTCTAGTGCACTCACTCCCGACCCTTGAGTAGGTTTTCGGATTTGGTACGAACAGGCTATGTCCCACCCGCTGGTGACGGGGTATGTCCGGGAGTAGAGGCAACGACGATTCGCGAAGCTGCATGGCACCAGCAGGGCGCAGTACCGTTCACCGCCCCTGGTTCGCCTTTCATGGCGCCTTGGACTTCCTTGGTGATACCTGTTCCTGCGTCAGGGAACAGCATCACTCGTCCGCCGCCTCCGTCTAGCCAGACCCATAGGACGGAATCGTCGTCGGTTGCTGTGTCGACAGTTCCGGCGGTAGAACGTCCCTCGTACTCGAAACGTATTCGTTGACCAGACGTGTAGGAGCCATGAAGGAACAGGTGCGCGCTGCTTTCGTACTGTGCTGTTGATGCCAGCGGGCGCTGCGAGTCGCTTTCCTCGTCGCCGTGGTGGGGTGTATGGCCCGGGGATCTGGATCGTGTGGCGGCAGCGAAGCCACTCTCGTTGTTCTCCACTGCCTCAGCGTTTGAGGAGCCGTCTTGTGGCATGTCTGCTGCTATCCGGTCATGCCCCTAGGGTCTGGCCAATTGTCCCTCTGGTGCCTTGCGACGTAGGCGCAGGCTATCGCGTGCACTTGTTGATGATCGAGAATTTCCCCGTGTCCAGGGAACGCCTTTTCTAGGGGGAGGTTTTGAATTTTTTGCATTGTTTTGACGTAGTCGGCTCTGTTGGAGCCGTGGATGTCGTCGAGTATCTGCCCTTTGTAGAGGACATCCCCTGTGAACAGCCATCCTTTGGTGCGGTCGAAAATGCAGATGCTTCCGGGCGAATGTCCTGGACCCTCTATGATTTCCAACTGTTCTGACTGGCCCGCCCGGATGACGTCGCCATCACGCAGCCGGCGGGTGGCCCGGGCTGGCAGCCGCTGGTATTGATCCAGCCGATAGTCCGGGTCCGGGAGCTTTTCGAGCATTCGTTGTTCACTGGCCTTCACGTCCAGATACATTCCCAGGGAGGCATAAAGTTCATGCGACTCCAAGGAGGCGGGTGAAGGATTTTCCAGGTCCTTGGCCTCGTTTTCGTGGATGGCTATATCGTCAAATTCGTAGGCACCGCCGCTGTGGTCCAAATGGGCGTGGGTAACGATGAGGAGTGGATCCCTCTCGAACATTTCGGGGATCGCGGAACGCAGCGGTACGACGCCGAGGCCGGCATCGATCACAACGTCTCTGTTTCCACGTATCCACCAGATGTTTGCTCGAAGGAGTGGGTGGACGTGGGGTTCGGTGATCCGCACCAGGTTTGGGGCGACAACCGTCATCGAGTACCAGACCAGTCCAGAGACGTTGAGGGTGCGGGGGTTCAATGTGTTCAATGTATGTGGCTCAGGAATTGCCGGGTCCGTTCATGCTGCGGATCGTCAAAGAATCGTGCCGGGGGTGCCTGCTCAATGATGATGCCGCGATCGAAGAGGGCGACTTCAGTGGCGGCCCTTCGCGCGAACCGCATTTCGTGGGTAACCACAACCATGGTCATGCCTTCAGATGCCAGCGTTTCCATGACAGTGAGCACGTCGTTGACCAGTTCGGGATCGAGTGCGGAGGTGGGCTCGTCGAAGAGCATCACGGCCGGGTTGAGGACCATTGCCCGCGCGATTGCGACCCGTTGCTGCTGACCGCCGGATAGTTCGCTGGGGAATTTGTGTCCGTGGGCTCCGAGGCCGACCCTTTTCAGTATCTCTGCTGCGTTGTGGGTTGCTTCTGCTTTGCTGATTTTGCGTGTCAGGCGTTGGGCGAGTACAACATTTTGCAGTGCTGTCAGGTGTGCGAAGAGATTGAACTTCTGGAAAACCATGCCGATGTCAGCCCGCTGGTGGGAAAGAGTGCGCTCGTTGGCGGGTTTGCCTTGGGAGTTGACGCCTATCTGGTGCCCGTTGAGCAGTATGGAGCCTTTGTCCAGGGGTTCCAGGAGGGCCATGAGCCTGAGCATGGTGGATTTTCCCGAGCCTGATGGGCCGAGGACCACTTTCACTTCGCCGGCGGTTACGGAGAAATCGACGCCTTTGAGCACATCTACCGGGCCGTACTTTTTATGCAGGTTGCGAACTTCAATAACGGGCACTCGCGCGACCGGGGTTTGTGGTGGCTCAAGCATCAGATGCCTTTCGCGGGGTTGAGTGAGGTCTCGGGAACGGGCAGGGTCGCTGGAGCTTTGGATATCCAGCGGTAGCGTCTCTCAACGAAATGCTGGAGGGCCATCACTGCACTGACAATGACGAGGTAGTAAACCAGCGCAGCGGTGTAGAACTCGGCGTATCTGAAGGTCACTGCTACTTGAACCTGGGCCGTGGTCAGCAGTTCCTGTAGTGAAATTACAGATGCCAAAGCGGTGTACTTGATCATGCCGATGAATTCGTTGCCGCTCGGCGGAAGCGCGACTTTGGTGGCTTGGGGAAGTACGACTCTAAAGAACACTTGGCCAGGGGTTAGACCCAGGGCGCGGGCGGCAAGATGCTGGCCCGGGTCAACACTGAGGAGTGCTGAACGGATGATTTCCGCCATGAACGCACCTTCAACTATTGACAGCCCGATCAGTGCTGCAATAAACGGGGTGTACCAGTCTTCTCTCAGGGATGGAAAGACTTGGGGTGCCGCGTTCCAAACGATCAGAAGCAGCAACAGGGTCGGTACGGACCTGAAAAACCATACGTAAAGCCACCCAAGTTGCTGCAGGTATTTCTTCTCGGAGATCCGCGCAACTGCGACAGCGAGCCCAATGGCGGTGGCTACTATCTGCGAAAGGACAGCAAGCTGCAAGGAGAGCAGGGCGCCCTTGAGGAATTCCGGGGATAGCAGAGCTTCCCAAAATACGGTTGAATTGAAGTCCATTATTTGCCCTCGGTGATGACGCGTTCGGGATCGAGGCCGTAACGTTCGGCGATTTCTCCAAGGGTGCCATCGGCCGCGAGGGCTTGAATTCCTTCGGCTACAGATGCTGTCATCGGCGAGCCCTTAAGGGTGTAGACGGCGAGCTGGTTGTCTGCCTTGAACAGGTCGATGTTAGCCTTGAGCTCCCCATTTGACTTAGCGACTATTTCCGCTGCTGAAAGGTCTGTTTCGAGCACGGCGTCCGCCTTGCCGTTTCGCACTGCAGCTGCTGTCTGGTTGTTCTGGGGGTAGCTCTGGATAGTGATGGTCTGCTTGCCCTTAGCCTCCAGGTCGGCAGACATCTTCTTCAACTCCGCCTCGTTAACACCGCCAGCCAGGACCGCGACTGTTTTGCCGGCCAGGTCATCGATGGAGCGAATGCCGTCATCTGACGAAGTCGTGACGAGTCCACGTCCGGTGGCGAGGTAAGGGATGGCATCGGCCACTTCCTTCCGTTCATCGCTGACATACATACCGGACCAGACGGCGTCGCAGCGCTTCGCCTGCAGGGCAGGCAGCAGTCCGTCGAAGCTCACCACAGAGAACTTCGGTTTCACGCCCCAGGACTTTGCCAAAGCAGCAGCCGAATCGGCATCGAGCCCGATAGGGTCACCGCTGCTTCCACCGTCGCCGTAAAACTCCAGCGGAGGATATGTGGGGTCCATGCAAACGTTGAACTCGCTGCTTTTGAGCAGTCCCGCGGGCGCGTTGCTGGACTGCGTCCCCGCGTTCGTGGTCGTGCTGGCCGTGGAGGCGCATCCAGTGAGGGCAAGAGCGGCAGCGACAGTGAGTACGGACGCTTGGCTTGTCTTATTCATGGCTAGTCCTTGGAACGTTGAAGGATGATGTAGGTCACAGTGTAGAACCACCAAAACGGCAAAAAGATAGCCAAGCAGACTGATACTGCATAAGTGCTCGTTGTGAGTTGCACTACTCTGTACATAAGTGCTTACTCGGGGTGAGGGGCTATAAATCTTCCTCCAAGGATGCGCGAAGATTTTTCTGTGCATCGTTCGTCATGGAGAGGCTGAAGTTGGACGACGTAGACCGCCAGATTCTGGCTGAGCTGCATAGGGACGGGCGCATCACGCAAGATGAGCTTGGCAGACGGCTTGGGCTTTCACGGGCAGCGGCTGCCCGGCGGCTTAGCCTGCTGCTATCTGAGTCAGGATTAAGCGTGATCGGTCTGGTGCACCCCGCCATCCTGGGGCTGCCGGTGATGGCGCACGTCTCTATCAACGTCTCCGGAAACGTGGAAACGGTTGGCCGAGATATTTGCCGGGACGAACGCGTTCCATTTGTCTCAATGACCGCCGGATCAATGTCACTTGTGGCTGAGATTCGGGTCAAAAATCACCATGAACTGCAGGAATGCGTAGATGGCATACGGGAAATCGAAGGGGTCGCCTCCCTACGGACAAGCACCTATACAGAACTGGAAGTGGACGTACTGCCAACAGTCCAAGTCGAACAGGTCAAGGTGGACGACCTGGACCTCACCATGCTCGAAGTGATCAGAAGGAACGGCCGCGCCACATATGCCAGCATGGCTGCTGCCGCAGGAGTGTCGATAGGAACCGCGCGTATGCGCGTCTTACGGTTACTGGAGTCCGGCACCGTCCGCATAGGCACGATGTGGCGCCCTGAAGCCCATCCGAACATGGTCCGCGTGGGCGTAGGGATCAGCATTAGAGGATCCGTCCAGACAGTCCGCAGCGACATCGCCGGACTCCCTGGACTGGCCTTCCTCGCATCCTCGATTGGCAGGCACGATCTGTTGGCAACAGTCCATGGAGACGATTTCCAGGACGTCCTCGCAACGCTAAATGCTGCCTCGGAAATTTCAGGAGTGCACAACTTAGAAACCTGGGTCCACCTAAAAGTCCTCAAGGAACAGCACTAGGTCGCCCTGCCAGTGAAGCGATGACTCATGAGGTGGCTCTCCACTTCTAAACAGTATTGTCCTAGGTTCTCAGCCGCCCAGCACAAGTACGCACTCCGGCCCGGCCAAGCGCATCCTCCTAGGCAGCAGTAGCGGTGGATAACGCATGAAAATTGCCCCAAGCTGTAGGCGACCGCATCGTAGACCGCATGCAGCACGATGCATGGTCAGATCGACCCGGTGCGCAGCCGCACGGCTGCGTATCCCAGCCCTGCCATCGCCGAGAATGCAATCTGCAAGACCGTTCCCTGAAGCGAGGCGTCAAGCGCCAGAGGCCATACCGGGCTTTACCTTCTTGGCATCCAGCATCGGCCCGCACGACGTCATCGCCACCGTCCACGGAACGGACGCAAACTCAGCACTCCGCACCGTTGACCAGATCCGGGCGATACCTGAAGTCATCCACGTCGAGTCATGGATACACCTCAAAGTCGTAAAAGAAGAGCACTAGGAACACGACGTGAAGGCCCCGGATGCACACGGCGCGGCTTCGGCGCGAAGTCTGACTGTCACTGAGGGCTCATGACTTCAGCCGGAAAGATTCCGCATTTCTCTGCTTATGGCTCCGAGACCAGTCTCAAGGGCCCGAAGCTCATCGAGACTGAGGCGTGCCAAGATGTTTTCGCCGAGTTCAGGCCTTGTGGCCATCAGTTCGCGTACGACAGCTCTTCCAAGGGTGGTGGCTTCCATGACGCGCACTCTTTGGTCGCTGGGATCCGACACGCGTGTGGCTAAGCCAGCTGCCACAAGGCGGTCCAAAAGTTTGGACATGGATGCCATCGACACCTCAAATTGACTAACCAGTCGCCCGATGGCAACTCCGCGATCTGACGTGACAATCACCGACAGGACTTTCAGCTGCTGAATGGTGAGATCTGTCGTCAGGAAAGTTTGCAGCACCAGCGGAAGTGAACGGATCGCTACAGCAACAGCGAGATTGTTCACGCTTTCCTGGAGAGCTTGGTGGTCCTGGGCAGGGTGCGGCATGGAGCCACCGTACCTCGTGCCATCGCTTTGACCCATTACTTAGCTTAACGCTAAGTTTTTAGTTAGCTTCACACTAAGTTCTTTTTTAGGAGTAGTCCCGCCTGTTGCTTGCGGACCGGCGGCGAACGTTCGGTCACCGGGACGACAACTCATTACTGGAGGAAAGACACATGTTTTTCACGGCCCAATTCCACACTGCCACTGAGCCAGCAACCATCGACGAACTGCGCGCCAAGTACGGCGAGGAGCGTGACAGGCGCATCCGCCCAGAGGGGCCTGGTCAATATCGCAGTACTGGCGGAAACTTTGGTTTTTACGCCGTTGACCCCTATTCCGAGAAGACCATGCGTCAGCCTGTTAGCGACCGAGTGGAGGTTCTGGTAATCGGCGCCGGCTTCGGGGGCCTGCTTACGGCGGCACGTCTAAGGGAGGCTGGCGTCGAATCAATTCGGTTGATGGATGAGGCCGGGGACGTTGGGGGCACCTGGTATTGGAACCGCTACCCGGGCATACATTGCGACATTGAGTCCTACGTGTATATGCCCTTGCTGGAGGAGGTGGGTTACGTCCCCTCTTGGCGTTACGCGCCCGGGGAAGAGATCCGGCAGCACGCCATAGCCGTCGCCAAGCGGTTTGATCTGTATCGCGACACGCTCTTTCATACCCGCGCTACAGGTCTTAAGTGGAATGAGGAGGCGGATGAATGGGCCGTTGAGACCGACCGGGGCGACCGGTTCCGGGCGCGGTATGTCGTCACTTCTTCCGGAACCCTGACGCAGCCCAAGCTGCCCAACATTCCCGGAATTGAGACCTTCAGAGGCCATACATTCCACACCAGCCGCTGGGACTACGGATATACCGGAGGAACAGCTGAAGGTGGCTTGGTCGGGCTGGCGGACAAGCGGGTCGCAGTCGTCGGAACCGGGGCCACCGGCGTCCAGGTCATCCCTCATCTGGGCAGGGATGCGCAGCAACTGCTGGTATTCCAACGCACCCCCTCCACCATCGACGTCCGCGACAACAGGCCAACAGATCTGCGCTGGGCTGCGTCCCTGGGTCCAGGGTGGCAGCGCGAACGGATGGAGAACTTCCTTGAAGTTCTTTCCGGAGAACCGGTAACGGAAAGCCTGGTAAATGACGGCTGGACCCGCACGGTCAGGTTGCAACGCAAATTCCTGTCGGGCTCCGTGGACAAGAGCCTGAGCGATGACGAACGTGAAGCCCGAGATGAGCTCGCTGACTGGGAGGTGATGGCGCGAATCCGTGCCAGAGTGGACGAGATCGTGGACAACCCTGAAACGGCGGAGTTGTTGAAGCCGTGGTACCGGTATATGTGCAAACGTCCGTGCTTTAGCGATACATACCTGCAAACGTTCAACAGGCCCAACGTGACACTCGTCGACACGGCCAGCACCGGTGGAATCACCCGGATGACGGAGACTTCCATCGTGGTGGGCGATGCCGAGTACGAGGTGGATTGCGTCATTTTTGCCACGGGATTCGATGTGGGAGTGTCGGGTATTCTTTCAGGCACTCTTCCCGTGGCAGGGCGTGATGGCAAGTCTCTCCTTGCCGCATGGGGCGAGGGCCCGCGCACGCTTCATGGCTTCTACACTTATGGCTTTCCCAATCTGTTCAACCTTGGGGTCATGCAGAACGCAAACTCCGTCAATTACGCGCACATCCTTCAGGAACAGGCGGAGCACATAGCCGCAGTCATTCAAGCAGCCAGAGACACGTTGACAGGTGTCGTGGAGCCCAGCCCCGAGTCGGAAGAGGCATGGTGCGCCCACATCGCCAAAACGGCAACTAGCGACGGTGGGTTCCTGGCAGAATGCACCCCCGGCTACTACAACGGCGAAGGAACCCGCGTTGCGTCCCCGACAACCTACAGCCCCGGACCCGTTGCCTTCCACCACCTTCTGCGGCACTGGCGGCAGGAATCCATGCAAGATGTCCTTAGGTCGTCGCCGGCTGGCGGCAAGGCGCGCCGCGTGCACGCGGGACCAAAGGCGGCAGGCTAGTGCCGGGAAAATGGCAGCGGCTCTTTGCCACCGCAGCAGCGCTCACCGCTCTCACCACCCCACTTTCTGCCTGCACCGCTTCAGTGCAGCCCCCGCCGGAGCAGAACGTGGAGCAGGCCGGGCCGCAGCCAGCGAGGCAGCAAACGGCCAAACGTCTATTTCAGGTATCGCCTGTCCACGAGGCAACTGGAATGACACTGCTCGAAGGGCCGACCTTTGGCCCTGATGGGGGGCTTTACCTGGTAGACGTGATGGCTCCAGCAGGTGGACCAAAGGTTATGAAACTGGACGTTTCATCCGGATCGGTGGAGACCGTGTACACGGACGATGCCAGCGCTTTCACTTCGGCACAGTTCAGCCCGCACGACGGACGCCTATACCTCACGGACTTTGTTGGCGGTACCGTTCAAAGCATCACCGATGAGGGGAAGGACCTCCGCACGTTCTTCCAGGGAACATTGGACGGTGTTGCCATGAACCCCGACGATATCGCCTTTGACCACGACGGAAACCTCTACGTCACGGATGCCGCCGGGTCACAGGATCCTTACTGGAAACGTACCGGCCGCCTGGTCAGGATCGACAGGGACACCGCTGAAGGGAACGTTCTTGCCGGAGACTTGCCGGCGCCGAACGGTATTGCCTTCACCGCCGCTTATGACGGGCTATGGGTGAGCCACAATACCGGCAATCAAATTGACTACCTGAGCCTCAGCGCTGACGGCCGAAAGGTGCAGACAGCTCATCCTGCCGTACATGTAAGCGCAGGCGTCGGCCAAGTGGATTCCTTGGCCGTCGACGCAGCTGGGAACACGTACGTCGGGCTGCACAACCGGGCGGCTGTCCTCGTCTATCGGCCCGATGGCGAACTGACTGCCACCATCGCCGCACCTGGGAAGGACGGCGTTTCATCAGCAACCAACATCGCCATCAGGCCAGGTACCACGGAAGGTTATATGACCGTCAGTGGCAAGGATGGAGGATTCATATACGGCTTCACGGCCCTCACCGATGGAGTGCGGCAATCCAACGGTGGATAGAAGGCCCGATGGAGCGTAAGGGCAACCAGGATCTCATCTTGTTCCGGCACCGGCTGCGGCAGGCAAGAGCAGCTGAGCCATATCGTCGCACTCCGCGTCCGTTAAAGGCTTGGGATGCGTTTGGGTCCACATGACGGCGCCAAAGAAAGCGAGCTGGGCTATGAGGTCACGCTGCTCCGGTTCGATCTCGGCCCGCTCGACTGCGCGAGCGAGCACGGCGTGGAAGGGGGCGAGGGCTCTGTGCAGCGCGGCGGACGTCAAATCCTGCAGCTCGGCGGACGTGGATCTTGCCGCCTCCGTGAAGGCCTGCCCCTCGGGCAGCTCTGCATTGTCGCGCACAGTTCGTAACAGCACGGACAAATCACGACAGCTCGAGCCGGTGTCAGGAACAACGTCATAGCGGGCCAGGAGCGGCTCCAGGACGGCAGCCAGCAAGGCCGCCCGCGTAGGCCAACGCCGGTATACCGTCGTGCGGTTTACGCCTGCAACCTTGGCTACGGCCTCAATCGTGAGGCCGGCATAACCACCCCGTGACAGTTCCGCGGTGGTGGCACTTAGAACGGCATCAACTACCTGCGAACTGCGCGCACCTTTCTGGACTCCCCTTGTTCTGCGCATTGAATCGGCCATGGAACAGCATTCTATTGACCTTTAGTAAAGGCAACAGTATGTTGCCTTTAGGCAATGGAGCCCCGTCGTCCGGGAGCCCGGCGCCCTCCATAACCAACGAGGAGCATGATGAGCACACAAAACGTTGATTTCGCCGAGACGATGGGATTCGACCGACTGCCGACGCACATTGTCGAAAAGCGGGTCACCGACCTGATGGACCTCACAGGAAAAAAGGCAGTAGTCACCGGAGCAGGGGGAGGCGGTCTGGGCCAGGCCATCGCCAACCGGCTTGCCGGCCTGGGGGCCGACGTCGCTGTCATTGATTTGAACAAGGACGGCGCCGTCGCTAACGCAGAGACCATCGAACGCCGATGGGGCACGCGCGCCATCCCGTTCCAGGCAGACCTGTCCGACTGGGATCAGGTGCATTCTGTTGTCGCGGAAAGCACGCAGGCTCTCGGGGGCCTGGACATCATGATCAATAACCCCGTTCAGGTAGTCTCCGACAGGTTCGAAAACCACACCAAGGCGGACATTGACTACACGGTCCATGGGAGCTTGACGATGCTGATTTACGGCGCACATGCCGCGGTCGAGCACTTCCTGCCCCAGGGCCACGGCCGCATTATCAACATCGCGTCTGTTGGTGGACGGATACAGCACCGCGGACTTACCGTCTACAACGCAGCAAAGTCGGGTGTTATTGGCTTCACCCGCAATCTTGCCCATGAGTTCGCCTCACGGGGGATCAATGTCCTGGGGGTAGCTCCCGGGCTCATGATCAACCCCCTCCTGAGAGACATCCTGGCCAATGCCTCCGACGAGCAGGCTCTGGCCGCGAAAGGTTCGATGCTGGAAGCCGTTGACCGCTATATCCAGCTTGGGCGTGTATCCATCCCGGAAGAGGTTGCGAACATGGTCGCCTACCTCAGCACGGAAGCCGCGGACTATATGTGCGGCCAGACAATCGACGTTGCAGGCGGGCAGTGGATGGGGTAAGTTCCCTTGGCCCGCCCCGTAGGGGGCTTGAGGTCAGCAGGAGGTCACAGTCCTCCTGCTGACCTCACGGTTCAGGAGCATGGCATCCTCCAATGCGGGGACGCCCACCCCTCGAAGCACAGCAGGGCCGGCACCTGCTTCCTACAGAAAGCACAACTCAATCCCCGGAACCTTCTCAACGATGCGCCTGTTCTGAGCACCGTCCTGCATGAGCCACAGGATGTTTCCGTCGGCAGTTATCGCCTCGACCTGCCCACAGTCAGCCTGCACACCGTTTCGATATATTGCAACGTGCCGCCCTGCGGCCGCCGTCCAATCCTCGACTGCGGCCGGCACCTTCCGATCGACAGAGCCCGTGGCGTGCATGCTCATGTGAAGGCCTTTACGATACCGGGGAGGGAATGGCAGGAAAGCGCGGCGGGTGCAGCATGCGTTCCCTGAGCCGCACCTTTCAACACAGGGCCGGCAGCGCCGGGGCGCAGTTAAAGTCTTCGCGCCCACGAGGGCCGCCTTCCGGGACTGCCCAAAGGCGCAAGTCCTGTTCCAGCACGATCCCGCGCTGGACGTCCCTGGAGAATTGGACGGTGAACGTCCTGTGGTCGTGGCGGGTCACCAGGATCCCCTCCGGGGTGTTCGGGTTTTGCCTGGACAGGAGTTCGGCGACGGCGGAGTCCAACACCTCCTCCAGCTGGCTGCGGCTGTCTATAGTCAGCCGCAGGCGGCCGATTCCATTGCGATGTACTTCCATGTCAACTTTTTCCTTTTAGCGGTTGGGCAAAATGCCAGTAGGGGCACCGCGTTGATAGCAGGACGGCCACGGCGTACTTGCCTGGAACTTGTTATCCCAAGGGCAGGGAGCTCACGGGCGATCAGCATGAGAGAGCGGCGGCTTCCCGGCCCGCGCCAGCGGTGCGGAGGCCACGCTTGGGCATCCGCCATGCCTCAATAATTGGTCTCACATTTCGAGATCTCACGAGCTGGTAAGGTCTCGGGAACTCAGGTAGAGTCTGTGAGACCTCTCTTTTCCGGATTTTTTCCCGGCGTGGTAAAAAAGATATGCGGGGATACCCGTAAGGTCAAGTCCACTGCTCCAGCCCGGCCTTCGCGAGCAGAAGTGGACTAAGGCGAGTGCGGTCGGACGCGAAAAGGAGTGGCTATGACAAGCCTGGAGAGCGTGAAGCCACGCCGGGGCCGGCCGCGGCGGGTTGATCGCGAACGAATCATCGAAGCCGCCAAGGTACTTGACCCAGCAACTCTGACAATGCAGGCCCTCGCTGAGGAGATTGGCGTGGACCGGAAGACTCTGCATTACCACGTTGACAACCGCGACTCGCTGCTGCGGATGGTTGCTGCCGATGCATTCCGTGAGGCAGTTGCGGCCCACGATTTCACTCCCGAGAAGGACTGGAGGAAGGCCATACGCGCATTTGCCCATATCACCAGGGATGCCGTCATGGCTGCCGGTGCATGGGCAAGTTATGTCGGCTACGAAACCGAGGCTGATCTTGAGGCTATCCGACCGGCCGAAGCGGCTGCGGAGGCGCTCGTTGCCGCGGGTCTGGCCGAAGCTGAAGCCGGACGGGTGATAGCGATGCTGGCAGGCCTTGCCTTCACGTCCGCCACGGACCGCTCCATTCCAAAAACCGCTGGCCGGCACCCTCAGGAACCCGTCCTTGAACACCTGCTTGAGAAGGCCCCGCAAGAGGAGTTCACACTTCTCCGCAAGCTGGTTGGAGGCCGGTCAACGGAACTGGGCACCGAAGAGCAGTTTGCTTTCAATCTCGACATTGTGTCTCTTGGCGTGGAGCGCCTGCTCGAACGGCCGTGAGGCGGAGCTTCAGCACGCTTTGCACCATTAGGGTCAACGGCGCACCACTTAGGTACCACCCTCGGGTGACAGGCCGGGAGGGACTGCCACAGCTGCATGCCGGTTGACTGCTGGTTCCACGAGTGACTTTTGTCGACCTCCGCCTTCTCCTGACTGCGCCTGCACTGCGGGGTCTTCAAGGGAAAGTCCCTCCGGTCACCCCATCGTTTATCCCTGGACATGTCGGCCCTTGCGCTGACCCAAGCACTGCTTCTGGCTGCCCGGCCTAACTGCCAGGACAAGCTCCCGCCATGCGATGCCGCGCGCTGACTTTGGCGTGCGACTTGACTCACACTGCTACGCCATCTAGGGTTTTTCCCACCCCGGGAAAAAACGGGCGTCGCGGTGGGAACACCAGCGGCTTGCTTCAACGGTGAAGGACAACCGTGGCGAGGACAGCCTGCAGACCCTCCGGTCTGCACCGCAGACCAGCTTTGTTCCGGCGTCGTCAGGCACACCAGTAAAGCGTTGAGGGACTGACCCCCCTCTTGCCACGTCCGCGGTGTCGCGGGCTGGCGGAATAGGAGACCCAGTGAAAAACCAAGTACTGTCAACCCCTGATGTGGCGGTTCCCGTCGCAGACCAGGTCGAAGAACTCATCTCGCGCATGACCTTGGAGCAGAAAGTCGCCCAGCTCCAGTGCACCATCCCCATCACAGGCCACCTCGACACAGGCTTGGCCAAGTTCCCCCACGGTCTGGGCGCTTCGGGAAGCATCAGCACCGGGGTATCCATCGAGGCCGACGCCGACCACTACGACCAGGTCCAGGACGCCGTGATGGCCAAAACCGACCTGTCAGTGCCGCCGTTGCTCCATGGCGAGGCTGTCTCGGGCTGGACGGGACTTGGAGGGACAGTATTTCCCTCGGCGATCGGGCTGGGGGCCACCTGGAACCCGGACACGGTCGAAGGCATGACCGACATCGTCCGTGAGCAGATGCTCTCCGTTGGGGTGCGCCAGGCGCTGTCCCCCATCATGGACGTCGCCCGGGATCCCCGCTGGGGCCGCGTGGGCGAGACCTACGGCGAGGACCCCACGTTGTGCGCTGCCATGAGCGTTGCCTTCGTGAGGGGCCTGCAGGGACAGAACCTTGCCGACGGCGTGGCCGCCACCGGAAAGCACTTCCTCGGCTTCGGCCTCGGGGAAGGCGGTCTGAACATGACATCCAACCCGATTTCCCCGCGCGAGCTCCGCGAGGTCTACGCAAAGCCGTTTCAGGCTGCCATCACCGAGGCCAACCTCGCAGGCATCATGAATTCCTACGGCACCATCGATGGCGAACTCATTATTGCCTCAAAGCACATCCTCGATGATCTGCTGCGCGAAGAAATGGGCTTCGAAGGCCTGGTCGTTTCCGACTACATGTCCATCAACCTCGCCGTCGACCTGAACGTCGGAGCAGACCCCACCGACGGTGGCATTAAGGCACTCAAAGCCGGACTCGATGTTGAATTGCCCACGCCCTACGGCTTCACTGACGGCTTGGTCGAGGCAGTCAGGCGCGGCGAGCTCGAAGAGCGTTTCATCGACCGCGCGGTGCGCCGCATGCTGACCCTTAAAGCTAAGCTCGGCCTCCTTAAAGACAACGCAGCACGCAAAGAAATGATCGCAGCCGCCTACGAGCCGGAATCCACCAAGGCACACAGCCTGAAGGCGGCGCGCGAATCGATCGTTCTGCTGAAAAATGAAGGGCTTCTTCCGCTGAACAAGGCTACAAAGAAGATCGCCGTTATCGGCCCTCACGCCAACTCTTTGCGCCTGTTCTTCGGCTGCTACACCTACCCGGCTTCAATCGATCTGGCAATGAGCGGGACCATGTCAGAAATGGCGGGAATGCTCGACCTTCCTGAATTGACCGCCTCATATGAACAGCCCCCGCTGGCGCCGCTCTTTGAGGGCAGCGACGTCCGCTCCGAGCCTGCAGCGGTGGAGCAGGCGCTTCAAGGTGCGCTGGGGCACAAGACACCAACTATTGTCGCTTCTATCCAGGACAAGTGCCCCGAAGCCGAAGTGGTGTACGAAAAGGGCTGCGACATCGCCGGCACCAACCGCACGGGTTTCGACGCTGCTGTTGCCGCCGCCAAGGACGCGGACGTTGTCATTCTGACCCTCGGCGGTAAGTACGGCTGGGGCAGTTCCTGCACCTCCGGGGAAGGCATCGACACGGCCAACGTCGGCCTTCCCGGAATCCAGGAAGAACTTGCCCAGCGCATCTTCGAGACCGGCACAGCCGCTGTCATGGTGCACATGGACGCCAAGCCGCTCTCCAGCGTCTACGTCGCCGAACACTTCCCGGCCATCATCGAAAACTGGTTCCCGGGTGAAACCGGAGGCCAGGCACTGGCTGAGGTACTTTTCGGGGACTACAACCCTGCGGGACGTCTGCCCATGACGGCGGTCAGGGACGCCGGCCAGATCCCCCTTTACGCAGCCCACCGCCGCAGCAACAGCTTCAGCAGCGCCGGGACCATGATCATGAACCGGTACGTGGACGGTTCCAAGGTTCCCCTGTTCCACTTCGGGGAGGGAAAGAGCTACACCACCTTTGAGTACTCCAACCTCAACCTGACCCCGACGGTTACAGCCGACGGCGCGGTGCAGCTGTCCTGCGATATCACCAACACGGGGCAGCAGGACGGCGAAGAGGTCGTTCAGGTGTACGTCCGTGACGAGCTGTCCAGCATGGTCCGTCCGGTGCAGGAACTGGCAGGCTTCAACCGGGTGTTCGTCAAAGCCGGGGAAACAAAAACCGTTCACTTTACGATGCGGGCTGACCAGTTCGCGTTCCTTGACGTCGACATGCGCTGGGTTGTTGAAGCCGGCCAGATGACCGTCAACGTCGGGGCTTCCTCAGCTGATATCCGCTTGACGGGATCGTTCGACATCGAGAACTCCGCCGTCATTGATGGAAAAAACCGCGGCTTCTACGCCACAACCACCGTCTCCTGACACCACACTGTGCGGGACACGCGGGCAGGACGCCCGCGTGTCCCGCAATCGTCCGCCCGCCACCACAAGACCGGGGGCAGATAAGAAACCCAAGGACTAAACATGCCAACAACAGCAACACAAACGGAAACATTCAATGAGGCCGTCGCACGCATCCGCAACGGCGGGCACCTGTCGGAAGAGGCCGACCAGCTTCTGGGACAACTGACGCAGGACGAGAAACTATGGCTCCTCGACGGCGACGCCGAGTTCTGGTCCGGCATGGCAGAGATGAGCGCGGGATATAACCGCAGACCCATTGTCATGGGCGAAATCGCCCGGCTCGGAATCCCCGGGCTGCGGTTCAGCGATGGCCCCCGCGGCGTCGTGATGGGCGAGTCCACCGCTTTTCCCGTTTCCATGGCCCGCGGAGCGACTTGGAACCTTGAATTGGAGGAGCAAATCGGCGCAGCCATCGGCCGGG
The DNA here is from genome assembly GCF_030209335.1 of Pseudarthrobacter sp. fls2-241-R2A-168. Classification (NCBI taxonomy): domain Bacteria; kingdom Bacillati; phylum Actinomycetota; class Actinomycetes; order Micrococcales; family Micrococcaceae; genus Pseudarthrobacter; species Pseudarthrobacter sp. fls2-241-R2A-168. The sequence continues at coordinate 62,197 of NZ_JARVSG010000021.1, forward strand.
AAATGCGCGCACAGGGCGCCAACTTCTTCGGCGGGGTTTGCATCAACCTTCCCCGCCACCCAGCCTGGGGCCGGGCCCAGGAAACCTATGGTGAAGACCCTTACCTGTTGGGTGAATTCGGCGCCGCCCTCGTCCGGGGTATCCACCCGAACGCGATGGCCATTGCCAAGCACTATGCCCTGAACTCGATGGAGAACGCCCGCTTCAAGGTCGATGTCAAGGCCGATGACGCGACACTGCACGAGGTATTTCTTCCACACTTCCGCCGGGTCGTCGAAGAAGGCGTCGACGGCATCATGACCTCCTACAACTCCGTGAACGGCGAATGGGCCGGCCAAAACGAAACCCTCATGGAGAACATCCTCCGGCGCCAATGGGGCTTCGAAGGCGTGACCCTGTCCGACTTCGTCTTCGGGCTCCGCGACGCCGCGCTGTCGCTGCGGGCCGGCCTGGACGTCGAGGCGCCCATGCGTCAACAACGCGCCCACCGGCTGCCCGCAGACCTGGAATCCGGCCGCGTCACCTGGGACGATGTAGACCGGGCAGCGCGACGCATCCTCCGTACCCAGCTCGCCCATTACGCCGCCAGGAACACCGAGGAACCTGGCCTCGACGTCATCCTCAGCAAGGAACACCGCGCCCTGGCCCGAAAAGTCGCCGCCACATCGATGGTGCTACTAAAGAACGAGCCCGTCGACGGAACACCCCTGCTGCCCCTGAAGGCAGACGAGATTGCGTCCGTGGCCCTGATCGGGCGGCTCACCAACCTGCCCAACACGGGGGACCAAGGATCCTCAAACGTCCGCTCGCCCGAGGTTGTGACTGCCCTGGACGGCATCAGAACTGCGCTCCCGGCAGCCAGCATCCTATCCGTTCTGGACGATGATGCCGACGCAGCCGCAGCAGCTGCAGCCCAAGCTGATATCGCCGTCGTTGTCGTCGGCTACACGGCGCAGGACGAAGGCGAGTTCATCGGTTCGGAAGGCATGTCTGACCCCGCCATCCTCGCCGTGTTCCCCCCCCTGCCCGAGGGTTTAGATCCGGCAGACCTGTCAGGAGCAGCTGGGGCCATGGGCACCGCCGAGGGCGGCGACCGCGCAAGTCTTCGGCTTCGCCCCATCGACGAGGCCATCATCAGGGCGGCGGCACAGGCTAATCCGCGCACCATCGTTGTGGTCGTCACTGCCGGCGCTGTCATCACCGAGGCCTGGCGCTCACAGGTACCCACCCTGCTGATCGGCTGGTACAGCGGCGTCGAGGGAGGACACGCCCTGGCCGACGTACTGACCGGCACAGTGGATGCCAGCGGCCGGCTGCCCTACTCGATCCCCACCACAGAGGAGCACCTGCCGTACTTCGACCGTGATGCCAGCAGCATCACGTATGACCGCTGGTTCGGCCAGCGGCTGCTGGACCGCGACGGGCACCCGGCCGCTTTCCCCCTCGGCTACGGACTCTCCTACACAAGCTTCGCGACCACAGAACTGTCCGTGACTGGTGTATCCGGGGAGTCTTTGGCAGCGTCCGTCCGCGTTACCAACACCGGCAGCCGCGCCGGCCGTCATGTCGTCCAGCTCTACGCCACGACCAAGGCGGAAGATTTCCCCTCAAGGGTTCTGATCGGTTTCACGCCCGTCCACTTGGAACCAGGCCAAACCGCCACCGTCACGCTGGAAGGTTCCCTGCGCCCCCTGCAGCGCTGGGCAGACGGGGGTTTCTCCTGGGCCGCTGCCGAAGCGAACCTGGAAGCCGGCGCCTTCTCCGGCGACCCGAACGCTGCGACTGCTGCCCTTCACCTGCCCTGACCAACCCGTCAACGACCGACGGAACAACGACACGCAAGGAAAACAACGATGCAGAAAACATCCTTTAATCACGGCTGGGGTGTCCGCCGCCAAACCAGCCCTTTCCTCGAGATCATGGGCCAGGCACAGGCGCCGGTTCCTGTCACGCTGCCCCACGACTGGCTGATTTCCCAGCCCCGCTCCGCCGATAACCAGCCGGGGGGCCTCACCGGATACTACGGCGAAGACGTTATCGAATACGTCAAGACCTTCCACGCGCCGGAGGGCTACCGGGACGGGCGGGTCGAGATCCAGTTCGACGGCGTCTACCGTGGGGCGATGATTTTCGTCAACGACGCCTTCGTCGGCCAGCGTCCGTACGGATACATCCCCTTTTCGGTCCGGATCGACCCCTACCTGCGCGACGGCGACAACGAAATCCGGGTGGAGTGCCGCAACCACTTCGACGCCCGCTGGTACTCCGGCCTGGGAATTTACCGGGACACTCACCTGCTCGTCGGCCCGCCCCTGCACGTGGCACGGAACGGCGTCAAAATCCGCACCATCAGCGCCGATGCAGAAACAGCGGTCATTGGGGTCATCACCGAGCTCCAAAACGACTCCAAGGAACTGCACACCGTCAAGGTCGTCACCGAACTCGTGGACAAGACCGGCACGGTCGTCGCGGCCGAATCGGCTTCCCTTGCGGTACGCCCGGCTGAGTCCGCGCGGCTGCGCCAGCAGTTCACCGTAGATGCCCCGCAGCGCTGGAGCGTCGACTCCCCGTCGCTGTACACCTGCCGGACCCGCCTGGAACCCAGCAACAGCGCTGGCGAAACCGTTGAAACCAGCTTCGGTATCAGAACGCTGGAATGGGACGTGCGGCACGGCATGCGCATCAACGGTGAAACAGTGAAACTGCGCGGCGGCTGCATCCACCACGACAATGGCCTGATCGGCGCCGCCACCATCGCCCGCGCGGAAGAACGCCGCGTTGAACTCCTCAAAGAGGCGGGCTACAACGCCATCCGCTCCGCCCACAACCCCATCAGCGCTGCAATGCTCGATGCCTGCGACAGGCTTGGCATGCTGGTCCTCGACGAGTTCACCGACGGCTGGACCTCCTCCGGACTCGGTTTCGGCTACGGCGTAGACATGAATGAATGGTGGCGCCGCGACCTCACAGAAATGCTGGAGCGGGACTACAACCACCCAAGCGTCATCATGTATTCCATCGGCAACGAGGTCTCCGATACCGGCAACACCTGGGGCGCCATCCACGGTCGGGACATGGTCGACTTCATCAAGACCCTCGATGACACCCGCCCCGTCACCAACGCCATCAACCCCATGATGACCGTCCTCCACGACCTCAAAGCCCAGGTTGGCCAGCAGGCCGACGATGCCGGCGGAGTCAACTCCTTCATGCGCGACTTCGGAGAACTGACAAAAGACCTGGTCGCATCCGACCTCGCCACAGAGCGGCTTGAAGAAGCGATGTCCCAGGTGGACATCCCCGGCTACAACTACGCCTACGGCAGGTACGAGCTGGACATGAAACAGCACCCTCAGCGGCTGCTGGTCGGCACGGAAGGCCTGCCCAACAAACTCGATGAAGTATGGGACTACGTCAAACGCCACCCGCAGGTCATCGGAGAATTCAGCTGGACTGCCTGGGAATACATCGGCGAAGCCGGCCTCGGGGCGGACAAGCCCGCCGAAGAAGCCTTCTTCGGGAACTACCCCTGGCGCCTGTCCATGACCGCCGACCACGGCGTCACCGGCCAGCGCCGTACGCTCTCCTACTGGCGTGAAGTGGTCTGGGGGTTGCGGACCACCCCGTACATCGCAGTCCACCGCCCCGACATCACCGATAAGGAAAGCCTCAAAGCCTCCCTCTACACCTGGAGTGACAGCGTCAGCAGCTGGACCTGGGGAGGCTATGAAGGCACCCCGATGACCATCGAGGTGTACTCCGACGCCGAGGAAATCGAACTGCTCCTCAACGGTCAGACCATTGGCCGCGCCCCGGCCGGGGAGACAAACCGGTTCATGGCAGTTTTCCAGGTGGACTATCAGCCCGGTGAGCTCGTCGCTGTCGCCTACCGCAACGGCCAGGAGACAGCCCGCGAAGTTCTGCGGTCCGCTGCGGCCACTACCGGGCTGACAGCAATCCCGGACCGGACCGAAATCCGCGCCGACGAAAACGACCTCGCTTTCGTGACCATCAGTATTGCCGACAATGCCGGCATCATTGATGTTCTGGACAATACGGCCGTGACAGTGACAGTCAGCGGCAACGGGGTCCTCCAGGGTCTTGGCAGTGCCGATCCAAAATCGGAAGACGACTACGCGTCATCGGTCTGCACAACCTTCCTCGGCCAGGCGCTTGCCGTCATCCGCCCGACCGGTCCCGGAGAGATCAAGGTCAGCATCGAGTCTGAAAAATTCGCGACGGTGGAAACAGTCATCAAGGCCATCTAAGCTCCAACGGGCGGCGTTGCCTGGGCCAGGGAAACAGGACCAGGCAGCGCCGCTAGCTTTGACGCCCGGGGGGATCCGGGACCGGATCCCCTGGACTCCGCCACCCACCTGGCAGGACTCGGGTTCTGACCCAAAGCCTCAAACCAAAGGGCCTGGGATCCCGTACGGCAGGATCCCAGGCCCCTTTCACAATCAATATCGTGTATTCCCTGCAGGGTTCTCCTCAGGCGCCCTTGGCGACAAGCTGGTCGTGCGTTTGGGGGTGGTGGCTCAAAAGCCCGCCATCGACAGAAATGACCTGCCCGGTGATGTAGGCGGCGGCGGGGGAGGCAAGGAATGTGACTACCTCGGCCAAGTGCTCCGGTGTGCCCAGATACGGGGTCAGGGTATGCCGGCCCAGAATCTCGAGGGCGTTGTCGGTAATTCCACCCTTGGCTGATGCGCTCAGTGTAAAGCCAGGGCACACGGCATTGCATCGGATTCCCTGCCGGCCGTACTGGGTTGCGGTGTAAATGGTGAGTGCATTGATTGCGGCTTTGCAGGCGCCGTAGGCCACCCGGGTGATGTCACCGCCAAGGGCGGACACGGAGGAAGTGTTGACAATCGCCCCTCCTCCGTTCTGCAGCATGAGCTTCACGGCGTGCTGGGAGGCAAGGGCATAACCCCGGACATTGATGTCGAACATTGCATCCCACACGTCGATCTCCAGATCGATAAGGGTGGTGTCTTTCGCCAGAACGGCGGCGGCATTGTTGTGCAGGATATCGACGGTACCGTAGGCAGAAACCGCACGCTCAAACAAAGCCTTGATACTGCCCGGATCACTGAGGTCCAGACGCTGTGCGATCGCTTCGCCTCCTGCGGCGCCAATCTCTTCCGCCAACGCCTGCGCAGCGTCTTCTTCGAGGTCCGCGACAACCACCTTTGCCCCCCTCCCGGCCATCATGCGCGCGGTGGCTCCACCAATGCCTACCCCAAGCTGCCGCAACGTCGCACCCGTAACGACGGCGACTTTGCCAGCAAGGTCCAAACCGGTGGTTGCTGCTGTATTCATCCAAAGCCCCTTTTGAAGTAGTTATGGACGCGGCGGACCTTTCAGCGGACCCGCCACCGCCCGTTCGAGCCGTTATCAGCCGATCAGTGCCTTGACCCGGTCAGCGACCATGTCAATGGTCCGGGTTGGGGAAAGACGTCCGAGGCGGTCAACACCGCGGGCGTCGGCACCTATGAGCACACGGAACGATTCGGACGCCACCGCGTCGACGATCTGCCGTCCGGCGTCCTGGGGTGACGTAGTTTTCGGTGGTTTCCCATTCGGTAGCGTCAGTTTTGAGGTGTCGAGGGTGACTCCTGAGTTTCCCAGAATGTCCGTTCCGACACCGCCGGGAAAGACGACGGTAACGTTGATGTTGGTATCTCGCAGTTCCGCGTAGAGCGTCTCGGTGAACAACTTCACGGCAGCCTTACTTGCCCCATAGGCGCCTTGGCCCGGGGAGGGAACGAGTCCTCCCATGCTGGAGACGTCGACAAGGCTCGCGGTCGGACGTTCGAGCAACGCGGGGAGGAACGCCTTGACCATGTACACGGTGCCCCAGAAGTTGACGGACATGACCCGTTCAATCTCCTCGATCGAGAGTTCCAGGAGGGGAACAAACCGGTGGATGATCCCGGCGACGTTAATCAGGCCATCTATCTGGTTGTGCTCCTTGAGAATGTCTTCCGGGAGTGTCTGCACGGCTGCTCGGTCCGTGATGTTCAGGGTGTGCAGCGACAGTGCGCCGACGGGTGCGCCGGCACACGAGGCAGTTTCGGTCAAAGCGGACTGATTGAGATCCACAGCCGCGACGCGCGCTCCCCGCCGCAGCAGCTCGAGAACGACTTCGCGCCCGATGCCGTTGCCGCCACCGGTAACCGCGAAAACCTTGTTCTTTAGTTCCATTGATCAAATCCCCTTTGAAGATTCCCGGGCATGTCTCTTCGACCGGGTGGTCGCTTCTGAGTCGCGTAGCGCCCGGTTTCGAGAACGCTGCTAGGGACGATTGTGCTGAGCCTTCCGCAGCCTGGCCGCTGCCGGTTTGGCTGGGAGTTGCCTAGATCGCGCCTACCCTTTTTTAGCAGTGGGTGCAGCGCCAGGAAGGAACGCGGATATTTCCCGGGCTGGGGAAAATTTAGCCGTGCTGACCGTGCAAGTCAACCCCCGACGCAGTGAACCGACGGGGCGCCGCGGAGCCCACGTCACCCGCCGGGGCTGCTGGGCATTGACGAAACCAGGGAGGCGGGTCTACAGTTTTTCCCGCATGGGAAAAACTTGCCGACGATTCCCAGAATGTAATTACCAACTGGGCGTGAGGATCTCAGAGCGACTGGGATGCGCCTGGAGCCAATGCGCCCTTTGACGGCTCCGCCTCCGTGACCGGGACCGGTGTGGGGAACTGGTTCCCAAGGCGGCGTGACATAGCCGCCGGGGCCGGTCGGACACTCTGCGGGTGGACCTCCATCAACGAAGGTCACTCATGTAGGGACCACACCGGCCGAGGCCGACCCGTGTTGCGGATTGTCCGGCATTACTGAAGCGCTAACACCTGCCTCTACTCAAACCCCCAAAGGAGCGGACATGACGACAGAGTCACGGAATGCATCGCAGGACCCGATCCGCGTCGGTGTGCTGGGAGCGGCCACCATCGTGAAGGAGGCACTCCTCCGCCCAAGTTCACGGGTCGACGGGATCCAGGTAACTGCCATAGCGGCGCGGGTCCCGGAACGGGCGGCCCGTTACGCGGCCAAACACCACATTGCCAGGGTGCATTCGTCATATGCGCAACTGTTGGATGATCCGGACATCGATGCCGTATATATCCCTCTTCCCTCTGCTCTGCACGCTCAATGGATCGTAGAAGCCCTAAATGCGGGAAAACATGTGCTCTGCGAGAAGCCGTTTACAAGCAACGCAACAGCTGCGGAGGAAGTGGCATCAGTTGCTGCCACGTCTTCCTTCGTCCTGATGGAGGCTTACCACTCGCACTACCACCCGCTGCGGAAAAGACTGCACGAGATTCTTGAATCAGGCGAGTTGGGGGAAATTTGGGGTGCAAATGCCTACGCCTGTGCCCCCATTCCGCCTGGGCGGGACATACGGTGGAACTTCGCTTTAGGCGGTGGCGGCCTGCTCGACCTCGGCTACTACCCGTTGAGGCTGCTTCGCGACTTGTTTGGCGAGACCGGCGAGGTACAGGCCACTGCAAGGACGCGGGGAGCCATCGACGCCCGGCTGGAAGCGCAGCTGACCCATGTCGGGGGAGTCACGTCAACGTTGATGTCCTCGATCTGGTCCAAGACCCTGCTGGCCTCGCGACTCGAAGTTCAAGGCTCCAAGGGCCGCATGCGTGTCGGCACCCCCACCCACCCGCAATTGGGCGGAAAAATCCGTATAGAAGGTATTTGCGGCTCACGTACGGAACGTCCGGACCGGCGTTCCACATACGACTACCAGTTGGAAGCCTTTAGAGATGCAATACGGGGCGGGGCGGTCCAGACGGGCGCCCGCGAAGCTGTTGCCCAGCTGCGGGCAATCGACGCCCTTTACGAGGCAGCGGGACTTCCAGTAAGACCGTCCAGCCCTGTCAGGGCACTCAAGTAGCCCCCATGGCTGCCCGAAGCACCCTTAGCCCACAGCAGGAGGCCACCGTGGACACGCCAGCTGATCGCGCAAAGCCATGCGGCAAGGGACAGTTTGCAGGCAAGACCATCATCGTCACTGGCGCTGCAGCGGGGACTGGTCAGGCAACCGCACTGCATATAGCCAGCCAGGGGGGACGCGTCATAGCCGTGGATATCAACGAGGAACGTCTCGACTACCTGGTGGCACAGAATCCCGGCCTGGACCTGGTGCCCGTCCCGGGCGATGTAGCCAGCACTGAAACCGTCACTGCGGCCGTTGCTAGTGCCGGGCAGGTGGACGGGCTGGCGAACATCGCCGGTGCTGTCGATAACTTCGCCCCCATTCACGCCATCGACGATGAGCTGTGGGAACGCGTCTTTCATGTGAACGTCACAGCTCCGATGCATCTCACCCGTGCAGTTCTGCCGATGATGCTCGCTCGTGGCCGGGGGTCCGTCGTAAACCTCGCTTCCGAGGCAGGATCGATCGAATCCGCGGCGGGGGCTGCCTACACCGCCTCGAAATACGCTGTGCTCGGGTTGACTAAGAACTCGGCCTTGGCTTTTGGCGCCCGGGGCTTGCGCTTCAACGCAGTAGTGCCCAGACCTTCCCTCCCAGGGGATTCAAAGTGGCGGTCACCTGGCCTTCTGGAAGGACTTGGCGCATCAAGGACGGCCACTCCGTCGCTGGCTCCAACCGCCGTGCAGGTTGCCGAGTGCATCAGCTTCCTGCTCAGCGACGAAAGCTGTGAGGTGAATGGAGCCCTCGTCCACACCGATGGCGCCTGGAGAACGATATAAATGAGGCGCTGGTGCGCGGAAACCACCGGCCCCGGACGAGGTAGGCCCGGGGCCGCTGGAATGCCTGGTCGGCACCAAAACGCGGCGTACCGCGCAGCCGGGGGCTGAGGAGCATTACTCGCTCAGTCATAGGGCGAAAATACTGCAGCTGAGCCGATGTTCCTCCCCAGCCAAGAGGCGGATGAGGTCCTTACCGCTGTTGAAGGCATCCGGAGGGCAGCTCATTGGTTCCACAGCGAGACCCAACCTGGTGGGCAGGGGTGGCGTGCGGTCGGCCGTGTGCAATTGAAGCCAAGGGCAGCTGCGGTCCCAGGACATTCCTACCCCAACACCGGTAGGGTCCCAGAGCGTCAGCCCGGCCCGGCCGGAATCGTCGAAGGCAAGTCCTGTAAACGCGTGGTCCATGGCCGTCGAACCGATGGGCCGGGGATCCCTATAATCAAAGGCATGGCCGTGCACGTCGCGCTCCCCGGTCGGAAGTAACCGGTCTGCGGTAACGGCGAGGAACCGCTCGGCACCGAACTGAAGGATCCACTGGTCCAAGGGAGACGGGCCGGCCACCAGGTATGGGTGGGGACATGCGCCGTAGGGAGCTGCCGATGTACCCGTGTTCCTGGCGGCCAGCGTGATGCTCAGGCCCTCCGGTTTCAGCCGGTACTCGGCAGTCAACTGCAGGCTGAACGGATATCCCTTAGAGGCTGAAACAGTCGTCTCGAGGATCACCGTCGTGTCCTCGTGGAGCACCGGCTCCCAACCCTTGTCGAACACCAGGCCATGCAGTGCATTGCCGCGGGCCAGCTCGTTGCGCGGCAGCTCCAGGGCGCTGCCCTCAAAGGTGTAGCGCCCGTCCGCGATGCGGTTTGGCCAGGGCGCTGCGATGATGCCCCTGTAGTCCGGAGTGGGATGTCCCGTGCGCGACGGAAGGACCAAATCCCTTTCACCGAACTGCAAGTTCAGCAGGATAGCTCCTGTTGCACTGACGGTGGCAGTGTAGCTGCCGGACCTGATCGCGTACTCGCTCACCGGTGCGCCCAACGCATCCATCAGGCGTAAAGGCCTGCATAGCTGCGGTACCTGGAGAGCACCTGCGCAGTGTCTGCAGCCGCGGGACGTTCCACGGCATTCAGTGGCCAGTCAGGAAAGCTCCCCGTCAGGGCGGCGGCAGCCTGGCGGGCGGCCCCGTCCGCGACGTATTCGCCGGGTTGGGGGACGGTGATGTCGATACCCAGGAGTTGAACTGCCACGTCCTGAACAGCAGGTGACTGGGCGCCACCGCCTACCAGGATGATTCTTCGAGCCTTGACGCCCTGGGCCTGCAGGGCGGCCAATCCGTCCGCGAGTGAGCACACGACTCCTTCGACGGCGGCACGGGCCAGGTTCTCGGGGGTGTAATTGGCTCGGGTGATGCCATGCAAGGAGCCTGTCGCGTCCGGCAGGTTTGGGGTGCGTTCGCCGTCGAAGTAGGGGACTAGGGTCAAACCGCCTGAACCGGAGGCCGCAGAGAGCGCCAGGGTATTAAATTCCTGCAGGGTGACCCCCAAAAGCGCCGCGGTGGCGTCGAAAACCCGGGTGGCATTCAAAGTGCATACGAGGGGGAGGTAATGGCCGGTTGCGTCGGCAAATCCGGCCACCAGACCGGAGGGGTCGGCGGATGGTGCTTCGGAGACCGCGAAGACCGTGCCGGAGGTCCCCAGTGACATGACGACGTCCCCCAGCCGGGCGCCGGCTCCCATGGCGGCGGCGGCGTTGTCTCCAGCTCCTGCAGCGAGGAGGACCCCGTCCGGGGTCTTTCCCGCCGCTTCAAGGGGACCAAGTACTCGCGGCAAGACGGGCAGGTGGCCGACCGAACCCGAGATGACTGCAGGAAGATACTGACCGGCAGCAGTCGAATAGTAGCCGGTGCCTGACGCATCGGAACGGTCTGTCACGAGGGCCTGAAGACCTTCGGCACCGGAACCCGGACCGTAACCAGCCAGCCTCCACGTCAGCCAGTCGTGCGGCAAACACACAGCGGCAACTTTCGCAGCATTCTCCGGTTCGTTCTGGGTCAGCCAGTGCAGTTTGGTGAGGGTGAGGGATGCGACGGGGACTGTTCCGGTGGCACCGGCCCAGTATCCCGCTCCGGCAATCGGGTCACCTCCACCGGCGGCCTTAATCAGTTCCGATGCGGCTCCAGCGCTGCGGGTGTCATTCCACAGCAGCGCGGGCCGGACCACGGCACCATCGGCGTCGAGGCAGACCATGCCGTGCTGTTGCCCGGCGACGGAGACGGCGGCGACGTCGTCGAGGCCGCCCGCCTGCGCGATGGCCTCCTGGAGGGCAGTCCACCAGTGGTCCGGGTGGACTTCGGTGCCTTCGGGGTGGGTGGCGCGGCCCTGGCGGACGAGTTCTCCGGTGTCCGCGTCGCGGATGACTACTTTGCAGGACTGGGTGGAGCTGTCGACTCCGGCTACGAGCGGCATGGCTGTTCTTTTCTTTGTGCAGGAATGGAAACGCTGCGGGGCCTGGATTATCTCCAAGGCCCCGCAGCGGGTACTAAGTGGCTAGTGGGCGCCCAGGAGGTGCTCGATGGCCAGCTGGTTGAGCCGGACGAACGCGAAGGAGCGTTCGGCGGCCTTGTCGGCGTCGAAGTCCTCAAACGCTGCGGCGTCTGCGATCAGGTCCGCGGTGCTTTCACCAGCGGCGAGGGTGGACTCGCCGAGTTCGAAGACGCCTGAGGTCTTGAGGGCTTCCTGTACCTGCGGGTCTGCGCGGAAGGCCAGGGCACGCTCCTTGAGCAGGAGGTACATGGCCATGTTGGCCTTGGCGGACTCCCACACGCCGTCGTAGCCGTCGGTGCGGGAGGGCTTGTAGTCGAAGTGCCGCGGGCCGTCGTACTTGGGGCCGCCGTTCGGGAAGCCGTTCTCCAGCAGGTCGACGGTGAAGAAGGCGCTGGTGAGGTCGCCGTGGCCGAAGACCAGGTCCTGGTCGTACTTAATGCCGCGCTGGCCGTTGAGGTCGATGTGGAAGAGCTTGCCCGCCCACAGGGCCTGGGCGATGCCGTGGGTGAAGTTCAGCCCTGCCATCTGCTCGTGGCCGGTTTCGGGGTTCAGGCCCACGATGTCGCCGTGTTCGAGCTGGGCGATGAAGGCCAGGCCGTGGCCGACGGTGGGCAGGAAGATGTCGCCGCGGGGTTCATTTGGCTTGGGCTCCAGGGCGATGCGGAGGTTGTAGCCCTTGTCCTTGATGTAGCCGGCGGCGGTGTCCACGCCTTCCTTCATGCGGTCCAGCGCCGCGGAGAGATCCTTGGAGCCGTCGTATTCGCTGCCTTCGCGGCCGCCCCACATGACGAACGTTTCGGCACCGAGTTCGGCGGCGAGGTCGATGTTGCGCAGGACCTTGGACAGGGCGAAGCGGCGGATCGAGCGGTCGTTGGAGGTGAAGCCGCCGTCCTTGAAGACAGGGTGGCTGAACAGGTTGGTGGTCACCATGGGAACCTTTAGGCCGGTCTCGGCGAGGGCTGCACGGAAGTTCTTCAGGATCAGCTCCCGCTCCGAGGCGGAGGCGCCGAACGGAACCAGGTCATTGTCATGGAAGGTGATGCCATATGCGCCCAGCTCAGCCAGCCGGTGCACCGCCTCCACGGGATCCAGGGCGGCCCGGGTAGCGACACCAAACGGGTCAGCACCCGTCCAACCCACGGTCCAGAGGCCGAAAGTGAACTTATCCGCGGGGGTGGGGGAGAGAGTCATGATGCGTCCTTGCAGTAAAGGGGCTGCTGCGGCAGCCAAATAGTTTATGCTCTGAACTATAAGGATGACCCCGGTGCGGGTCAACATCAGTCCGGGCAAAGCCCCCGTGACGTGAAGGAGTAGATGTGGTGATGACGGCCGTGCCTCCCTACATCCAAGGTGTCACCGGGGCTGGACATATGGAGGCTGTACGGAGGGGGAACTTGGCGCTGGTGCTGGGCAGAATCGCTGAAACCTCACCTGCCGGTCGTCGCAGCCGGGCTCAGATTTCCGCACTGACCGGGCTGACAAAGGCGTCGGTATCAAGCCTTGTGCTCGACCTCATCTCGAGCGGCCTGGTCACTGAGGTGGGGCTGAATCAACAGTCGAGGGGCCGACCGGGAGTGGAGCTGGAGTTGAACCCCAACAAAGCGGTCCTCGGCGCGGAAATCAACGTTGACTACCTTGCCGTTGGTGTGGTTAGTCTGGCCGGGACCCTGCTCATGCACGAGGTTCGGGAGCGCGACAACCGCTCCGATGGGGTGGAACGAGTGATGGCCGCCCTGAGTCAGCAGTGTGCTGTGACAGCCGTGGCGGCGGAGAAGAAGGGCATCGATGTTCTTGGGGGTGGCCTTGCGGTGCCGGGACTGATCGATGCTGCCGGCCAGGTTGTGGTGAGCGCCCCTAACTTGGGCTGGAAAAATGCCAGGCCGGATCTACGCGTACTGCTTCCGGGCTCTCCGCTGGGTGTAGTCCTTTGCAACGAGGCCAACGCCGCAGCCTTGGCCGAAATGGACCATCAATCCGACACCGATTTCATGTTTGTTTCAGGTGAGGTGGGTGTCGGCGGCGGGCTCGTTGTCGGCCGTGAACTTTTCACTGGCGCTGATGGTCATGCGGGGGAGGTGGGCCACGTCGTGGTTGATCCTTACGGTTCTGACTGCTTGTGCGGTGGGAGGGGCTGCCTGGAAACGGTGGCCGGCCAGGACGCGATCGCCGACGCCGCCGGGCTCACAGGACATCCAGCCCGAAGCAGCCGCTCACTAACGTTGTCCGTGCTGCTCGGGTTGTTGAAGGAAGGCGACGCACGGGCCCTGTCGGCGGTTGAGCGCGCAGGTTTCTGTCTTGGCTTGGCCCTGGCGTCCTCGGCGCGGATCGTACCTTTTACGTTGGTGGTCCTTGGCGGGCACCTTGCCGTTCTTGATCCGTGGCTGAGAATTTCGCTTATGGATAGCCTCCAGAGGTATTCCGCGGGAAGATTCCCTTCCGGAAACGTGCTGGTATCGGCTTTGGGGAGTACAGGGGCTTTGTTGGGTGCGGCGGGCCTCGCGCTTAGGTCAGTGCTGGAGGCACCGCATACACTGCGACGGTGATCCCCAGGCCTTCTTTCGTGTAAATGATCAAGACGGTGACGCCTGATTTTCGTGGCGCCACCGTCTTTGGAGTGATTCGGTCAGGAGCTGGCGCCGGGGTGCGTCAGCTGTTCCACCAGGGCTTTCGCTACTGCTGCATGGCCGGCTTCGTTCGGGTGCATCATGACAAAACCGCGGGAAAAGTCATACCCAGTGACCCACGGATCAGCTGAGCAGGCATCGTGTCCCTGGCTGTCCTTGGACGCGGTGACGAGTTCGGCTCCCGTTTGCTGGGCGGCGTGCTTGGTGGCAAGGCTCATCCCGCGGGCAACGTCAAGAAGAAACTTCTGACGCTGCTGCGGGATGGGAACCGATGCACAGGGCTTGCCATTGTCCGGGAGGACTGACAGGTAATCAACCAGGACCACCCGCGCGTGTGGAGCCTTCTCCTGGACAGCGTTCACGGTCGCTGCTAAGGCATCCTTGATGCCGGCGAGGCGGGCCTGCACGACCGAGTCCGGCACAGGAGTGCACAACCCGTACAGCTTCAGCTGGTTGCTGATCACGCTCAGCGGGTTTGCCGCAAGGTCTCCTCGACAGGCTTCGGCCATGAGGTTGCCGACATAGTTGACGTCATTGCCGCCAATGGTGATGGTTACCAGATCCGTGTCCGCGGTGACGGCGTTGATCTGCAGCTCGCCGGTCTGGCTGGAGCCATCCCAGCTCCAGATCTGCTGGGGCGTCGTCGCGATGTTGGGGATCGAGGCGCCGCCGCATGTCGCGTTCGTCAGATTCAAATGAAGCTGACTGGCCACAAGGTATGGATAGGCAATGGTGGTCCGCCCGCATCGGCCGCCGGAGTCCGCTGGATCCGCGGGTCCGAGACCACCTCCGGCGGCGTAGGAGCTGCCAAGGGCAACGTAGTGGGCACCAGGCCCGGGTGCAGGAAGAGGCGCGGCGCTGGCGGGCAGAGCTGTGCAAAACGCTGTAAGGGCGGTGACGGCGCAAGCTGCCGCCACCTTGCGGACAGCACCGAGGCATGCGGGCATAGATCAATCTCCTTGGGGGTTTTGCCGGGCTCCAGTCGCTACTTCGCGATCCAGATTGTTCCCGGGTGGGAAAAATTTAGCTTTCGCTTGCGGCTTCGTCAAGAGCCGGCGGCCCGGTGGCCATGGGAGTCGAACCCAACGCCCGCTGGCGCGGGCAGAACTTCATTCGAGGAAGCATTTAAACATTTATTGGTCGGGCTATTGCCATTTTTCCCGGTGCGGGAATATTGTTTTGCGAATGCTTCCGCGGGTGGATGCCCGC
>NZ_JARVSG010000030.1:0-74368 GCF_030209335.1 Pseudarthrobacter sp. fls2-241-R2A-168
CCGGCTGGACCTCACCCACCGGCCGCCACTACAAAGCCGAACAACCCGACCACGATCCACCCCAATGGCCACCCGGACACCTGCCCCGTGCAACCGACACAACCCGGCTCCCGACGCGTGCGCCGGAAACAACAAGGCTCTTGAAGGGTGCAACGGATACAACCGGACTCCTGACCCGTGCAATCGACACGACTGGATTCCTGACGCCTGCTCAAGATCCACCCGCAACGGAATCAAGTGGATCCATGGACTTTCCGGGCTTCAACCCGCCCTTTGCAGAGCCAGTCGATGACGACCTTGACGATCCCTCCGACTACGCGCCGGACGATCCCATCTGGGCCGACTTCTACGCCCACCCCCCAAAACTGCCCAAAGACCCGCTCAAGGAGTGGCAGCGGAAGTGGGAGCGGGACATGATTAACTCCTGAAGCCGCCGGCAATCTGGAGTCGCCTGAAGTCCGATTCTGTTTTGAAGTCCGAGCTGCTCTGAAAACGTCAGCTCCGCTGGAACGACGAGCTCATGAACGGGACATAGGCAGAGCCAGTCCCGTCGGCCACTCCCGCTTCCTCATGCATCCCGCTGTCCCCCGTGGCCTTGTCGTCACGGGTACGAAGCTCCGTCACATGGGTCAGCACGTCGCCATCCACGCGCAGCGTATGGCGGGTCCAGCCGGCACCGCCGCGGCGCTCCACGCGCAGGGCTCCGTTGTGCCATGTGCACCGGACCGCAGCCGCGGGTGCCGGGCCTGCATTGTCTACGTAGTACCAGAAAACGTCCTGGTGATCCGGATCGACCGTGAAGATGCCATGGCCTTCGAAATGCGTCCCGTCCGGTTCGCGGTGACTATAGCTCTGCACCACCGCGGACCCGCCCGCTACCGGGGTGTACGTCACCTCGGCATCGACAGTTCGCTCGGGGCCCCAGGCACCAGCAGCGAACCGGGTACTCCCGCGCCAGTGGCCCAGGAATCCTGCCAGGGCCCGCGGGGCGCGGCCGGGAGGGATCCGTTCCACATCCCTCACCTCCAGAACTGAAGCCTTGCCCGGCCACCGGCCAGGTCCTGCCGTTCCCGCTGAGTCACGCCGTTCCCGCTAAATCCAGCCGTTCCGGCCAGGTCCGCGGTTTGCCCGGTTAGAGCCCGAAAGTCTCGGTCTCTTCAAAGGGTCCCACAACAGTCACGGTCCTGGGTGCCGCAGCCAGCTCCGCCGCAAGGTCCTGGACCTGCTCGGCCGTCACAGCCTTGATGAGCCGCAGGGTTTCATCGATGTCCTGGTACTCACCGGAGACGAGTTCGGCCCGGCCCAGCCGGGACATCCGCGAGCCCGTGTCCTCAAGGGCCAGCACGATGCCGCCACAGAGCTGGCCTACGGCCTTGCGGAGTTCGTCGTCGGAAATTCCATGCTCGGCAAGCTTCTCCAGCTCGATCGACAGCAGGTCCAGGACCTGGCGCACCTTGGATGGGGTGCAGCCGGCGTACATGCCGAAGTACCCGGCATCGGCGTAGGAGGACGCGAAGGAATACGTGGAGTAAACGAGGCCGCGCTTCTCACGGATCTCCTGGAACAGGCGCGAGGACATGCCTCCGCCCAGAACCGCGTTCAGGACGCTCATGACATAGCGGCGTTCGTCGGTGGCGACGATGGTGGGGCACCCCATGATGATGTTCGCCTGCTCCACCGCCCGCTTGACCACGTGGAGGCCTGCGGTCCCGGTGATCAGGGCCCGGTCCGTGGAACGGCGCTCGACGGGCGCGGCGTCGGGTTTCAGCGACCAGCCCGCAGACTCGAGGGCGTCCACCACGAGGTTGCAGACGACGTCGTGCTCCAGGCCCCCGGCAGCGGTGATCACCAGTTCATCGGGCCGGTAATACCGCTGATAGTGTTCCCACACGGAGTCGCGGGCAACGGCCTTAATGGCATCGGGCGTGCCGCCGATGGGCCGGCCCAGGGGATGGTTGCCGAGTACAGCGGAGACAAAGTGTTCGTGTGCGACGTCGGTGGGGTCGTCGCTGTCCATCGCGATTTCCTCGAGGATGACGTCGCGTTCCTGCTCCATCTCCGCCGGGTCCAGCACCGCTCCGGTGATCATGTCCGCAATGACGTCGATGGCCATGGGCAGGTCGGAGTCCAGGACGCGGGCGAAGTAGCAGGTGCTTTCCTTGGCCGTGGCAGCGTTCGACTCACCGCCTACCTCGTCAAAGGCGGAAGCGATTTCAAGGGCTGTCCGGCGCTTTGTCCCCTTGAACAGGAGATGCTCCAGGAAATGCGTGGATCCGTGCTGTCCGGGAGCCTCGTCCCGGGAACCCACTCCCACCCAAAAACCGATGGTCGCAGACCGCTGCCCCGGCATTGCCTCCGTCAGCACCCGCACTCCCCCGGGCAGCACGGAACGCCGGACCTCGGAGCCGCCGTCGGAACCGTGGACCAGGGTGTCGCCGCGGTGGTTCTGCTCAAGCGGCAGGGGTACAACAGTCATTGAGGCCTTTCAAAAGGGGCAGCCGGGATCTGGCTGCCATCGTAACAGCGGCGGGGCCGGTGGATCATCCACCGGCCCCGCCGATTCATGCAAGTACTGCGGGCTTCGCCCGCAAGCCGGAGCTGTTAGACGTCAGCGCCTTCAGCAGGTTCGGTGGTGTGGGCGCGCTCGGTCTCTACCTCGGCGCCTTCTTCCTCGGCAACCACCGGGGCGAGCGAGAGCTTTCCGCGGTCGTCGATCTTGGTGATCTCCACCTGGACCTTCTGGCCCACCGAGACAACGTCGTCGACGTTGTCCACGCGCTTGCCGTTGGCCAGCTTGCGCAGCTCGGAGATGTGCAGGAGGCCGTCCTTGCCCGGGGTCAGCGACACGAAGGCACCGAAGGTGGTGGTCTTGACGACCGTACCCAGGTAACGCTCGCCGATTTCCGGGACCTGCGGGTTGGCAATGGCGTTGATGGCGGAGCGTGCTGCTTCTGCAGACGGACCGTTGGTGGCGCCAATGTAGACCGTGCCGTCGTCCTCAATGGAGATGTCGGCGCCGGTGTCTTCCTGGATCTGGTTGATCATCTTGCCCTTGGGGCCGATGACCTCGCCGATCTTGTCCACGGGGATCTTCACGGCGATGACGCGCGGAGCGAACTCGGAGAGCTCGTCCGGGGTGTCGATCGCCGAGTTGATGACCTCGAGGATGTGCAGGCGGGCTTCGCGGGCCTGCTTCAGCGCTGCTGCCAGCACCGAGGCGGGGATACCGTCGAGCTTGGTGTCCAGCTGGATGGCCGTGACGAACTCGGAGGTACCGGCAACCTTGAAGTCCATGTCGCCGAAGGCATCTTCAGCGCCGAGGATGTCGGTCAGTGCCGCGTAGCGGGTCTGACCGTCCACCTGGTCGGAGACCAGGCCCATGGCGATACCGGCGACGGCGGCCTTCAGGGGCACACCGGCGTTCAGCATGGACAGGGTGGAGGCGCAGACGGAACCCATCGACGTCGAACCGTTGGATCCGAGGGCCTCGGACACCTGGCGGATGGCGTAGGGGAATTCCTCGCGGGACGGCAGGACCGGCACGAGCGCACGCTCGGCCAGGGCACCGTGGCCGATTTCGCGGCGCTTGGGCGAACCCACGCGGCCGGTTTCACCGGTGGAGTACGGCGGGAAGTTGTAGTTGTGCATGTAGCGCTTGGTCTTCACCGGCGACAGCGAGTCGATCTGCTGTTCCATCTTCAGCATGTTCAGCGTGGTGACACCCATGATCTGGGTCTCGCCGCGTTCGAAGATGGCCGAACCGTGAACGCGCGGCAGGACCTCAACCTCGGCGGTGAGCTGGCGGATATCCGTCAGGCCGCGGCCGTCGATGCGGATCTGGTCCTTGAGGATGCGCTGGCGCACCACGTGCTTGGTGACCGAGCGGAATGCTGCGGACAGCTCCTTCTCGCGGCCTTCGAACTGGCCGGCCAGGGAAGAGGTGACCTCGTCCTTCAGGGCGTCCGAAGCGTTGTCACGCTCCTGCTTGTCGGCGATCTGGAAGACGGCAGCCAGCTTCTCGGCGGCAGCGGCTTCAACAGCGGCGTAAACGTCGTCCTCGTAGTCGAGGAAGACCGGGAACTCAACGGTGGGCTTGGCTGCACGGGCAGCCAGGTCCGCCTGGGCGTCGCAGAGTGCCTTGATGAACGGCTTGGCAGCCTCGAGGCCCTCGGAAACAACCTCTTCGGTGGGGGCGGTGGCGCCCTGTTCCTTGATGAGGTTCCAGGAGTTGTCGGTTGCTTCGGCTTCAACCATCATGATGGCGACGTCGTCACCGGCAACGCGGCCGGCCACCACCATGTTGAAGACGGAGTTTTCCAGCTGGGAGTGCTTGGGGAAAGCAACCCACTGTGATCCGTTGTCGTCGGCGACCAGGGCAACGCGGACGCCGCCGATGGGGCCGGAGAACGGCAGGCCGGAAAGCTGCGTGGACATGGAGGAGGCGTTGATGGCCACCACGTCGTAGAGCTCGTCCGGGTTGATCGCCAGGACGGTGACCACGATCTGGACCTCGTTGCGCAGGCCCTTGATGAAGGCGGGGCGCAGCGGGCGGTCCATCAGGCGGCAGGCCAGGATGGCTTCGGTGGACGGGCGGCCTTCACGGCGGAAGAACGAGCCCGGGATGCGGCCGGCAGCGTACATGCGCTCTTCGACGTCGACCGTCAGCGGGAAGAAGTCAAAGCCTTCACGCGGGTGCTTGCCGGCAGTGGTAGCGGACAGCAGTGCGGTGTCATCGTCGATGTACACCATGGCTGCGCCGGCTGCCTGCTTGGCAAGGCGGCCGGTTTCGAAGCGGATTACGCGCTTGCCAAAACGGCCATTGTCAATGACTGCTTCCGAGAACTGGATTTCGGGACCCTCCAAGAGAGTCACCTCCGTTTCTGTTTGACGGAAGTCCAGCCGCATCAACCCGGCCAGCATCTGTCTACTGGCCCTGCACCCGGTCATCGATCGAGACCCACGGGCCGCCGGCTTCAATCAACGAAGCCGTTCCCGGGGATCACTACCGAGGACCGCGAATGCGTGATGCGGTTGATCCTCCTGTTTAATTTTTCATTTGAAGAAGGCGGCCCGTTCCGCGATGGAAAGGGCCGCCCCTAAGTCCGACTAGCGGCGCAGGCCGAGGCGCTCGATGAGCGAACGGTAGCGGGCGATGTCAGTCTTCTTGAGGTAGCTCAGCATGCGCTTGCGACGACCAACCATGGCCAGCAGACCGCGCTGGGTGTGGTAATCGTGCTTGTGCTCCTTCATGTGCTCAGTCAGATCCTTGATCCGCTGGGTCAGGACTGCAACCTGGACCTCCGGTGAACCGGTGTCGCCTTCTCCGGTTGCGTATTCCTTGATGATGGACTGCTTTACAGCGGCGTCAAGTGCCACAATAACTCCTAGGGATGTGCCGTGAGGGCCCAGGTCAGAAACTCACTGCCGGGTCTGCCGCTTGCAGCCGGACCAGGACATCCTGGCCAGCGCCGCGCGCGGCAGGAACCAGCCGCCACGGACTGCAGCCGGATCCATCGTCCAGTTTACCGGCCCCGTCCCAATCTTGTCGAAACAGGGCCCGCCAAGGAGGCAATCAGTCGAGGCAGGCACCCAGCTAGCGCAGCAGCCGGTCCCGGATCGCCGACATCCCGTCCAGGACTTCCTCGAAGCTGGTGCTCAGCGGCGACAGCCCCACGCGGATGCCGTGCGGGGCGCGGAAGTCAGGGATCACGTCGTCATCCCACAGCGCCGCCACCGTCTCCTTGCTGAAGGCGGGATGGTCCAGGGTGATGTGGCTGCCCCGCTCCCCCGGTCCCCGCGGCGTGGCAAGCTCCACGCCCAACGGGGCCAGCAAGGCATCGAAGACCTCGATGGCGAAGGTGGTCAGCTGCACTGACTTCTCCCGGATGGCAGCCATGCTTGCCTCTTCGATGAGGTCCAGCGTGCCGCGCATGGCGAGCATCCCAAAAATTGCCGGCGTCCCGCTGAGGAATCCGCGGATGCCGGGAGCAGGCTCATACCCGGCCGCCATTTCGAACGCATCCTTGCGCCCCATCCACCCCCAAATGGGCTGGTTGAGTGTGCCAACGTGCCGCTGGTTGACGTAGGCGAACGCGGGCGACCCCGGGCCGCCGTTGAGGTACTTGTACGTGCAGCCGGCAGCAAAGTCCGCGCCCGCACCGTCCAGATCCAGCTCCACCGACCCCGCGGAATGGCAAAGATCCCACACCACCAGCGCACCGGCGTCGTGCACCGCTTGGGTGATGGCCGGCAGGTCAGCCAAATGGCCGGAACGGTAGGCGATGTGGCTCAAAAGTACGACGGCGGTGCGCGGCCCTGTCACCTGGCGCACCTGGTCAACGGTCACCCCGGCCGCGGGATCGGTTTCGATCCAGCGGAGCGTCAGGCCTTCCTCGAGGGCGATGCCCTCGACAAGGTAGCGGTCCGTGGGGAAGTTTTCGGTGTCCAGTACCAGCTCGTTCCGGTCCGGGTCGGAAACGGCGGCGAGGGCTGCGCGGATGAGTTTGTACAGGACCACCGTGGTGGAATCGGCGATGATGGTCTGCCCCGGAGCCGCGCCGAGCACGGCCCGTCCCAGCTGGTCGCCGATGGCCTGGGGCAGCTCGAGCCATTCCTCGTCCCAGCCGCGGATTAAGCGGCCGCCCCAGCCGTCCCGGATAAAAGCGCCGATGTCCTCCACGGTCCGCTTCAGCGGCCGGCCCAGCGAGTTCCCGTCCAGGTAGGACAGAGGCGTGTCAGTGCCGATGAAGAGGTTCCTGTAGTGCGCCAGCGGGTCCTGCCGGTCCAGCACGGCAGCGCGCTGCTTCAGGGATGCGTCCGCGCTTTCTGCGTTTCCTGCCGCCGCGTTTCCTGCCACGGGCTGCTTTTGGATGCTCATTGGCCGATCTCCGTCCTGACCGCGAATAGTTCCGGGAAAAACGTCAGTTCCAGTGCCTTCTGCAGGAATGCGGCACCGCTGGACCCGCCGGTCCCCGACTTCATGCCGATGGTCCGCTGCACAGTGCGCAGGTGCCGGAACCGCCACAGCTGGAAGTTGTCCTCCAGGTCCACCAGTTCCTCGCAGGCCTCGTAGGCGGCCCAGTTGTCGGCAGCATTTTCGTAGATGTGCTTGAACAGTGGAACGAGTTCCGGAGTGAATTCATGGGCCTGGGCAACGTCCCGCTTGAGCACGGACTCGGGAACATCAAAGCCCTGCCGCGCCAGGTAGGCCAGGAATTCGTCGTAGATGCTGGGCGCATTAAGCAATTGCTCCAGCATGGCGTGGGCTTCGGGATCGGACTCGAAGACCGAGAGCATCTTGCCGTTTTTGTTGCCGAGGATGAACTCCACGGCGCGGTACTGGCTGGACTGGAATCCCGAGGCATGGCCCAGGAAACCGCGGAACTGCGAATACTCGGTTGGCGTCAGCGTGGCCAGCACGGACCACTGTTCGGTGAGGGTTTTCTGGATGTGCTTGACCCGGGCGATGCCCTTGAGCGCCGAACCAAGATCGTCGTCCCGCAGCCACGCCGCGGTGCTGCGCAGCTCATGCAGTACCAGCTTCAGCCACAGCTCGGTGGTCTGGTGCTGGATGATGAACAGCATCTCGTCATGGTGTTCCGGCCGGCTGACCGGGTGCTGTGCGCTGAGCAGGGTTGGCAGTTGCAGGTATGAGGCGTAGCTCATCCTCGAGCTGAAATCGCGGACAATACCTTCGTCCAGTTTCCTGGTGTTCTTCTCAACGGACACGGTACTGCCTTTCGCTCCTGCGCTTGTTGCCGGCGGCCTGGCTGGAATTCCTGCCTGCGCTTCCTGACTGTGGCGCCGACGTTCGAACCGTCAGCGCCTGGCCAGGAGGTCGTGCGCCTGGACCACGTCCAGGCGCATCTGGTCCACCAGCGCCTCAGGCCCACGATAGGCCACCATGCCCCGGAGCCGGGCCACAAATTCAACAACTACTGTCTGGCCGTACAGATCGAAGTCTTCCACCGCTTCATGCGGACGGTCGATCACGTGCGCTTCCACCTGCCGGCTCACGCCGTCGAACGTGGGATTGGACCCCACGGAAATGGCCGCGGGCCACCGTGTCCCGGCCTGGTCCACCAGCCAGCCGGCGTAGATGCCGTCGGCGGGGATGAGTCCGCTGGCATTGGAGGAGAGGTTGGCGGTTGGAAATCCGAGGGCGCGGCCGCGGGCAGCGCCATGGACCACTTCGCCGCGCATCCGGTGGGAACGGCCCAGCACTGCGGCCGCGGTGGCCACGTCCCCTTCCTGGAGGGCTTCGCGCACCCAGGTGGAGGAGCAGCGGCGGTCCGTGCCGTCGTCGTTATGCAGCGGGTAGCCCTCCGAGCCGAACTCGCTGATCACCTGGACGTCGAAGCCGAACTTCCCGCCCAGGGCCTTCATGGTGTCCAGGTCGCCGGAATTGCCACGGCCGAAGCGGGCGTCGTGGCCGATCACCACGTGGCTGGCGTGCAGGCAGTCCACCAGGAACTGCTCCACGAACTCTTCAGCGGTGAGGCTGGCGAGGTCCAGCGAGTACTTCATCACCAGGATGGCGTCCAGGCCGAGCTCCCCCAGTGCCTCAAGCTTGTCCTCAAGCCCCATGATCAGTTCAGGTGCCGACTCAGGGCGGTGGATCAGGGCCGGGTGGGGATCAAAGGTGACTGCCACGGACCTGGACCTGGTGAGCCGGGCGGTGCGGATCAGCTCGGACAGCACCTGCTGGTGGCCGCGGTGGACGCCGTCGAAGTTGCCGAAGGTGACAACAGATGGGCCGAAGTCCGCCGGGACTTCGGACGGATCGTTCCAGATGTAGACCATCACCCTCGCCTTTAACTGCGTGCAAGTATCAACGTTCAGGACCGTACCGGCCACGGAACTCTCTAAAGATTACCCGCACTCAGAGGTGCGGCTTTGCCAAGGGCCGGCTGCGGGAACCCGGCTCCTTGGCGGTCATGCCATCAGTGAGGGCCGGCGGCGGTACAGCCAGACCAGGCCCAGGATGGGCAGCAGCAACGGGATGAATCCGTAGCCACGGCCAAACAGCGACCAGACGGTCTCGTGCGGGAACTGGACGGAGTCAAACACGCTCAGGGCGCCCACCACCAGCACTCCCACCAGTTCCACCAGGACCGCGGCGACAGAGACCTTGAACCATGTGCTGCCGGGCTTGGCCAGGGACACTGTGGCCACCACGTACACCAGCGCGGCGAAGGCGGACAGCAGGTAGGCCAGCGGCGCCTCGGAAAACTTGGTGAGGATCTGGTACCCGGCGCGGGCAGTGGCTGAAATGGCGAAGACCGCGTAGACCGCGATCAGCAGTCGCCCCGGCCCGGTGTTGCGGGTGTTCTTGGCACCCGTAGCGTTGGCGGCTGCGCCCTTGGCGGGGGCTGCGGAGTTCTGGTTTTTCACGTTTGGTGCTTCTTCTTCCACTTCAGTACCAGATCTGGTTCATTCGGGCGGCCATCACCAGTGCGGTGACGCCAACAGCGGCCAGGACAAAGTTGCTCCACCGGGTCCGTTCCAGGATGGACCAGTAGACGGCGGCCGGCGGCAGGAGCATGGCGGTGGCGAGGTAACCCCAGAACTCCCAGGCCTCTCCGGCGATGGGTTCGCCGGCGATGACCCGCACGATGGATCCCACCAGGTACACCAGCAATGCCACCTCGACGGCCGCCACCGAGAGGATGGTGACGTCGTTCGGGGCTTTCTTGAGGATGCCCGCCAGCAGGCAGGTCCCGGTGGAGATCAGACCCACCACCAGGATGATGTAGAAATACGCGTCCACGCTCAGGCCGCCCCGGAGGTGCCGGGGACCGGCCTGTCGGTGGTGCCCGGCCGGTCGGAGGTGCCGGGGGCTGGCCCGTCGGTGGTGCCCGGCCCGTTTGAGGGTCCGCCGGTCCCGGGTGCGAACACCAGCACGGGTTTGGCGAAGCTGCCGGCGTCGGCCAGCAGTGCCACCAGGCTTCCGTCCGGGGCGAAGGCAGCGGCGGGATGTTCGGCAGTGGCTGCGGCGGAACTCCCGGGGGCGGCGCCGGCAGCGATCCGCCGGCCGAAGGAGATCTCCGTGGTTTCCTCCGGGCTGAGTTCGCGGTTGGGCATCAGCGCCCGGGCGGCATCGGCCATGTCGAGGACGTTGAGTTCCTCGGCAAGCTGTTCAAGGGTGCGCGCCTGCTCCAGCGAGTACGGTCCCACGTGCGTGCGCCGCAGGGCTGTGAGGTGTCCCCCGACGCCCAGCGCATTGCCGAGGTCGCGGGCCAGCGCACGGATATAGGTCCCCGACGAGCATTCCACGGTGACGTCCAGGTCCACGACGTCCGCCGCGGCGTCCCTGTTGATGCTGTGCACCTCGAACCGGTGGATGGTGACCGGGCGCGACGCGAGCGTGACTTCTTCCCCCGAGCGGACGCGGGCATAGGCACGTTCACCGTTGACCTTGATGGCGCTGACGCTGCTGGGCACCTGCTGGATCTGACCGGTAAGGGCCGCAACGCCGTCGTGAATTGCCTGCTCAGCCACCTCCGCAGTGGAAGCCGTGGCAGTCACTTCACCTTCGGCGTCGTCCGTCACGGTGGACTGTCCAAGGCGGATGGTGGCGGTGTACGTCTTGGAGGTGCCAACAATGTAGGTGAGCAGGCGGGTTGCTTTGTTGATGCCCACCACCAGCACGCCCGTGGCCATGGGATCGAGGGTGCCGGCATGGCCTACTTTCCGGGTACCGGCGATGCGCCGCATCCGGCCAACCACATCATGGCTGGTCCATCCCTGCGGTTTGTCCACTATCACCAGTCCAGAAAGCACGCTTCCCAGTATATCGGCGCTGGTCCCGGCCCCGGCCCACACCCGTCGGGCCTCGGCTGGCGGCCGACCCCTGCGGCTGATTGTGCAGTAAAGAGCCGGTTAGGATGGCAGGCATGCCTGAGCTTGCCGCCCATGTCCGCGACGTGCCCGTCAACCAGATCCGCGAGATCACCGAGGCCGCGTGGCGCACCCCCGGCGCGCTGGTCCTCAGCATCGGCGAGCCCGGGTTCCCGCTCCCACGTCACGTCCTCGACGCCGGCATCGCCTGCCTGGACAGGGACGAAACCAACTACACCCCCAATGCGGGCGTCCCGGCGCTGCGCGATGCGTTCGCGGCGCGCTTCCGGGAACGCGCAGGCGTCGGCCACAACAACAGCATTGGTGCTGAACGGGTGTACGTGGTGGCCGGCGCGCAGCAGGGCCTGCACCTTGCCATGAGCCTGCTGCTCTCCCCCGGCGACGAGATCCTGATTCCCAACCCGGGCTACCCCACTTTTGCCATGACCAGCCTGCTCCTGAACGCCGTCCCGGTGGGCTACCCGCTCTACCCGGACCACGATTTCCAGCCCAGGACCGAAGATATCGAGGCGCTCATCACGGACCGGACCCGGGTGCTGGTCCTGAATTCCCCGTCCAATCCGCTGGGCGCGGTCCTCGCGGAAGAGCTGACGCGGGAACTCGTGGAGCTGGCCCGGCGCCACGATCTGTGGGTGATCTCGGACGAGTGCTACGAGGCGTTCACCTACGATGTGCCGCACGTGAGCCCGGCGAGGTTCGACGGCGAACAGCCGGGCGAGGCGCGTGTCTTCACCTCCCTGACACTGTCGAAGACGTACGGCCTCACGGGGCTCCGGATCGGCGCCCTGGTGTGCCCGCCGGGCCTGGAGCAGAAGATGAACAATGTGATGGAGTCGATTGTCTCGTGCGTGGCATCGCCGTCACAGTACGCCGCTATCGCAGCTCTTACCGGACCCCAGGATTACGTCCGGCACGCGCACGAACACTACCGGGCCAACCGGGACGCGGCGTCCGCGGTGCTCGATTCAAAGGGCATTCCGTATTTGAAGGCCGACGGCGCGTTCTACCTTTGGGCGGATGTGTCCCATGTCAGCGGCGGCGACGTCCGGGCCTGGGTCCGGCGCTTCCTCGCCGACTCAGGTGTTGCCCTCGCACCGGGGACGGCGTTTGGTTCCATTGGCGAGGGCTGGGTGCGGATTGCGCTGTGCGGCAAGCGGGAGGAACTGCTCGAGGGACTGTCCAGGCTTCCCGAACGGGTGTGACTCAGCTGCTCAGCGCAGCTTTTCCGTCAGCGCCGCGTTCCCGCCAGCGCACCATCCAGCCAGGTGCGGAGCGCTTCGGCCGGTGCCGCTCCCGCCTGCCGGGCAGCCACCTTTCCGTCAACGATCACCATCAGTGTGGGGATGGCCTGCACGTCGAACCGCCGGGACAGGCCCGGATTCTTGTCCACGTCGACCTTGACCAGCTTGACGGCCCCCTCGCGCTCGCGGGCCAGTTTGTCCAGGACCGGGCTCACCATGCGGCACGGTCCGCACCAGGCAGCCCAGAAATCCACCAGCACCGGCACGGGCGACTGTTCGGCCACCGTGCTGAAATCGGCGTCGCCTGCGTCCACGATCCAGGGCAACCCGCCGTGGCAATTGCCGCAGCGTGGCCGCCCGGCGGCATGGGCCGGGACCCGGTTGGTTTTCCCGCAGTGGGGACACTTGATGAGGGAAGCTTCCATGCCTAGTAGTCCTTCCGGCTTTTATGCGCGCCCCAGGCAAGGAACGGGGCGTCCGACGCCGGCACATCGCCTCTGCTGACCGGCAGCAGCTCGGGACGGGTGCCGGAGAAGTAATCGTAGAAGATGGCATCATCAAAGCCGGCGGACGCGGCGCCGTAGCGGTCCGCCGCAAAGTAGACACGGTCGATCCGTGCCCAGAGAGCCGACGCCAGGCACAGCGGGCACGGCTCGCAGCTGGTGTAGAGGACTGCCCCACGCAGGTCAAAGTTCCGAATGGCGGCAGCTGCCGTGCGGATGGCCACCACTTCGGCGTGGGCGGTGGGATCGTTGTCGCGGGTGACCCGGTTGACCCCCTCGTGCACTTGCCCGTCTTTGGTCACCACCAGGGCACCGAAGGGACCGCCGCCTTCGGCAACGTTCCGGGTGGCAAGTGCCACGGCCCGTTCGAGGTAATGGTTCGCAGCGCCCTGGTCCGCTTGGTTCATAGCTCGATCCTAGCCAAAGGGGTTGGTATTAGGGGACGAAGTAGGGGGCGGATTAGGGGGCAGTTCCCCGGCAACTACCCGTGGGTACAGGCCTAGTCTTAGGCCGGGAGCTCCCTGCCCGTCCTCCCATCCACTCCATTCCCCGGCTCCCAAGGCCAAAAATCACGGAGTACCCAATGAAGACAAAGTTTCCGATCGCCGCGTGTATTGCTGCCGCGGCGTTAGTCCTTCCCGCTGGGCCCGCGGTTGCGGGTTCCAGTGACCAGCCGACTCCGCGCACGCGGGCCGAGGGCCTGGCAACACCTCTCAGCCTGGCCGTGGATGCGGAGGAATCGATCCTCGTCACCCAGAACTTCGCCGGCCTCCTCAGCCGTGTCCATGATGACGGCACCACCACTACGCTCTACCAAGGCAAAGAGGGTTGGGACGTTGGCGGCGTCGAAATGCACCACGGAACCACGTATTTTGTGGAGAGCATAGGCGCGGGCGTCGGTATACCCGAGAACCTCCAAGGCCACTTGAAGTCCATTGACGAGGACGGAGACGTCCGAACCATCGCGGACCTGGCCCGCTACGAACGTAAGCACAACCCGGACGGTGATCAGCATTACGGCTTCAGTGACGACGTCTCAGACAAATGTCTGGAGGGTTGGCCTGAGTTCCCGCCCGCCCGTTACAAGGGCACGGTCGATTCACATCCCTACGGTGTGGCGGTGAAAGGCGGTAAGGCGTATGTAGCTGACGCTGGCGCAAACGCCATTCTTGAAGTCGACCTTGAGAGCGGCGACATTTCCACATTGGCAGTGCTGCCCCCGCGGCGCACGGTTATTCCAGAAAGCGCTGCCCGTCCAGAGGCGGAGGGTGGCCTTGGTGTGCCGGCCTGCGTTGCTGGTGAAAAGTATGCTTTCGAGCCTGTGCCCACCGACGTAGAGTTCGGCCCCGATGGCCGGCTGTACGTCACGTCCCTGCCTGGCGGTCCGGAGGATCCGTCCCTGGGAGCCAGGGGTGCAGTGTTCCGGGTGGATCCCTGGGACGGCGACGTGCATCTGTGGGCTGACGACATCCTGACCCCCACTGGCCTTGCGATCGCTGACAATGGCGATATCTACGTCGCTTCGCTCTTCGGCGGCAACATCCTGAAGTTGAGTTGCTGGGGAGACCACCGGTCTGAGTTCGTGACAGTAAACCAGCCGGCGGCCGTCGAATTCCAGGCCGGACACCTGTTCGCTACGGTTGATGCGCTGTCCGGCGCTCCGGCGGGCCCGGGAGCGGCTCCTCCAGCAGAGCAATTCAACGGCAAAGTGGTCCGGATTCATGTCGACTAGCCACTGACGGCAGTTTTGCGGGAAACGGAAGGCCCGGACCATACGGTCCGGGCCTTCTGCTGCGTTGCCTTTGTTGCTACTTGTGGCCGTCTTCGTCGAATTCCTCGGCATCGGTGAGGTCGAGGTCCTCTTCGTCGAAGTCGTCTTCGTCGATGTCCACATCGCCGGACGCATCGGTCTTGTAGGGATCAGGGTCACCCGCATGCCTGGCCTGCGCCGCGAGGGCGGCCACTTCGGCGTCGCGCTTCTTGGCCTCCCGGAGCAGCTCCTCGAGGTTCGAAGCGATAACGGGAATCTCATCCGAGACGAACTCAAGGGTGGGAGTCAGTCGGATGCTGAGGTTGCGCCCCACCTCCTGGCGCAGCACACCCTTGGCCTTCTCCAGGCCCTTGGCAGCGTCAGCCTGGACAGCCTGGTCACCCAGAACGGTGTAGTACACAGTGGCATGCTGCAAATCATTGGTCACCCGGGCATCAGTAACAGTAATACCCTCCAGCCGGGGATCCTTAACCTTCCGGCCCAAGGCCTCAGCAACAACAACCTTAATCCGCTGCGCCAACTTGGCAGCACGTGCCGGATCAGCCATGAACAACTCCTAAAATTTGGGACGTACGACGGCATGTTGCAGCAGCCGTACCCACATTGGACTAATTGATGCCACGCACAAAAGGTGAGTCAAAGACGGACCCGTCGGGATTCTTCCGGCGGCCCGGGAGTGGCATCGGGCCTGCCGAAGCTGGGCGGCAAAGGATCGCAGATCCGTTGCCGCCCAGCGAAGGGGCGGGGCCGCCGGAAAAATCCCGACGGCCCCACGATAGAAGATCAACGCTTAGACGCGCGGCTTCTCACGCATCTCGAAGGTCTCGATGATGTCACCTTCGGTGATGTCGTTGTAAGACCCAAGACCGATACCACACTCGAAGTCCGTGCGGACCTCGGTGGCGTCGTCCTTGAAGCGCTTGAGCGTCTCAACGGTGAGGTTGTCACCGATGATCTTGCCGTCGCGGCTGATGCGTGCCTTGGTGTTGCGGCGGATGATGCCCGAGCGGACGATCGAGCCGGCGATGTTTCCGAACTTGGAGGAGCGGAAGACTTCGCGGACCTCGGCGGTGCCCAGCTGGAATTCTTCGTATTCCGGCTTGAGCATGCCCTTGAGCGCCATCTCGATGTCATCGATCGCGGAGTAGATGACGGAGTAGAAGCGCATGTCCACGCCTTCGCGGTCTGCCAGTTCGGCAACCCGCTCGGCGGGCTTGACGTTGAAGCCGATGATGACGGCGCTGTCCACTGTTGCCAGGTTGACGTCGTTCTGCGTGATGGCACCAACACCGCGGTGGATGACGCGCAGCTGCACGCCTTCGCCCACGTCGATCTTGAGCAGGGCGTCTTCGAGGGCTTCCACGGCACCGGACACGTCACCCTTGAGGATGAGGTTGAGGGTGTCGATCTTGCCTTCGGCCACGGCCTGGTCGAAGTCTTCGAGGCTGATGCGCTTGCGGCGCTTGGCCAGTGCGGCGTTGCGGTCGGCAGCTTCACGCTTCTCGGCGATCTGGCGGGCGGTGCGCTCGTCAGCGGTCACGAAGAAGGTGTCACCTGCACGCGGGACGTTGGACAGACCCAGCACCTGGACGGGGCGGGACGGGCCGGCCTCGGTCAGGGCACTGCCGTCGTCGTCGAACATCGCACGGACGCGGCCGTGGGCCGTGCCTGCCACGATGGTGTCGCCGACGCGCAGGGTGCCGGACTGCACCAGGACGGTGGCTACGGAACCGCGGCCCTTGTCCAGGTTCGCTTCGATGGCGATACCGCGGGCGTCCTTGTTCGGGTTGGCGCGCATGTCCAGGGCAGCGTCCGCGGTGAGCAGGACTGCCTCGAGCAGCTCGTCGATGTTGAGGTTCTGGCGGGCAGAGACCTCCACGAACATGGTGTCGCCACCGTATTCTTCGGGAACCAGGCCGTACTCGGTCAGCTGGCCGCGGACCTTGTCCGGGTTGGCGCCTTCCTTGTCGATCTTGTTCACGGCCACCACGATGGGCACGTTGGCTGCCTGGGCGTGGTTGAGGGCTTCAACGGTCTGGGGCATTACGCCGTCGTCCGCTGCGACCACCAGGATGGCGATGTCGGTGACCTTCGCACCACGGGCACGCATGGCGGTGAACGCCTCGTGGCCCGGGGTATCGATGAAGGTGATCTTCCGGTCGTCGCCTTCGTGGGTGTGCGTGACCTGGTAGGCACCGATGTGCTGCGTGATACCGCCGTGCTCGCCCGCCATAACGTCGGACTTGCGGATGGCATCGAGCAGGCGGGTCTTACCGTGGTCCACGTGGCCCATAACGGTGACTACCGGAGGACGTGCCTCGAGGTCTTCATCGCCTTCGGCTTCGAGTTCGGCTTCGAAGTCGATGTCGAAGCCGGAGAGCAGCTCGCGCTCCTCGTCCTCCGGGGACACAACCTGGAGCTTGTAGCCGAGCTCTTCACCCAGCAGCGCGAAGGTTTCCTCGTCGAGTGACTGCGTGGCCGTTGCCATTTCACCGAGGTGGAACAGCACGGTCACCAGTGCGGCGGGGTTTGCCTCGATCTTGTCAGCGAAGTCCGTGATGGACGAGCCGCGGCGCAGGCGGATGACGGTGTTGCCGTCGCCGCGGGGTACGCTCACGCCACCCAGCGACGGTGCGCTCATCTGCTCAAGTTCCTGGCGCTTTGCACGCTTCGACTTGCGCTGCTTGCCACGTCCGGCGCCGCCCTTGCCGAAAGCACCCTGGGTGCCGCCGCGTCCGCGGCCGCCCTTGCCAAAGCCACCGCCGGCGGGAGCTCCGCCGCCGCCACCGGGACCACCGGTTCCGGGAGCGCCGCCCGGGCGTCCGGGACCACGGCCGCCGGCACCGGGACGTCCTGCACCGGCCGGAGCCGGGCGTTCAGTGCGGTTGGGCATCATGCCCGGGGTGGGACGGTTTCCACCGGCACCACCGGGGCGCGGTGCACCGGGGCGGGGGCCACCGGCACCCGCTGCGGGACGAGGCCCGCCAGCGCCGGCCGCGGGACGGGGACCACCGGGACGGGGTCCACCGGCACCTGCTGCGGGACGCGGACCGCCGGGACGGTCGCCGTCGGTACGGCCTCCACCCGGGCGGGGCATGCCCTGCGAGGTAGCGAACGGGTTGTTGCCCGGACGGGGAGCACGCTCACCGTCGCCGCCACGGCCACGGGGCATGCCCTGCGAGGTAGCGAACGGGTTGTTGCCCGGGCGGGGACCGCCGGGACGGGGAGCAGAGCTGCCTGCCGAACCGCCCTGTCCGCCGGAGCGGGTGGGGGCAGCGGGAGTTTCGGCCTTGGGGGCCGGACGCGCACCGGGCTTTGCGCCGGTGGATGGAGCAGTGCTGGTAGGGGCGGCGGGGGCCGCCGGAGCTGCAGGCCGGCTGGCAGCAGGTGCCGCCGGAGCCGAAGCAGCAGGCTGGGCCGGTGCTGCCGGAGCGGCGGGGGCAGGTGCCTGCGCCGCGGGAGCCGGAGCCTTGGGAGCTGCCGGGCCGGGAGCCGGAGTTGAAGGACGTGCTTCTGCCGCCGGGGCGGGCGCCTTGGGCGCGGCCGCCGGTGCTGAGGCCTTGGCCGCAGCGTCGGGGAAGGCGTTGCGCAGTTTACGCACAACGGGGGCCTCAATGGTGGAAGAGGCGGAGCGAACAAATTCGCCCAGTTCCTGCAGTTTTGTCACTGCATCTTTGGAAGTAATACCGAGCTCTTTGGCGAGCTCATGTACGCGGACCTTGGCCACATTTCTCCTGTCTCGGTCCGCACCGAGCCAGGCACGAACCGTCTACTTCTTACTGCGGACCCCAGCCGCGATTACTACGGAAGGGCCCATTGCAGAGCGCAACAAAGTTGTTGTCATCGTTACGCACTCATCGCTGGGAACTCATCGGGTTTCCATCAGATTTCTGACCCGCTTTCAGGTTGGACGGTTGGTGTTGCAGTTGCCGTGGTGCCTGCAACGTTCGTTTCCGGCTTGATCCAGTCTTCGACGGCGGCAGTTTCCGTTGCGCCCGCAAGGGCACGTCCGAAAGCCCGCCGTTTGATCGCCAGAGCCAGGCACGATTCGCTGGGGTGCAGCCAAGCACCCCGGCCAGCCAGCCGGCGTCGTTCATCCACCAGGACAGCGGCAGAGCCGTTGCCTTCGGCGACGAGCCGGAGCAATTCAGACCGCAGGCCCTTCTTCCGGCATCCGATGCAGGTACGTTCGGGGTGATTCCCGGTGGAAAGCTCTGCCACGGTCATCTTCCTGACATGTATATCTGCTGGCCCCGGGAATGCCTGGCCTTCCGCTGAGTCAGCGGAAGGGGCATGCTCGAGGCACACGGCTGCCGGCCGTTGGGCGCGGCCTTTTCTATTCTAGCCCCTCCGGGCCGTTCTGCCCGAAACCGCAGAGCAGTCCCGGCGTGGCCACCCCGGAGAGGGTTGGTTCAGTTTTCGCGCGGAGCCGCTGCGTCGGACACGATATCGATGCGCCAGCCGGTCAGCTTGGCCGCCAGGCGGGCGTTCTGGCCCTCCTTGCCGATGGCCAGGGAAAGCTGGTAATCGGGAACCACCACGCGGGCGGAACGCGTAGCTTCGTCGGTGATGGTGACCGAATTCACCCGCGACGGCGACAATGCGCTGGCAATGAAGGTGGCCGGGTTCTCGCTGAAGTCAACGATGTCGATCTTCTCGTCGTTCAGTTCCGTCATCACAGCCCGCACGCGGGAGCCCATTTCACCGATGCAGGCACCCTTGGCGTTGATGCCGGGGGTGTTGGCCTTAACCGCGATCTTGGTGCGGTGGCCGGCTTCCCTGGCCAGGGCAACGATCTCCACGGAGCGGTCGGCGATCTCGGGAACTTCCAGTTCGAAGAGCTTCCGGACGAGGCCGGGGTGGGACCGGGACAGCGTGACGGACGGGCCCTTGGAGCCGCGGTGCACATCGATCACCAGGGCACGCAACCTGTTCCCGTGGAGGTACTTCTCCCCCGGCACCTGCTCGGGCGGCGGCAGGAGCGCTTCCACGGTGCCCAGGTTGACCTGGACCATGTGCGGGTTGTGGCCCTGCTGGATGGTGCCGGCCACAAGTTCGCCCTCACGGCCCTTGAACTCACCCAGGACGTTGTCGTCCTCAACGTCGCGCAGACGCTGCAGGATAATCTGGCGGGCGGTGCTGGCGGCGATACGGCCGAAGCCCTCCGGGGTGTGCTCGAACTCGCCGATGGGGGCGCCGTCGTCGTCGATCTCCACGGCCCAGATGGTCACGTGGCCGCTCTTGCGGTCAAGCTCCGCGCGGGCCTTCTCGAAGGCGCCGGGCGACTTGTGGTAGGCCACCAGGAGCGCCTGCTCGATGGTGGGGATCAGGAGGTCCAGCGGGATTTCACGCTCACGCTCCAGAAGTCTCAGTGCGCTCATGTCAATATCCATCAGGCCTCCTCAGAAGGTCCATTGTGTTCAGGTTCCAGACCGTCCTCGTGGAGGTGGCTGAATTCGATCTCGACTTTTCCGTTGCGGATCCTGTCGAAAGGAAGCTTGATGGGATCGCCCTGCCTGGGCTTCATTCCCTTTTTGACCGCTATCTCGGGGACGATGGTCACGCCTGAGGCGTCCACCGCCTGGATGCGGCCCGTGACGTTGTCGCCTTGGAGGACGTTGACTTTCGCCATTCGCCCCTTGGCGCGGTGCCAGTGGCGCGGCTCCGTCAGGGGTCGACCGACGCCGGGCGAAGAGACTTCGAGGTCGTAGGGGCGGCCGTCATCTGCGGGATCATTGTCCAAAACATCGGAGAGCACCTTGGAAATTTCGGCGATGACATCAAGGCTGACTCCGCCGGTCTCCTCCTGCGGCAGATCCACCACTACGTGGACCACGCGGTGGGATCCGGGGATGATAGCCACGTCCTCCAAGTACAGGCGGTTGGCCTGGACGGAGGGTTCAAGGAGCGCCCTGAGCCGTGCAGCTTCCGGATTGTGCGCGGCCTCAGCCTTACCCGTTCCGGTATGGTCTGATGAAGCTGTGGCTTCTGCATTGCTCACGATGCCGGCCGCCTCCCTATAGATGATGTTGTGTGTACTAGCGTAGCTATTTTACCGGTTCATTGGAGCACGGGGATTCCCCCTCGACGTGGCACCATGGTCTGTTGTGAAAGACGACAACCAGGAAAACCGCCCGCGGATGCGCTATTTCCGGTACGCCGTTTTTTCCCTCGCAGCCCTTCTGGTGGTCAGCCTGGGCTTCGCTTTTTCCCCCGCTGAACCGCCCGCTCCTGCGGAACCGCCTTTCTCGGAGCAGGCCCGCGAAGCCGCGCTGAACGAGGCGCTCGAGCTGCGGTCCGCAGCGTTGGAGCTGGGCGCTGCAGACGCCGGCAGCAATGCCGGCGCTCCGGCGGAGGAGCCGATGACCCAGGTTGTGACGTTGCTGACCATCCAGGCCCGGGCACTGCTGCTGCCTGGAAGCCAACCTTCCGCGGAGGCACCCGGGCCAACCTCTGCGCCGGCTTCAGCGGCCGGGGTCCCGCCAACCGCCGCTCCCCCACCCTCCAGTCCTCCAGTGGTGACCGTTGCGGACTTTGCCGCCAGCCTCGCCGCCAGTGGCCGGCAACGCCTCAAGGATGCGGAAACGGCCGACGGCGGCATGGCACGTTTGCTCGCCGGCGCCGGCACAGCACAACTCCTCGCCGCCGAACGGCTCGGCGCGGCAGGCTCCCTTGAGGCAGAAGCGCAAGGGACCGAATCTCACGACGCCACGGTGCCGGCCCCTGCGTGCCCTGCCACGCCCTCCGCTGCTGGCTCCGCCTCCACGTCCCCTCCCACCGGAGCCAGCCTGGGAACCGCCCTCGTCGCGGCCGCCGGCGCCGAACTGGAGACGGCGTACGGCTACCAGGCAGCCCTCACGCGCCTTCCGCCTGAAGCCGTCCGCCCGGCGTCGGAATTCCTGGCGCAGCACCAGGACCTTGCCGTCCATGCCGAGGAATACGGGCGAACGCATTGCGCGACACTGCTCCCGCAGCCGCCGGGATATGTCCTGGACCAGGGGTTCCTTGACGCCCCGGCGGCCGGACTTGCCGGCCTGGAAGCGGACACGCTGCCGCTGTACGGCGACGTTGTGGCGCTGGCCGACGGGGCCACACGCGCCTGGGCACTGGCGGCCCTGCAGGATGCCGCGCGGAGGGCGCAGCACTGGGGGGCGGACACAAGTCCTTTGCCGGGCCTGGTGCTGGATGAAGGGCAGCTTCCGCCGCTGCCGCAGTAATCACAGGGCTCCTCCTCCGCTGCATGCCGTGCTGGCAGGCCGGGGCGCCGGATGGTTTGCTGTAGGGATGGACACAGCCAGTGCATCCGCCTTCCATGACAATGAACCGCACAGCAATGACCTGGCCCAGCGCCTCAACTGGCTGCGCGCCGGTGTCCTGGGCGCCAATGACGGGATTGTCTCCGTGGCAGCGATCGTGGTGGGAGTCGCCGGAGCAACCGCTGCCTCCGGCCCGATCCTTGCCGCAGGCGCAGCCGGCCTGGTGGGCGGCGCCGTATCCATGGCGCTGGGCGAGTACGTCTCGGTGAGCAGCCAAAGCGACAGCCAAAAGGCCCTGATCGAGAAGGAACGCCGCGAGCTGGCCGAAGAACCGGAAGTGGAGCTCGCAGAACTCACGGCGATCTACCAGGCCAAGGGCCTGAGCGAGGAGACGGCAGGACGGGTGGCGGCGGAATTGACAGCACACGATGCCCTCGCCGCGCACCTGTCCGCGGAGCTCAACATTGACGAGGACGACATCGTCAGCCCCTGGCATGCAGCTTTTGCATCAGCGGTGTCCTTCGTGATCGGGGCGGCCCTGCCCATGCTGGCGATCCTGCTTCCGCCGCGGGACGTCCGGGTTCCGGTCACGTTCCTCGCCGTGCTCCTGGCATTGGCACTGACGGGCGCACTCGGGGCGTGGATCGGCGGCGGCTCCAGGTTCCGCGCCGCAGTGCGGGTAGTGGCCGGGGGCGCACTCGCCCTCGCCGCCACCTTCACCATCGGCAACCTTCTGGGGGCCACGGGCGTGGTCTGAAGGGTATCTGCGGTACGTGCCGCACCAGTGGACTTAGGCTGGAACTGATGAGCCAGCCAGCGGTAGTACCCATCCCTCCGGACCTCACTGCCCGCTACACCCGCAGCAGTGCCGGACGCGCCTGGCTCGCTTCCCTGCCGGACCTCATCCAGGGCCGCCTGGACAACTGGGAGCTGGCCCCGGACCTGCGTCCCGGCGCCCTGCCCTGGAACGGCCATGGCGGCATCGTGATCCCGGTGCGGCAGCAGGACGGCACCCCGGCAGCCCTCAAAATCGCCTTCCCGCACGACGAAGCACGGGTTGAGCGGCACGCCCTGGCCCTCTGGCAGGGCCACGGCGCGGTAGCACTGCTCGCCTCCCACGCCGGCACCTGCGCCATGCTCCTGGAACGGCTCGACGGCGAACGCTCGCTCGCCACCGTGCCCATGGAGGACGCGGTGGTGGTATGGGGCGGCCTGGTGCGGCAGCTGAGCGTCACCCCCGACGACCGGCCGCAGTGGTTTGAGTTCGAGCACATCGCCGCCCGCGCGGAGCAGTGGAGCGATGACCTGCCCGCGGACTGGGAACAGCTGGGACGGCCGTTCCCCCGGTGGCTCCTCGAGGCCGCCCTGGAGGTGTGCCAGACCCGGGGTGCGGTGGGACGGCGGTCCGCCCGCGACGTCCTCGTCCATACCGACCTGCATTACCTCAACATCCTCGCCCGTCCGGCTGACCCTGGCCGGCAGGTGCTTCCGACGGCGGAGGGTTACGCCGCCATCGACCCCCAGCCGATGATCGGGGATCCCGAGTTCGCCGTGGCACCGCTGTTGTGGAACCGCCTGTCGGATCTGCCGTTGGACAACCCTGCGGCCGGCCTGCGACGCCGTTGCGCCGGGTTCAGCTCCGCGGCGGGCCTGGACCCCGAGGCAGCCAGGCAGTGGGGAATTGCCCGGGAGGTGGCCAATGCCCTGGGGTATGCAGGCAAACCGGATCATCGCGGGGACCTGGCCCGCTCCCTCTGGGTGGCCAGCACCCTCGCCGGCAGGACCCTGGACGGGCTGCCTCCGGCCCACCGCCTGCCGGAGCCCGGCGAAGCGGTAGGCGCCCGGTAAAGGGGCGCCCGCTAAGGACGTACCGTGGTCAAGCGTGCCAGTGGTCAGGCACTGCGGACTGCGGCAACGGCGGATCCGACCGCAGCAACGGCAGTGGCCACCTCTTCTTCCGCCGTCTGCCAGTTGCTCACGGAAACACGCAGGATGTCCCGGTCCCGCCAGCGGGAGCCGGACATCCACACTTTTCCGTCCTCGATAATGCGCGCCGTCACCGCGCGGGTGGTGGCATCATCGCCGAACGCCACGCTCACCTGGGTGTACTCGACGTCGTTCAGCACCTCCACGCCGTCCAGGGCTCCCAGCCCCGCCGCGATCTCCGACGCGGCAGCCGCCAGCCCCTGCACCTGGGCTGCCACGCCGTCGCGGCCAAGGCTCTTCAGTGCCGCCCAGACCGGCACGCCACGGGCGCGGCGGGACAACTCCGGGACTTTATCGAACGGGTCTCCGGGCCCTTCAGCGTCATGGATCAGGTAGCTCGTGTGCAGGCCCATCGCGGACCGGAGGGCTGACGCGTCCCGGACGACGGCAATGCCGCAGTCGTACGGCACGTTCAGGGTCTTGTGCGCATCGGTCCCCCACGAATCGGCGTCCTCGTACCCGCGGGTCAGATGGCGAAGCTCCGGCGCTGCCGCCGCCCATAGGCCGAAAGCGCCGTCGACGTGGACCCAGGCCCCGTGCTGCCGGGCAATGCGGATGGCTTCGGGGAAGGGGTCAAAAGCGCCGGAATGGAGGTTCCCTGCCTGCAGGCACACGAGAGCCGGCCCCGTCCCTTCAGACAGCGCAGCTTCCAATGCTGCTGGGATCAATCGTCCCTGGGGGTCTGCGTCCACCACCACCGGCCTGCCGAGCCCCAGGTACCGGAGGCCGAGGTCCACGGTGTCGTGCCGCTCCCTGCCAACGAAACACCGGATCCGGGGTGCACCGCTGAGCCCGTCACGGTCCAGGTCCCAGCCGGCATCGGCGAGGAGCCGCCACCGCCCCGCTGCCATCCCGGTGAAGTTGGCCATCGTCGCGCCGGTGACAAATCCGACGTCGGACCCTGCCGGAAGCCCCAGCAGCTCCAGCAGCCAGGTGCCGGCACTTTCCTCAATGGCTGCCATCGCGGGGGTAGCGTAGCGGAGGCCGGCGTTCTGGTCCCAGGCGCTGACCAGCCAGTCTGCAGCAAGCGCAGAGGGCAGGGTTCCGCCGATGACCCAGCCGAAGAAGCGGCCTGAGGGCATGGCCATGAGCCCGGGTTCGGCTGTCCGGGCAAGGAGGTCCACGACGTCGGCTGCGGGCATGCCCGAGGTTGGCAACGGTCCGCCGAACGCCCCGGTCAGGTCGTGGGCCGGTAGGAGGGGGCCGACGTGACGGTCTGGAAGGCTTCGAAGCCATGCCGCGGCATGGCCCGCCGCTGCGGATAAAGCACTGGAGTACTCATCGTCACCATTGGGCATATCTGCATGCTACGCCCGGCTCCCGACAGCCACGAGAGCCTTGTCCTACCCTTGTCCGGCGAAGTTTTCCTGCCAGACGTCATAGCCGAGCTTAACGATCAGCGCAGCCACCACCACCAGGAAGACCACGCGGACAAATTTGCTGCCCTGCGCCACCGCTGTCCGTGCCCCGAGATATCCGCCGGCCATATTGGCAGCGCCCAGCAGCAGGCCCAGCGCCCACAGGATGGACCCGTGCGGCAGGAAGAACAGCAAGGCCCCCGCGTTGGTTGCCATGTTCACGATCTTGGCCTTGGCACTGGCTTCCAGGAACGCGTACCCCATCGCCGAGACCAGGGCGATGACCAGGAAGGATCCGGTACCCGGACCGATCAGGCCGTCGTAGAAGCCGATCACGGCACCGATCAGGCAAGCCACCACGTAGTGTTTATGGCCGTCGTGCCGCAGCGCCGTGATGTGGCCGGCATCCGGTTTCAACGCCGTGAAGAGTGCCACCGCCACGAGCGCGGCAACAATGATGGGTTTGAACACGCTGGACGGCAGGTTGGCGGCCAGCACTGCGCCGCCGAAGCTTCCCGCCAGGGCAATAACGGCCATCGGCAAGGCCGTCCGGAGGTCCGGCCCCACCCGCCGATAGTACGTAACGGCGCTGGTGGCAGTACCAAAGATGGACCCCATCTTGTTTGTTGCCAGCGCCTGGACGGGCGTAATGCCCGGCACCAGCAGCAGGGCCGGGAGCTGGATCAGCCCGCCCCCGCCCACCACGGCATCCACCCAGCCGGCAGCGAAACCGGCCACCACGATCAGGACCAGCGTTGTCAGCTCGATGGATTCAAGCCCGGGGAGCACGCCCGGGGATCAGGAGGCGCGGACGGCGTTGACCACGTAGTCAACGGCCTTGTCCACGGCTATGTTCTCGGCTTCGCCGCTGCGGCGGTCCTTGATCTCCACCACGCCGTCCACCAGGCCGCGGCCGACGGCGAGGATCGTGGGGACGCCCACAAGTTCGGCGTCGCCGAACTTGACGCCCGGCGAGACCTTGGGCCGGTCGTCAAGCAGGACATCGAGGCCTGCGGCTTCCAGGTCCGCTGCCAGCTGCTCTGCGGTGGCGAAGATGTCCTCGCCCTTGCCCACGGCCACCACGTGGACGTCAGCGGGTGCCACGGCCCG
Organism: Pseudarthrobacter sp. fls2-241-R2A-168; assembly: GCF_030209335.1. Taxonomy (NCBI): domain Bacteria; kingdom Bacillati; phylum Actinomycetota; class Actinomycetes; order Micrococcales; family Micrococcaceae; genus Pseudarthrobacter; species Pseudarthrobacter sp. fls2-241-R2A-168. Next base: position 26,086 of record NZ_JARVSG010000030.1, read on the forward strand.
TGGCCAGACCAGGCCTTTGGCGTCATGGTTGGATTCGGCCAAGGCCGCCACGGCGCGGGTGACGCCCACACCGTAGGAACCCATGGTCACGGTGACCTGCTTGCCGTTCTGGTCCAGGACCTTCAGTTCCAGGGCTTCGGCGTACTTCCGGCCCAGCTGGAAGATATGGCCCATTTCGATGCCGCGGGCCGTTTCAAGCGGCCCGGAGCCGTCCGGGGCGGGATCGCCTTCGCGGACGTCGGTGCATTCGATGACGCCGTCCCAGGTGAAGTCCCGGCCCGCAACGAGCCCGAATACGTGCTTACCGGCTTCATTGGCGCCGGTAATCCAGGCGGTGCCGCTGACGACGCGGGGATCCACCAGGTACACCAGCTTCGTGGCGCTTTCAGTGCCCAGCAGAGGTTCCTCGAGCGTCAGGCCGGGCCCAAGGTAGCCCTTGACGATCAGCGGCTGCTTCTTGAGGTCATCGTCGTTCGCGGCCTCCAGTCCGATCTCGCCGGCGATGGGCAGGAAGGATCCGATGTTCGCTTCGACGCGCTTCAGGTCCACCCCGCGGTCGCCGGGCAGGCCGATCACCACAAGCTGGCGTTCCCCGGTGGGCAGGGTCACGGCTAGGACAACATTCTTCAGCGTGTCCGCACCGGTCCAGGCGCCGCCGTCAGCCTCCGAGCGGGGGGCTATCTGATTGGCGGCGGCCACCAGCGTTTCGATGGTGGGAGTGTCAGGGGTGTCCAGCACCTCGGCAGCCGGGGCGCCGGTGTAGTCGATGTCCGCCGGGACCACGGTGGTCACGGCCTCAACGTTGGCAGCGTAGCCGCCGGCGGACCGGACGAAGGTGTCCTCGCCGATATCCGTGGGGTGCAGGAACTCTTCGCTCTTGGACCCGCCCATGGCACCGGCAGTGGCCGTGACCGGGATGACTTCCAGGCCGAGGCGCTCGAAGATCCGCAGGTAGGCGCCGCGGTGGGCGGCGTAGCTGGCGTCCAGGCCGGCGTCGTCCACATCGAAGGAGTAGGAGTCCTTCATGATGAATTCGCGGCCGCGCAGCAGGCCTGCCCGGGGGCGCGCCTCATCGCGGTACTTGTTCTGGATCTGGTACAGGCTCAGCGGGAGGTCCTTGTACGAGGAGTAGAGGTCCTTGACCAGCAGCGTGAACATTTCCTCATGCGTGGGGGCCAGCAGGTAGTCCGCGCCCTTGCGGTCCTGGAGGCGGAACAGTCCTTCACCGTATTCGGTCCAGCGGTTGGTGGCCTCATAGGGTTCACGCGGCAGGAGCGCAGGGAAGTGGACTTCCTGGGCGCCGATGTTCGCCATTTCCTCCCGGATGATGGCCTCGACTTTGCGCAGGACGCTGAGCCCCAGCGGGAGCCAGGTGTAGATCCCGGGAGCGGCACGGCGGATGTAGCCCGCACGGACCAGGAGCCGGTGGCTGGCCACCTCGGCGTCGACGGGATCTTCACGCAGCGTGCGCAGGAAAAGCTGGGACAGTCTTGTAACCACGGGTGGATATCCGTTTCTGGGGAAGTGCTGGATCAGCAGGGGCCGGACAAATTCGTCTGGGTACTAATCTACCGGCACTGGACACCTGGCCCCGACTCCCCCGGCAGACCCTGTGCCCTGGCCGAAGACCTGGCCACGGCGGAGACAGTAGAGCCACGCCCGGAAATACAAAGCCCCTGGCCCCCCTCGAGGCTGGTCATTGCATCCGGGCGTGGCTCAACGCCGTTATCGCCTAAGTACTGGTGAGGACTGGTGAGACCGCCCACGCCACTCCAGCGCAGCTAGTTCGAACCTAAGTGATGGCGCCCACATTTATCAAGTGCTTTTCCATTCAAGGCTGTTGATTACCCGCAAAGCCGGGCTTAGATTTAATTCATCAGGTGATGAATTATTGGCCTTCCGGCCCGGCACCTGCCCTTCAGCGGAGGCGGACATGTCACGTTCGGCAGTACACAATTTGGCGGATGCGGATGCGGACGACGGCGAGGCGGTGGCGGCCGGCGGCCTGACGGTTGTGCGCCGAAGTGTTCCCGTCCTTCGGGAACTGGACTTCGCCATTCCGGCCGGACAAATCACCGGCCTGCTGGGTCCCTCCGGAAGCGGAAAAACCACGCTGATGCGCGCCATCGTCGGGGCGCAGCGCATCACGTCCGGGTCGGTGCGGGTCCTGGGGCTGCCGCCCGGCAGCAGTGCCCTGCGGCACCAGGTGGGGTACGTGACCCAGTCCCCCAGCGTCTACCCTGACCTCACCGTGGAAGGCAACGTACGCTACTTCGGTGCCATGCACCGCCAAGGGGCGGCCGAGGCAGCGGAGGCGATTGCCGCCGTCGGACTTGAACGCCAGGCGCGGCAGAAGACCGCGGACCTGTCCGGCGGCCAGCTCAGCCGGGTATCCCTCGCCTGCGCACTGGTGGCCCGTCCGCGCCTCCTGGTGCTGGACGAGCCGACCGTTGGACTGGACCCAGTGCTCCGCGCGGACCTCTGGGGCCGGTTCCGCGCCATGGCCGCCCAAGGGACCACCTTGCTTGTATCAAGCCATGTCATGGAGGAAGCCAGCCACTGCGAGTCCCTGCTCCTCCTGCGGGAAGGCCGGCTCCTTGCCCAGCTGACGCCGGCGGAACTGAGCCGGCGCGGGCACAGCGCTGACCTTGAAAAGGCGTTCCTGCACATCATCCAGGAAGCGGGGGAAGATGCCGGTCCCGCTGCCGAGGACGGGGCAGCACAAGACCGGACAGCACTGGACCGGGCAGCACAGGACGGGAGCGTACGGTAATGGACATCCTGATGATGCTCGCAACTACCCGCCGGGTGCTGGAGCAGCTGCGGCATGACCGCCGCAGCATCGCCTTGATCCTGGTGGTCCCGGCATTGCTGCTCACGGCCGTCTACTTCCTCTTCGAGAATGAGGCCCTGCCGCCCGGGGCGCCGCGCACTTTCGACCGCGTGGGGCTGATGATGCTCGCCATTTTCCCGTTTGTGGTGATGTTCCTGGTCACCTCCATCACCATGCTGCGTGAGCGGACCTCGGGAACGCTGGAGCGGCTGCTCACCACTCCTGTCCATAAGGCGGACCTGCTCTTTGGCTACGGCCTGGCGTTTTCCATCATGGCCGCCCTGCAGTCATTGGTGGCTACTGCGGTGGCGTACTGGGTATTCGATCTCGATATCGAGGGCCCGCCCGGCTTCGTGGTCCTCATCGCCGTGATCAACGCCGTCCTGGGCGTGGCCCTTGGCCTGCTGTGTTCGGCGTTTGCCCGGACCGAGTTCCAGGCCGTCCAGTTCATGCCGGTGGTGGTGGTACCGCAAATCCTCCTGTGCGGACTGTTCGTGGCGCGGGACCGCATGAACGATGCCCTCGAGTCGATCTCGAATGTTCTTCCCCTCACGTTCTCCGTGGACGCCCTGCAGGAGATTGCCGCCAATCCCGAGGCCACCGAACAGATGTGGCAGGACGCGGCCATCATGGGAGCCATCGTGCTGGGAGTGCTGGTGCTGGCCTCCCTGACGCTGCGGAGGCGGACTGCATGACCCTGCCTGAGGGGAACGCCGAACCTGAGGGGAACGCCTTGTCCGGGGGGAACGCCCGGCCGGACGGTCATTCCGTGCGGCAAGGCACTCCCGGTGATCCCCCGCCGGCAAGGCGGGGGCGGCGCGGCGGATCAACGGTGTCCAGGGAACGAATCCTGGACAGTGCCCGTCGGCTGTTCGCAGAACACGGTTTCGAAGGCACCAGCCTGCGGCAGGTGGCCCGTGCGGCGGGTGTGGATCCTGCTATGGTGCACCATTTCTTCACCGGCAAGGATGAGCTGTTCGCCCTGAGTGTGGAACTCCCGGCCGATCCGGAAGAGGTACTGGCCGGAGTTTCGTCCGCCCGCCCCGAACAGCGCGCCGAGTTGATCGTCCGCGCCGTCCTTCGCCTCTGGGAAAGTCCGGCGCAGCCAAGCCTTGTGGCCTTCGTGCGGGGCACACTAGGCTCGAAGGCCCGGACGGCGCTCCTCCGGGAGCTGGTGACGCGGACTGTCCTTGGCCGGATCATGGCGGGGGTGCCGGGACCGCCCCAGGAAGTTGCCTTGCGCGGAGATCTGGTGGCCACACAGATGGTGGGACTCATGATGGTCCGCTACGTGGTGCGGCTGGAACCCCTCGCCTCGGCCGCACCGGAGGACCTCGTCAGGCTCGTCGCCCCCAACGTGCAGCGGTACCTGACGGGCGAACTCACTTAACGGGCCAACTTACTTCGGCAGGCTTATTCGACAAGTGCGGCAGCGGTATCCAGCAGAGCGCCGGCACGCCACGCAGCATCGGCCTCGCTTTCACCGCCTGACGCGACGGCGCTGAGCAGCACCCCGCGCTCAACGGCCAGGGCGGTGATCATGGACTGCACGCGGCCATCGGGAAGCTGGGTGTCAGTCCTGTAGGCGACGGTATTGGACATTCCTCCCACGCCATCCATGGGCGTGATGGAAACCGCGACGTCCACCCCTGACGCTTTCATGGTCATGTTGGCGCACTGTCCCAGCTGAACCGGTTGATTGGCGACCCCTGCGAGAGCGGCCTCATCCAGGCCTGAGGTAAGAGACACCGCGGTGGCCGCGCCGGTGGCCGGATCCGTGCTTTGACCCAGCGCCATTGCAGCATTGCCCATCTGGGGCACAGTGCTGGACACGGCCAACTCCTTGCATTCGGCCGGGGAGACTTCGATGGCGGCGATCAAAGCCCTGGTCTGGTCCAGGATGTCGGTAAGGTCGCTGCCCGCCAGGACTGAAAGTTTCCGGCCTTCGGAGTCCTCGAGCTGCTGGAGGATTCCGGCGAGCTCCGTGGACGTGTAGGCCTTGGCGGCGGGAGTAGGCGTGGCTGCGGGCGTTGTGGCAGGTGGCGTGCTGCCGGTTTTCAGGCTTTCCGATGCGGGCGGTGCACTGGACGGCGGTGCGCTGGCCTGGGGTTCGGCAGGGCCGGCGCAGGCTGAGATTGCCGTGCCGAGAATGATGGCAGCCCCGAACGCGCGCAGCACGGATGTCTTCATGTGTTCCCCCAATGACTTATCTGCAAGCAACCGCCCGCTAGAAAAGAACAGTAGCGAATGTGCCCACCTGGCGGAAGCCGACCCGCTCGTAGGTGGCTCGTGCCCGCAGGTTGAAGCCATTGACGTAGAGGCTGGTAATGGGTGCGACTCTCCGCGCGTGCTCAACGACGGCGGCCATGTACCCGGCGCTCAAGCCCTGGCCGCGGTACAGCGGGTTCATCCAGACGCCTTGGATCTGGGTGACCTCGGCCGTGACGGCGCCCAGTTCGGCCTTGAACACCACCTCGCGGGCGTGGTTCAGGTGGACCAGGGAATGCCCTTGGCGGATGAGCCCTTCCACCCGCCGGCTATAGAACTCCCGGCCGCCCAGGAAGGGCGAATATCCCACTTCTTCCTCGAACATTGCGGCGCAGGCAGGCAGGATGCGGTCAAAGTCCGCAAGGTTTCCCGGTTCAAGGCCGGGATTTGGCTTGATCGCCGGCGGCCCCTCGATGGTCATGAGGGGCTGTTCCGCGCGGACTTCGTGGGCCCGGTGGCCGCGTGCGAGGAGTTCCGCGTGCAGCGCCAGGACCGCCTCGGCCGGGCCAAAGGCCGAGGCATAGCGGCGGCCGGATGTGTTGGCCACTTCCGCGACCACCCCTGCCAACTCCGGGTCCAGCTGGACCGGAACCAGGTTTGCCCCTGCCCAGCACGCACCCACCAGGATGCCGTCGTCGAAAACACCGATCACGCCGGCGCCGCCGCTGGTGGGTGCGGCAGTGCCGGCGGCACGCAAATGCGCGAGGATAAAGACGTTGGTGACCGGATCCTGCTGCGCCAGCATCCGGAGCGCAGCAGTATCCGTGCCGTCCAGGGTGCGGACGGAAAGTCCCGGGGGGTCGGGGACGTCCTTACGAGACGCTAACCACGGGGCTACCCTTGACAGCATCTTCGCCATCGGCCTCCCCCATCTCTTCCGCGATACGCATGGCCTCTTCGATCAGTGTCTCAACAATTTGACTCTCGGGCACAGTCTTGATGACTTCACCCTTCACAAAGATCTGGCCCTTGCCGTTGCCGGAAGCAACGCCAAGATCTGCCTCGCGGGCTTCACCGGGACCGTTTACCACGCAGCCCATCACGGCCACGCGCAGCGGGATCTCCATGCCTTCCAGGCCTGCAGTCACCTGCTCGGCAAGCGTGTACACGTCCACCTGCGCGCGGCCGCAGGACGGACAGGAGACAATCTCCAGTTTCCGGGGGCGCAGGTTGAGGGACTGGAGAATCTGGTTCCCCACCTTGATTTCCTCCACTGGCGGGGCGGAGAGCGAAACCCGGATGGTGTCGCCGATGCCGCGGGACAGGAGCGCCCCGAAGGCCGTGGCCGATTTGATGGTTCCCTGGAACGCTGGCCCGGCCTCGGTCACGCCGAGGTGAAGCGGCCAGTCGCCCTTCTCCGCCAGCATCTCGTACGCCGCCACCATAATCACGGGGTCGTTGTGCTTTACGGAGATCTTGAAGTCGTGGAAGCCGTGCTCCTCGAACAGGGATGCTTCCCACACAGCGGACTCCACCAGCGCTTCAGGCGTGGCCTTGCCGTATTTCTTCAGGATGCCGGGCTCCAGCGAGCCTGCGTTCACCCCGATACGGATGGAGGTGCCGTGATCGCGGGCGGCCGCCGCGATCTCCTTGACCTGGTCATCAAACTTACGGATATTCCCGGGGTTCACACGCACCGCGGCGCAGCCCGCTTCGATGGCAGCGAAGACATATTTCGGCTGGAAGTGGATGTCCGCGATCACCGGGATCTGGGACTTCTTGGCGATGATGGGCAGCGCTTCGGCGTCATCGGCTGAGGGGCAGGCGACGCGCACGATGTCGCAACCGGAGGCGGTGAGTTCCGCGATCTGCTGCAGGGTGGCGTTGATGTCGGTGGTGGGCGTGGTGGTCATGGACTGCACGCTGATGGGGAAATCAGAACCCACCCCCACAGAACCGACCTTGATCTGGCGGGTCTTCCGGCGGGGGGCAAGGACGGGCGGCGGTGCCGCAGGCATTCCCAGGCTGACCGAGGTCACGTGGACTCCTAAAAGTTTGAAAAGTGGGCGGCTAGGCGGTGAGACCGGCCAGCATGCCGGTGATGGGAGACCATTCGGTGATGCGCGTTCCGGCGATAACTCCGGCGGCCGCAAAGGGGTCCTGCTTGAGGATCGAGTTCAGGGCGGCCTCGTCGGCGGCCTTGAAGATCAGCAGCGCTCCCGCCCCGTCACCGTAAGGCCCGCTTGCCAGGATGGCACCGTCCTGCGCCAGGCCGGCGGTCCATTCGCGGTGCGCCGGACGGGCTTCACTGCGGGCTTCGGTGGAATCGGCGGCGTAAACGTACTCAACGGCAAAAACTGTCATACGGCTACCCTATCGCCCTGCCTGCCGTTGCACGTATCCGGACAGCCGGATGGTTGCCGTCCCACCTCCGCACCAGCCTGGATCACAAGACAAGTGTTCCCAGGACATGTCTCACCAGTACACGTGTCCCGGGCGACGGGATCCTAGGACAGGAACAGGACTTTGACGGCTGCTGCTGTTCCGGCCGCCCAGAGCATGGAGGTTAGGGTTCCAATGATGAAGCGCTCTGCCGCGACCGGCGTTTCCTTGAGCTCCGCAAACCTGCCCAGGCCCTTGATGGCCACAATGTAGGCGATGGCCACCGGCTGCCCGGTCAGGATTGCCAGGCAAACCCCGAGCCTTTCCAGGATTCCGATGATCGCGCCGCCACGCAGGATGCGCTGGGTTGGCGCCGGCGGCCCGGAAGCAGAGCCGGCCGACGGCGGGACGTCCGGTGGCGCCGTCAGCTCACCGTCCACACTTTGGTTTTCGGCGTGGCTGGGATCAACAGTGACGTCTGCAGCAGGATCCTCCGCTGCCCTCCGGGCTTCCTCTGCCGCTTTGGCGGCATCCGCCTTATCATCGATGGTCCGGGCGAGCCTGAACACCAGGGCCGTCACAGGCCAGCCGGCGAAGCCTGCCACCAGCAGGGCGGCGGTTATCCAGACGGCGGTCACGTGTCTCCTTCGTTCCGGGGCGGGGTCGTTCCGGGCGGTGCAGTTACAGGCGGTGCAGTTTCAGGCAGTGCAGTTTCAGGCAGTGCAGTTTCAGGCGGAGCAGCCGTGGCATCGGCAATCCGGCTCCGCGCGTATTCCAGGAGCATGGCTGCTGCCGGCCTGGCTGCCCATTCTTCCTGCCAGCCGGAGCGGAGGACGGCACGGCTCACCGATTGCTCCGTTATCCCCAGCTCCTTGGCAACCTGTTTCTGGCTGCCGTGCTTGCCATCGCCGGCCTGCACGGCGCGGAGGCGGTCCACGACGCGCCACTGGGCCTCCGTACGTTCCTGCACAAGGCGTCCGATCAACCGGAGTACTGCCTGGGCGTTGGCACCTGCCATGGCACCCTCCTTGGTGTGGTCCGGGATTTCCTTGCCACGGCCCATCATCCCCGCCACCACTGACAGCGGCACCTGGCCTGCAGCAGTCTTCGCCAGTTCCACGGCTTTTCGCGCGGCCACAAATCCGCTTCCGGACCCTTCGCGGGGGCTGCCTCCCGGAGCGACCTGCACCATACCGATGCCAATCCCCACGTACCAGTACCCGGACCGGAGGGCATGCAGGGCCACGTCCACCACCTCATCGGGCCGGTCCACCACGCCCTGGAGTTCGTCGCCCACGGAACGCTCAAACCGTGCGGGGGTGAGCCTCCGCAGCTCGGCTATCAGCTCCGGTACGCGGTCGACGTCCGAAGTGCTCCCCCGCTGGTCAATGGTCAGAACGTACATGTCCTAACCGTATGCAGCTGATCCGCAATAATCAATCACAAATAGCTGATTATTTGATATCAGCCAATATTGGCTGATATGGAGAAGTCAGTCGTGGGGCGTTTACCTTGCCACGAAGATCAGCCGAAGAGGTTTACCGGCTTCACGATGTCCGCATAAATGAGGAGTGCGCTCATGCCCATCAGCAACGCTGCCACCACATAAGTCACCGGGAGGAGTTTGGCGATATCAAAGGCTCCGGGGTCAGGCTTGCCGAACAGTTTCGCCACCTGGCGCCGGGCACCTTCGTACAGCGCTCCCGCCACGTGGCCGCCGTCGAGAGGCAACAGCGGAACCAGGTTGAAGACCGCCAGCGCAAAGTTGAGTCCGGCCAGCAGTCCGGTCAGCGTGGCAACGCGCGACTGGACGGGGATTTCCTCCATCGCGGCCACTTCGCCGGCCACCCTGCCCACGCCCACCACGCTGATGGGGCCGTTGGGGTCGCGCGGTTCCTCACTGAAGGCAGCTTTGGCCACGCCCACCACCCGCGCCGGGAGGTTGAAGATCACGCCTGCCACCTGCTTGATGTTCTCCCCCGCCATGGGCAGGACGGACGACGCCGGCTGCGGCACCAGTTCCGTCTGCGCACCAATGCCCAGGAAGCCGACGTCCTGGTACAGGAGGTTGCCGGCGTCGTCCGTTGCCTGCCGGCCGTCCACTCCGATGATGGGCCGGGCGGACAGCACGGGGGTCACGGTGGTGGACACCGGCGAGCCGTCCCGTTCAACGGTGATGGCCACTTCGCGGCCTGCCGAGGCACGAATCCATTCGGTCAGCTGGTCCCAACTGGTGACGGTCTTGCCGTCGAAGGAGGTGACGGTATCGTTCGGTTTCAGGCCGGCAGCGGCGGCCGGGGTGAGCTGGCAGTCGGCCGAATCCGGGTCCACTGTTTCACCGGCTGCCACCTGGCACTTGGAGACATCGGAGATGGTGGTGGTGGCCGTGGCGAAGCCGAATCCCATCAGCAGTACGGCTGTCAGGATGACGCCGAGGACGATGTTCATGGCAGGACCGCCCAGCATCACAATGATCTTTTTCCACACCGGGAGCCGGTAGAAAACCCGGTTCCCGTCGCCCGGGCCAACTTCCTCGTGCGCCATGGAGCGGGCTTCCGTGGCCAGGGTCTGGAACATTCCGGTGCTGGAAGGACGGACCGTCCCGTCCTCTTTGTTGGGCGGGTACATGCCGATCATGGACACGTAGCCACCCAGCGGGATGGCCTTCACGCCGTACTCGGTTTCGCCTTTCCGCCGTGACCAAAGCGTGGGGCCAAAGCCGATCATGTACTTGGTGACCCGGACCTTGAACAACTTGGCGGGCAGGAGGTGGCCCACTTCGTGGAGCGCGATGGAGGCCGCGATGCCGATGGCTACAAAAACGACACCGAGGACAAAGAGGAGAACGGGGGTCATGGAGGTGCTTACTGCTTCCTAGAGACTGCTGACTGCTAAACGTTCATTGGCGCGCGCACGTGCCCAGCTCTCAGCATCCAGTACGGATTCCACTGTCAGCCCGGAGGATCCTGGGTGTTCGCTGAGAACGGCTGCGATGGTGTCCACGATGTCCGTGAACCGGATGCGGCCCGCATGGAACGCCGTGACGGCTTCCTCGTTTGCGGCGTTGAAGACCGCCGGGAACGTGCTGCCCTGTTTCGCGGCGTCCTTGGCAAGGTCCACCGCAGGGAAGGCCGCAACATCCAAGGGTTCGAAGGTCCAGGTGGCTGCCTGGGTCCAGTCGCAGGCCGAGGCCGCTTGGGGAACCCTGTCCGGCCAGCCCAGGCCCAGGGCTATGGGAAGGCACATGTCCGGCGGCGAGGCCTGGGCAATGATGGATCCATCGACGAACTGCACCATGGAATGCACCACGGACTGGGCATGGACCACCACGTCGATGCGGTCCAGCGGAACGTCGAACAGCAGGTGGGCCTCGATGACTTCCAGCCCTTTGTTGACGAGGGTGGCGGAGTTGGTGGTGACCATGACCCCCATGTCCCACGTGGGGTGGGCCAGCGCCTCCTGCGGCGTGACGTCGTGGAGTTCGTCCCGGTTCCGGCCGCGGAACGGGCCGCCGGACGCTGTCAGGATCAGTTTGTCCACTTCAGCTGCCGAGCCGGAACGCAGGCATTGGGCTATGGCCGAATGCTCGGAGTCCACCGGGACGATCTGGCCTTCGCGGGCCGCTGCCTTGACCAGTTCCCCGCCGACGATCAGGGATTCCTTGTTGGCCAGGGCGAGTGTGGCACCGGATTTCAGCGCCGCGAGCGTGGGCGCGAGTCCGATTGATCCCGTGATGCCGTTGAGCACAACGTCAGCTTCCACCTCCGCGATCCTGGTGGACGCGTCCGGCCCGGCAATGATCTCCGGCCGGTAACCACGCTTCCCCGCTGCGGCGGCCGCCTCATCGATCAAGGCAGCCAACCGGCGGGGATCACCGGTCGCAATCCCAACAGCCGCGGCACCGGTGTGCACAGCCTGGCGGGCCAGGAGCTCGAGGTTGCCTCCCCCGGCGCTGAGCGCCACCACCTCGAAAAGGTGCGGGGCGCCGTCGACGACGTCAATCGCCTGGGTGCCGATGGAGCCGGTGGATCCGAGGAGGGCGATCTTGCGTGGCTGCATCCGTTAAGTATCGCGCACCAAACGTGGCCCGCCGCCCCTTGGCCCATGCTCTTTGACCCCGCCGTCCGTGGCCCAATGCTCCTTGACCACAGGAGGGCCCGGCGTAACGTGGATTGCGTGGACTGGCTCACCTGGTTTGACGCCCCGGAATACGAGTTCGCCCGGCAAGTGCTGCAGCGCGGGGTGGCAGCACTGTATTTTGTTGCGTTCCTGTCCTCCCTGAACCAGTTCCCGGCCTTGCTGGGTGAGCGGGGGCTTCTGCCGGTACCGGAGTACCTGGCAGGTTTCAGCCGCCTGCGCCGGCCCACCCTTTTCCGCTGGCGTTACTCGGACCGGCTGCTGCGCTGGGTATGCGCGGCAGGTCTTGCAATATCCGCCCTGCTGGTGGCCGGCATCCCCCAGGTGGGGCCGCCGTGGGTCCCGTTGATTGCTTTCCTGGCGCTGTGGCTGCTCTACATGTCCATCGTGAATGTGGGCCAGACGTTCTACGGCTTCGGCTGGGAGATGCTCCTGCTGGAGGCGGGATTCACGGTGGCGTTCCTGGGTTCAGACCAGACTGACCCGCCGCGCACCATCCTGATCCTGATCGTGTGGCTCGTGTTCCGGCTCGAATTCGGCGCGGGCATGATTAAGATCCGCGGCGGCAGGGAATGGCGGGACCTCACCGCGCTCTACTACCACCACGAGACACAACCGATGCCCGGCCCCCTGAGCCGGCAGGCGCACCTGCTGCCCAAGCCCCTCCACAAGGTGGAAGTCCTGGGCAACCATTTCGCCCAGCTGGTGGTGCCCTTCTTCCTGTTCGCGCCCCAGCCCGTAGCCGGCGTGGCAGCAGCGGTCGTCATCCTCACCCAACTATGGCTGGTGGCCAGCGGAAACTTCGCCTGGCTGAACTGGATCGCCATAGTGCTGGCCTTCGCCGCGGTCAGCGATCCTGTGGCCCACGCGGTGTTCCCGGTGATCCCACTGGACTGGCACGGCGGTGCGGACCGGGAGACCCCGCTCTGGTGGCTGGCCATCACGCTGACCGCCACCTTGCTGCTGCTGGTCCTCAGCTACTGGCCGCTGCGCAACCTGTTCTCGAAGCGCCAGTTGATGAACGCCAGTTTCAACCGGTGGCAGCTGGTCAACACCTACGGTGCGTTCGGATCAGTGACGAAGCAGCGCATCGAGATCGTCGTGGAGGGCACGCTGGACAACGCTCCGGACGACTCCTCGGACTGGCGCGAGTACGGCTTCAAGGGCAAACCCGGGGACCTTAGGCGGGTGCCCCGGCAGTGGGCGCCCTACCACCTGCGGCTGGACTGGCTGATGTGGTTCCTTCCGTTGCGGACAGTCCACGAGGAGTGGTTTTACGCCTTCCTGGGCAAGCTGCTGGAGGCGGACAGGCAGACGCTGCGGCTGCTCCGGGATGACCCGTTCGACGGCGAGGCCCCGCACCTGGTGCGCGTGCGCAGCTACCACTACCGGTTCTCCACGCGGAAGGAGTTCCGCGAAACGGGGAACCGTTGGGTCCGGACGCTGGTCCACGAACCGATCCCGCCCGTATCGCTGCGGGGGTCCAGCGGGCGGAGGCGCTAGACGCGCTCGCCTTTACGCCGAAGAATGGATTCGGCGTGCTTGAGGATAGGCCCGTCGACCATCTGGCCCTTGTATTGGAAGACGCCTTGTCCCGCAGCTTCCGCGGCCTGCAGCAATTCTGTTGCAGCGGAGACTTCGGCTTCGGATGGTGCGTACGCTTCCCGGACCCCGGCGGCCTGGCTGGGGTGGATGCAGGCCTTAGAGCTGAATCCGGAGGCGACGGCGTCGGCGGCTTCCACGGCCAGTCCGGCAAGGTCCGGAATGTTGGTGTAGACGGCGTCCACGGCCTCCTTGCCAAACGCCCTGGCGGCGATGAGGACTGTGGAACGTGCGTGCAGCGCAACAGCCCGGTAGCCGCCGTCGTCCGTCCTGCTGGAGGTCCCGCCCAAAGACGCCAGCAGGTCCTCGGCGCCCCACATCAGCGCCACCACGTTCGGGGCGGCTGCAATTGCGGGAGCGTTCAGGACACCGGCCGCCGTTTCGCACAGGGCGATGACCTGGTACCCGGCCAGGGCTTCCAGCTGCGCGGCGCTCTCAGCCTTGGCGAGCATCACCGTGCGGTACGGCGTGTGGGCCAGGCAGTGCAGGTCCTTCTCGAACTCCTCGGTGCCTGCAGGGTTGACCCGGATAATGGTCCGGCTGGGATCCAGCTCGGGCGCGTCACCGGCGGCTCCGAGCTGGGCCAGGATGGCACCACGTGCACGTTGCTTGTCCGCCGGAGCCACGGCATCCTCGAGGTCGAGGATCACAGCGTCCGCGCGGGTGGCGGCTTTCTGGTAGCGCTCCGGCCGGTCAGCGGGGCAAAAAAGCAGGGCGGGGCCCATCACAAAGGTCATACCGGTATTGTGCCCCCTTCGCCGCCAAGCTGCTGCCGGTGCGCGTCCCGGGTCCACATCAGGCAGCTGCGCGTGGCCAGGGCCACCACGGTGCCGTCCTGGTTGCGGCCGGTGTGTTCCATGGTGACGATGCCCTGGCCCGGCCGCGATGCGGAGAGCCGCTTCCCGCTGATGACTGTCTCGGTATAGAGGGTGTCGCCGTGGTACAGCGGATGCGGGAAGGAGACGTCGGCAAGGCCAAGCTGGGCGATGATGGTCCCCTGGGTCAGCTGCGACACAGACTGGCCCACCACCGTGGCCAGCGTGAACATGGAGTTGACCAACCGTTGGCCGAACGGCTGCCCGGCGCTCCAGGCCGCGTCCAGGTGCAGGGCCTGGGTGTTCATGGTGAGGGTGGTGAACAGGACGTTGTCCGCTTCCGTAACGGTGCGGCCTGGCCGGTGGGCGTACAGCACCCCTTCTTCCAGCTCATCGAAGTACAGGCCGCGCTGCTCGATGACGCGCTGCTCCCCCGCGCTGGAACCGGAGCCCACTGGGTCTCTACCGTCCGTCATACGGTCAGTTCCCGGTCTTCTTCGAAAAGCTCTGCGCCGGTGGCTGCGGCCACTTCCTCCACCGAAACGTTGGGCGCCAGTTCCCTCAGCACCAGCCGGGAGCCTGAATCATCCGTTACAACATCGATGACTGCCAGGTCTGTAATGATCCGGTCCACACAGCCCTTGCCGGTCACTGGCAGCGAGCACTGCTTGACGATTTTGGGGTTCCCGTTCCGGTCAACGTGTTCCATCATCACAATGACCTTCTTGGCGCCGAACACCAGGTCCATGGCCCCACCCATTCCCTTGACCATCTTTCCCGGAATCATCCAGTTTGCGAGGTCGCCGTTCTGGGCCACCTCCATGGCGCCCAGGACGGCCACATCCACGTGGCCGCCGCGGATCATGCCAAAGGAGGTGGCGGAATCGAAGAACGCAGCCCCCTTGTTGACCGTGACAGTTTCCTTGCCCGCGTTGATCAGGTCCGGGTCAACAGCATCCTCCGCGGGATAGGGGCCGACGCCGAGGATTCCGTTTTCGGAGTGCAGCACCACTTCAACGCCGTCAGGGATGTAGTTGGGGATCAGCGTGGGCATGCCAATGCCCAGATTGACGTACTGGCCGTTGCTCAGTTCGCGGGCCACCCGGGCGGCCAGTTCATTCCTGGTCCAGCCATTGGCGCCGCTCCCGTCTGCTGCCATCTCATGCTGCTGGGCGGCCCGGCGGTACTCGGGGCGGACGCCTTCGGGCCGCGGTGCATAGGGGCTGTTCGGGTCCATGGCTACGCTCCTGCCTGCGGGTTGCTGCTGTTCCGGGTGGACACGTGGGCGTGGCTGCCGTTCCCGGCCGGCGGAGCCAGGGCAACTGTCCGTTTCTCGATGCGCTTCTCGGCATTCGCGGCCAGGACTACCCGCTGGACGAAGATTCCGGGGGTGTGGATGTGTTCGGGATCCAGCTCGCCCGGCTCCACGAGTTCCTCCACCTCGGCAATGGTGATACGGCCGGCCATCGCACAGAGCGGGTTGAAGTTCATGGCCGTGGCATGGAACACCAGGTTTCCGTGCCGGTCGCCCTTCCATGCATGGACCAGCCCGAAGTCCGGCGCCAGCGCCTCTTCCAGCACGTAGTCAACCCCGGCGAAGGAGCGCACCTCCTTTGGTGCGGACGCGATCGCTACCCGGCCTTCGGCGTCGTACTTTTGCGGCAGGCCGCCCTCGGACACCTGGGTGCCCACCCCGGCTTTGGTGTAGAAAGCCGGTATGCCGGCGCCGCCGGCGCGGAGTTTTTCGGCCAGCGTTCCCTGCGGCGTCAGAACCACCTCGAGTTCGCCGGCGAGGTATTGCCGGGCGAACTCCTTGTTCTCGCCCACATAGGAGCTGATGGTGCGGCGGATCCGGCCGTCGCGCAGCAGGATGCCCAGGCCCCAGTCGTCCACGCCGCAGTTGTTGCTCACCGTTTCCAGTTCCGAGGTTCCGGCCTTGTGCAGCGCGTCAATGAGGGTGACCGGGATTCCGCACAAACCGAAACCGCCCACGGCCAGGGAAGCGCCGTCCGGGATGTCCGCCACGGCTTCCTCCGCGGAGGCAACAACCTTGTTAATCATCGGTGATCCTTTCAGGCCGGCTACAGTCCCTGTCCATACAAACCCGGTGGCTACAAACCAAGTTCGCGGGCGATCAGCATCAGCTGGACCTCCGTGGTGCCCTCCCCCACTTCAAGGATCTTGGAGTCGCGGTAGTGGCGCGCCACGGTGAACTCGTTGATGAAGCCATAGCCGCCGAACACCTGGGTGGCATCCCGCGCATTGTCCATGGCCGCCTCGCCTGCGACCATCTTAGCGATGGCCGCCTGGGTCTTGAACGGCTTCCCCGCAAGCATGCGGGAGGCCGCATCGTAGTAGGCCAGGCGGGCGGTGTGGGCCCTTGCCTCCATGCGTGCGATCTTGAACGAGATGGCCTGGTACTTGCCGATCTGGTGTCCAAAGGCGCTGCGTTCCTTGGCGTATTTGACCGAGAGGTCCACGCAGCCCTGGGCCGCACCCGTGGCCAGGGCTGCGATGGCGATGCGGCCCTCGTCCAGGATGGACAGGAAGTTGGCGTATCCGCGGCCTTCCTCACCCAGCAGGTTTTCTTCCGGTACCCGGACGTCCTTCAGGGTCAGCGGGTGGGTGTCCGAGGCGTTCCAGCCCACCTTGTTGTAGGGCTTCTCGGCTTTGAAGCCGGGTGTGTCAGTGGGAACCAGGATGGTCGAGATTTCCTTCTGGAGGGAGCCGTCCGCGCGTTCCTTCTGCCCGGTGACCGCGGTGACGGTGACCAGGCGGGTGATGTCCGTGCCGGAGTTGGTGATGAACTCCTTGTTGCCGTTGATCACCCACTCGCCGCCCTCCCGCCGGGCGTGGGTCTTGGTGCCGCCGGCATCCGATCCTGCTTCCGGCTCGGTCAGGCCAAAGCCGGCGAGCGCCTGGCCGGACGCGAGCATGGGCAGCCACTCCTGCTTCTGCTCCTCAGTGCCGAAACGGTAGACGGGCATGGCTCCCAGGGACACCCCGGCTTCGAGGGTGATCGCCACCGACTGGTCCACGCGGCCCAGCTGCTCCAGCGCGAGGGCCAGGGCGAAGTAGTCCCCGCCCATCCCGCCGAATTCCTCGGGGAAGGGCAGCCCGAACAGGCCCATTTCCGCCATCTGCTTGACCACCTCGTAGGGGAAGCTGTGCTCCTCGTCGTGCTTGGCCGATACCGGGGCCACTACTTCGTCGGCGAATTCCCGGACGGTGTTGCTGAGGTCCTGGTATTCCTCGCTGAGTTCAAAACCTGCCATGGCTAGGCTCCTTTGCCTGTTGCGTCTGTGTCTGGGGCTGCATCTCTGTTTGCTGTTGTGTCCGTGGGGTTGGTGCTCTCAGCAGCGGGGTGCGGATGAATGGTGGCCAGCACCTGGTCCGCCTTCACGAGGTCTCCGGGACGGGTGGTGAGGTGCACTGTTCCGTCCAGCGGAGCCAGCAGCTGGTGCTCCATCTTCATGGCCTCCACCGAAACGAGTACCTGCCCGGTGGTGACGGCGTCACCGTCACTGACCGGAACGGACACCACCGTTCCCGGCATGGGCGAACGCACGGCTGGATCGGCGGCGCCCTCCTCCCGCTGGATGGCCGCAAGCACCCGTTCAAGCCGGGACTCCCGGGTCAGGACTTGCAGCCGGCAGGACCAGCCCCCGTTGCCGAGGAAAATTTCGGCAGGCAGAGGGTTGTCAGGCCCGGGCGGATGCGGTCCGGGCTGCACCCTGGCCAGCGAGTACGTTGCGGACTCACCGTCAAGGGTGATCTCAGCGCGGCCGGCACCGGGGAAACTCAGTGTGGCTTCACGCCGGGCGCCACCACCCACGGCAACGGTGGCAGTCCCCTGCAGGGGGGATTCAAGCACCTGCACTGTTGCCACACCGCCGTCGGGCGTTCCCAGGCTGATCCGGCGGGGCGCGGGCGCTCCGAGCCGCCAGCCGGTGCGGGCGTGCCACGGGCCGGCCGGCAGCTCCCCGCCCTCTGGTCCCTCCGCCGCAATTGCGAAGAGCGCCGCCGCCACCAGTTCCGCGTCACCCACGCGGCGGAAGGCCATATCCGGCAGTTTGCGCTCGATCAGGCCGGTGTCCAGTCGGCCGGCGCGGACATCGGGATCATTGATCAGCAGCCGCAGGTATTCGACGTTCGTGTCCAGGCCGAGGGCCGTGTAGCCCGCGAGCGCAGTGTCCAGCGTTTCCAGGGCTGTGGTGCGGTCTTCGCCCCAGGCGATGACCTTGGACATCATGGGGTCATAGCTGGAGGAAAGCTGCAGCCCCTCCACCAGGGAGGAATCCACCCTGACCCGGCCTTTGCCGGCAGCCGCCTCCACGCCGGGGGTGCTTCCCGGCCACTGTCCGGGAGCGGGCAGTTCGTCCAGCAGCAGAACTGTCCCGGTGGACGGCAGGAAGTTCTTCTCGGGGACTTCGGCGTAAACGCGCGCTTCCACGGCGTGTCCGTTAAGTTCGACGTCGGCCTGCCGGACGGTGAGTTCCTCGCCGGCGGCGATCCGCACCTGCCACTCCACCAGGTCCACCCCGGTGACCATCTCGGTAACCGGGTGCTCCACCTGCAGGCGGGTGTTCATCTCCATGAAGTAGAACTCATCCGGCGCTTCGTCCGAGACCAGGAACTCGACGGTTCCGGCGCCACTGTAATTGACGCTGCGCGCAGCGTTGCAGGCGGCCTCGCCAATACGGGCACGGATGGCGCCGCCATCGGGCAGGGCTTCCAGCAACGGCGACGGTGCCTCCTCGATGACTTTCTGGTGCCGCCGCTGCAGCGAGCATTCACGCTCGCACAGGTGAATGACGTTGCCATGGTTGTCAGCGAGCACCTGCACTTCGATGTGCCGCGGCGTGGATACCAGGCGCTCGAGGAAAAGGGTGTCATCGCCGAAAGCGCTGGCCGCCACGCGCCGGGCGGTGGCCAGGGTGGCCGGGAGGTCCTCGGGGCGTTCAACCACATGCATGCCCTTGCCGCCTCCGCCCGCGGAGGGCTTGATCAGGAGCGGAAATCCGACAGCGCCGGCGGCCTGGATCAACTGCTCATCGGCCATGCCGGGCTTCGCTATCCCCGGAACCACGGGGACACCGTAGCCGGCAACGTGGTTTTTGGAGCGGATCTTGTCCCCCATCATGTTCAGCGCCCCGATGCCGGGGCCGATGAACGTGATGCCGGCCTGGTCCAGGGCGCGGGCGAAGTCGGCGTTTTCGCTCAGGAAGCCGTATCCCGGGTGCACCGCTTCGGCCCCGGTCGTACGGCAGGCTTCAAGGATGGCGTCGATCTTCAGGTAGCTCTCTGCTGCCGCGGCGGGGCCGATCCGAACGGCGGTGTCAGCTTCGCGGACGTGCCGGGCGCCGGCGTCGGCATCGCTGTATACGGCGACCGAACGGATGCCGAGGGCGCGCAGGGTACGGATGACCCGGCAGGCGATCTCGCCGCGGTTGGCCACCAGGACTGTGCCGAAGAGAGGTTTCCGGGCTATGGGCGTGGTGGTAAGGGAAGGCGTGGTCATGGGGCTCACATCCTGAAGAGGCCGAAGGAGGTTTCCGGCAGCGGGGTTCGGGACACCACGTCCAGCGCCAGGCCCAGGATCATGCGCGTGTCGGCGGGATCAATCACGCCGTCATCCCATAACCGGGCGGTGGAGTAGTACGGGCTGCCCTGGTCCTCGTATTGCCGGCGGATGGGCGCCTTGAAGGCTTCCTCGTCCTCGGCGGACCACTCCTGGCCGGCTGCCTCGTACTGCTCACGCTTGACAGTGGCCAGGACGCTGGAAGCCTGGTTGCCGCCCATCACGGAAATGCGCGCCGCGGGCCACATCCAGAGGAACCGCGGCGAGTACGCGCGGCCGCACATGGAGTAGTTGCCTGCGCCGAACGAGCCGCCGATGACCACTGTCAGCTTAGGCACCCGGGCGGTGGCGACGGCCGTCACCATTTTGGCGCCGTTTTTGGCGATGCCGCCTTGCTCGGCGTCCCTGCCCACCATGAAACCGGAGATATTCTGCAGGAACAGCAGTGGGATCCCGCGCTGGTCGCACAGTTCGATGAAGTGCGCGCCCTTGAGCGAGGACTCGCTGAACAGCACACCGTTGTTGGCCACGATGCCCACCGGGTGCCCGTGCAGGCGGGCGAAACCCGTCACCAGGGTGGTGCCATACTCCTTCTTGAACTCGTGGAATTTGCTGCCGTCCACCAGCCGGGCAATGACCTCATGGACGTCGTACGCGGCGTTGACGTCCGCGGGCACGGCACCATAAAGCCCTTCAGGTTCTGTGACGGGTTCGACGGCGGCACTCACGTCCCACGCCGGTGGCGCGGGAGGAGGCAGGGTGGCCACGATGTCGCGGATGATCTGCAGGGCGTGTTCATCGTTCTCTGCAAGGTGGTCCGTCACGCCGGAGATCCTGGAGTGGACGTCCCCGCCGCCCAGCTCCTCGGGGCTGACGATTTCACCGATCGCCGCCTTCACCAGCGGCGGTCCGCCCAGGAAGATGGTGCCCTGGTTACGGACGATCACGGTTTCATCGCTCATCGCGGGAACGTAGGCGCCGCCGGCCGTGCACGAGCCCATCACGGAGGCGATCTGCGGAATCTTGGCCGCCGAGAGCCGGGCCTGGTTGTAGAAGATCCGGCCGAAGTGGTCCCGGTCCGGGAAAACCTCATCCTGTTTGGGCAGGAAGGCGCCGCCGGAGTCCACCAGGTAGATGCACGGCAGCCGGTTTTCCAGCGCGATCTCCTGGGCCCGGAGGTGCTTCTTGACGGTCATCGGGTAATAGGTTCCGCCCTTGACCGTGGCGTCGTTGGAGATGACCAGCACGTGGCGGCCGTGGACCACGCCTATCCCGGCGATCACTCCTGCGCCGGGAGCCTCGTCGTTGTACATCCCGTTGGCTGCGAGCGGGGCAATTTCGAGGAACGGGCTGCCGTCATCCAGCAGCTGGTCGATGCGCTCACGCGGCAACAGCTTCCCCCGGGCCACATGGCGCTGCCGGGATTTCTCCGGTCCGCCCAGGGCGGCGTCGGCGAGTTTCTTCCGCAACTCTTCGGCAAGCTCACGCTGGGCGGCACGGTTGGCCGCAAACGCCTCTGCAGCCTCATCGAGCCGGGTGGCAAGGGTCTCCATTGACGGTCCGTTCCTGTTCCGATCCGAGGACTGCTTGGGCAACTCGGTTAGTGTTCAATAACTGAAATTCAGGTTAGTCTGGATTAACTGTGAAGTCCACCACATAGCCGCTCTTGCTAGAATCTGCGGGATCCGAGGAGGAAATGTGCGCAGTACCGACGCCACGCAGACCGGCGCTGCCCGGACCGGCCCGTCAACGCAGGGTTCATCAATACAGGGTTCATCAACACAGGGCCCGCCAACACCCGCCCCATCACCACCGGCGCCATCAACACCGGCGCCATCAACACAGCGCGGGCAGGCGAAGGAGAGCCGCAGGCAGGCGCTGCTCTCGGCTGCGGCGTCGCTGTTTGCGGTGAACGGGTTCAACCGTGTTTCCCTGGAGGACCTGGGGGCGGCCGCCGGGGTCAGCGGGCCTGCCGTGTACCGGCACTTCCCCGGCAAACAGGCGGTCCTCGCGGACCTTCTGGTCACCGTCAGCCAGGAACTGCTGGACGGCGGCCGCCAGGTCGCGGCCCGCAACGCGGACCCTGCCTCCGCCCTGCGGTGCCTGGTGGAATTCCAGGTGGACTTCGCCCTGGGCAAGCCGGACGTCATCCGCGTCCAGGACAGGGATTTCAGCAACCTTTCCGAACAGGACCAGGCAGCAGTACGGGCACTCCAACTGAGTTATGTCGAGGTTTGGGTGGACGTCCTCGCCAAGCTGCACCCCGACACCGATATCGCCGAACTCCGGATGCGGGCGCATGCCACGTTTGGACTGATCAACTCCACGCCGCACTCCGTGCGCAGCCACGGCCGCAAAATGGCCGCCCGTTCCGCCCGGCCCCTGCTGGAAAGCATGGCGCTGGCCGCGCTGCTGGTGGACGCCCCGCAGGACTAGGACACCCGCGCGTGGGATTCCCTCTTGGGGAATCCCAACCACCTTTACACGGGGACGGCCCTGGGCCGCTCAAAGCGTTGCTGGCGCGCAACGCTTACGCGGTCCAGGGCCGCGGCTTCGCCAGAAAGCTGCCTACACCATGGTGAGGACCATTCCCGGGTCGGCCAGGATGGCACCGACATCGGCCAGGAAGCGCGAGCCCTGCTCCCCGTCCACCAAGCGGTGGTCGAAGGACAGGCTCAGCGTGAGGACCTGGCGCAGGGCCACCTCGCCCTGGTACTCCCATGGCGTGTTCCGCACGGCCCCGAGGGCCAGGATGGCTGCCTCCCCCGGGTTCAGGATGGGTGTGCCGGCGTCAATCCCGAAGACGCCAATGTTGGTGATGGAAGTGGTTCCGCCCGACAGTTCGGCCGGTGCGGTTTTGCCGGCCCGCGCGGTTTCCGTCAGTTCGGTGAGCGCGTCCGCAAGCTGAAGGAGGGACAAAGACCCGGCGTCCTTGACGTTGGGAACGGTCAGTCCCCGCGGCGTGGCGGCTGCGATGCCCAGGTTCACGTAGTTATAAGTCACGATCTCCTGGTTCGCCTCGTCCCACCGCGCGTTCAGGGCGGGGTTCCGGCGCAGAGCGATGAGAACGGCCTTCGCTGCGATGGTGAGCGGCGTCAGTTTGTGGCCGGTGAACTCACGGCTGCCCTTGAGCCTGGCGAGCAACTCCATGGCGGGAGTGACGTCCACGGTCAGGAACTCCGTGACATGCGGCGCGGTGAAGGCGCTCTGCACCATGGCGGCTGCCGTGAACTTCCGTACCCCCTTGATGGCCGTGCGGGTTTCCCGCTCCCCTTGGGACACGGCCGCTTCCGGGGCAGCCCGCACCGGTTCGCGGGAGCCGGCGTTTGCCGATTGCTCCTCCACAAAATGCTGCACGTCCTCGCGGGTGATGAGCCCCTGTGGTCCCGTTCCGGCTACAACTTGCAGGTCCACACCAAGGTCGCGGGCCAACTTCCGCACCGGCGGTGTGGAACGCGGCCGGGTATCGGCATGCCCGGTTTCGACAGGCTCAACCACCGAAGACTTGGTTTCAGAAGGCTCAACCACCGAAGACTTGGTTTTTGCAGGCCCGGTTTCGACAGGCTCAACCACCGAAGACTTGGTTCCTGCAGGCTCGACCACCGGAGACTTGGTTCCTGCAGGCTCAACCGCCGGGGCCAGGTTGCGCGCCCGACGTACCGGCCGGCCGGAGCTTTCGACGACGGCTCCGTACCCCACCAGGTTCGGTTCCCTTTTGGCCGCCGCCGGCTCCTGCTCCGGATCCGGCTTCTGCCCTGCGGGGGACGTCGCGGGGGTGACGGGCGCTGAGGAGGAGGTCCCGGCGTCGTCCGCCACTTCAAACGACACGATGGGCTTTCCCACCTCCACGATGGTGCCGGGCTGCTCGTGCAGTTCCTTAATGACGCCGGCAAAAGGGGACGGAAGCTCCACCACAGCCTTGGCAGTTTCCACCTCGGCGATGACCTGGTTCAGGCTCACGGTATCCCCCACGCCGACTTTCCAGCTGAGGATTTCCGATTCGGTAAGTCCCTCGCCCAGGTCCGGGAGCCGGAATTCCTTGATCATGATGCCGCTCATCCTTCCAGCCCGCTGAGGGAATTCGGCCGGCCCAGGGCACCGTCCACCCCATCGAGGATCCGGTCCAGCCCCGGCAGGTGGTGCATTTCCAGCTTGGAGTACGGGTATGGGATGTCGAAGCCGGTGACCCGCACCGGCGCCGCTTCCAGGTAGTAGAAGCAGCGTTCGGTGATGCTGGCTGCCACCTCCGCACCTAGGCCGCCCGACTGGCCGGCTTCATGCGTCACCACCAGGCGGCCGGTCTTGCGGACCGAGGCAACAACGGTGCCGTAGTCCACCGGGGCCAGCGAGCGCAGGTCGATGACCTCGATGGAAATCCCTTCATCGGCAGCGGCCATAGCGGCGTCACGGGCAGTCTTGACCAGCGGGCCGTAGGCCACCAGGGTAACGTCGGTGCCGTCGGTGACAACCCGGGCCTGGTCCATCGGAACAGCTGTCCGCGGATCAAGGGCCTCGTCCACCTCACCCTTATCGTGGTAGCGGCGCTTGGGCTCGAAGTACAGCACGGGGTCGTCGCAGGAGATGGCCTGCTGGATCACTGTGTGGGCGTCCTGCGGGTTGGACACGGTCACCACTCGCAGCCCGGACGTGTGGGTGAAGTAGGCTTCCGGCGACTCGGAGTGGTGCTCCGGGGAGCCGATCCCGCCGCCGAACGGAACCCTGATGGTGATGGGCATCTTGACGGCGCCCCGGGTGCGGTAGTGCAGCTTGGCCACCTGGCTGACGATCTGGTCAAACGCAGGGTAGATAAAGCCATCGAACTGGATCTCCACTACGGGACGGTAGCCGCGGTAGGCCAGCCCCACGGCCGT
Organism: Pseudarthrobacter sp. fls2-241-R2A-168; assembly: GCF_030209335.1. Classification (NCBI taxonomy): domain Bacteria; kingdom Bacillati; phylum Actinomycetota; class Actinomycetes; order Micrococcales; family Micrococcaceae; genus Pseudarthrobacter; species Pseudarthrobacter sp. fls2-241-R2A-168. The sequence goes on from NZ_JARVSG010000030.1 coordinate 50,515, forward strand.
CCCCACAATGGCCGATTCAGCCAGGGGCGTGTCCACAACACGGTGCGTGCCGAAATCCTTCTGCAGCCCGTCGGTCACCCTGAACACACCGCCCAGTGCGCCGATGTCCTCGCCGAGGAGGACCACTTTGGGATCGTTTTCCAAAGACTTGCGCAGGCCGGCGTTAATGGCGCGGGCAAAGGTCATCTGGGTCATCAGCGTGCACCTTCTTCTGACACGGCTTCAGCGGGATCCCCGAAAGAAGCCAGGTAACGGGCGTAATGGTCCTGCTGCCGGTCCAGCCAGGAGTTGGGCGTGCTGTACACGTGCTTGAAAACGTCCAGCGGCTGCGGGTCCGGCATGGTGGTGCAGCCCGTGCGCATTTCCCGGGCCACGGCGTCGGCCTTGTCCCGGACCTGCTGCTGCAGTTCTGCCGTGAGCAGGCCTTTGCGGTCCAGGAGCGCCGCAACACGGCTGATCGGATCCTTTGCCGCCCAGTCCTCCAGTTCGTTGGCATCGCGGTAGCGGGTGGGGTCGTCCGCTGTGGTGTGCGGACCCATCCGGTAGCTGACTGCCTCGATGAAGGTGGGACCGCCGCCGCGCCGGGCGCGGTCCAGCGCAACCCTGGTGGCGGCCATCACGGCCAGGACGTCGTTGCCGTCCACCCGGAGGCTGGGGATGCCGAAGCCTGCGGCCCTGTCCGCCAGCTGGATGTGCGACTGAAGCCGGACCGGTTCGGAAATGGCCCAGTGATTGTTCGTGCAGAAAAACACCACCGGCACCTGGAAGCTCGCGGCAAAAACCATCGCCTCGTTGACGTCGCCTTCACTGGTGGCGCCGTCGCCGAAGTAAGTGACGGCGGCTGAATCCGCGCCATCATTTTGGATTCCCATGGCATAGCCGGTGGCGTGGAGGGTCTGGGCACCGATGATGATCTGCGGCGTGGCCATGTTGATGGAGTACGGATCCCAGCCGGAGGAGGCGTTTCCGCGCCACACCCTCACGATGTCAGTGAGGTCTACGCCCCGGCAGTAGGCAACGCCGTTTTCACGGTAGCTGGAGAACACAAAATCGTCCTCGCGAAGGGCCCGTCCGGAGCCGATCTGAGCGGCTTCCTGGCCCAGCAGCGGGGGCCACAAGGCAAGCTCACCCTGCCGCTGCAGGGCTGTGGCTTCGACGTCGATGCGCCGGATGACGGTCATGTCCTCGAAGAGCGAGCACAAGTGGTCGTCGGTGATGTCCTGCAACCAGGGATCGAATTCCGGGTGGCTGACCCGTTCCCCGGAAGGGGTGATCAGCTGGACGAGTCCGCCTGCCCGCCCGGGGGCTTCAGCGGGACCGCCCGCGCCGGTGAAATCAGCAGCGATGGGGGCACTTGCGCTGCGTTGGCCCATTCCGTCTGTAGACACGATAGCCGCAACCTCTCACGTCGTTGACCTGCGGATTCGATGGACTTGTGGTCCCGCCGCCGCCGGCCTTCCGGGCGCCGTTGCCCCGGATAACTGTGACCCTACTCACAATGCTCATTGGGTACAACCACCGCGGCCGTCGCTGAGCAGAATGCTCTGTCTGGACGCTCGGGACGGTGCTAACGTTGCGCATTATGCAAGCTTTGGATGGCACTGATACCCGACTGCTCTCGGCCCTGGCCCAGGACCCGCGGCGGACGGTTGTGGCCCTTGCCCAGAAGCTGGGACTGTCCAGGAACACGGTGCAGGCCCGGATGGCCCAGCTGGAGAAAAAGCACGTGTTCCTGTCCTTCGAACGCCGGATCAATCCTGCGTCCCTGGGCTACCCGCTGATGGCGTTTATTTCTGTCCACGTCCAGCAGCAAAAGCTGGCGCAGCTGGCGAAGGACCTGGCCGACGTCCCCGAAATCCTGGAAGGCTACGGACTCACAGGCTCCGCCGACCTGCTGCTTCGTGTGGTGGCGCTGGACGCGGAGGACCTTTTCAGGATTAACGGAAAGATCCTCGCCTGTGACGGCGTGGACCGCACGGACACGGCCTTGGCCATGGGGGAACTCATCCCGTTCCGGGTCCAGCCCCTACTCGAGCGGGGTTCGCAGGGCGCTTAGCAGTCCCCCCGCTGTTGCCGAACCAGGGCCGCTGTCCCGGGGACGGGCGTCCGGCACGCACTCACGTCGGCTAGGGATGCCCCGCCATAAAGTACGACGCTACGCCCGCCCGCTATAGGCTGTTGCGAGTTATCCACGGGTGCCGTTCAGTGGCCCCGCGACCAGGCGATGTTTTGCACCCCGCCGGAAAGGCCTTATCTTGGGCAATCCTCAGGAACCGTACCAGCCGGGAGAACCCGGGTTCGCGCCGCAGCAGCAGCCTGTACCCGCACAGCAGTCGCCGGTGCGCAGCGGACAGGCCTACGGGACCCCCTCCAGTGCTGACGAGGCCCCCGCCGGTGCTTACCGCAATTCCGCCGCCGAATACCCTGAAGCCACTCCGTTCGGCCTGCCGGGCCAGCAGCCTCCGGCCAAAGGCAGGCGGAAGCTTTGGGTCATCCTCGGCAGCATCGGTGGCGTCCTGCTGCTCGTGATCCTGGGGATCGTTATCCTGGTGAACGTGGTGGGCAGCGCCACCAACCACGCACGGGGCCTTGCCGACGGTTTCACCAAACTCGTCATCGAAGGCGAAAATTCCAAAGCCTATGACGACTACCTCGACCCCGCCCTGCAGGAACAGCTGTCCAAGGAAGCCTTCATCACCGGCGTCGAAAGCCTGGACATGGACGGCTCCTGCAAGCCGTCCTACAACGACCTGAAGGTCAGCACCGAGAACGGTGTCAAGGCCGCGGACGTGGCCGGCGTCATCACCTGTGACGGCAAGGAAGTGGATCTTGCCTACCGGTTCGAAGGCACGGACCAGCTGAAGATGACCAACATCAAACTCCGGCCCAAGGCCTAGCCCCCAGCCAGGACCAGGAACACAAAAGAGCCTCCGCGCCAGGTAGCGCGGAGGCTCTTTTGTTGCCCGTGAGGAGGGGTCAGGTCCGGAGACCGGAGCGTCCCGGGATCAGTGGTTGACCGCCTTCTCGGCACCCACACCGGTGAGGGACCGGACCTCCATCTCGGCCTGCTTGGCAGTGTCTTCGCGCTTCTTGTCCAGGACGGTTCCGAGCCAGCCGAGCAGGAATGCCAGCGGGATGGACACAATGCCCGGGTTGCTCAGCGGGAACAGGGCGAAGTGGGCGTCCTTGATCATGGACGTCGCCCCGCCGGAAACCACCGGCGAGAAAATGATCAGCACAATCGCCGCACCCAGCCCGCCATACATGCTCCACACCGCACCCTGGGTGGTGAACCTCCGCCAGAACAGTGAGTAGATGATGGTGGGCAGGTTGGCCGAAGCAGCAACGGCGAACGCCAGGGCCACCAGGAACGCCACATTCTGCCCGTTGGCGAGGATGCCGCCCAGGATGGCAAGGATGCCGATGACCACCACGGTGCGCCGGGCCACCCGGACTTCAGTGTCGGCGTCGGCCTTGCCCTTGGCGATGACGTTGGCGTAGATGTCATGCGCGAAGGACGCCGCGGCGGTGATGGTCAGGCCGGCCACAACGGCGAGGATGGTGGCGAAGGCCACCGCCGAAATGAAGCCCAGCAGCAACGGGCCGCCCAGGTGGAAGGCCAGCAGGGGCGCCGCAGCGTTCACGCCGCCCGGCGCGGTCTTAATGGTGTCCGCACCCACCAGCGCGGCCGCACCGTAACCGAGCACCAGGGTGAAGAGGTAGAAGAGCCCGATCAGCCAGATGGACCACACCACGGACTTGCGGGCTTCCTTCGCGGTGGGAACCGTGTAGAACCGCATCAGCACGTGCGGCAGGGCGGCCGTGCCCAGGACCAGTGCCAGGCCCAGGGACATAAAGTCCAGCTTGGACGTCTCGGTCTTGCCGTACTGCAGCCCGGGATTCAGGACGGCCGGGTTGTTGGCCGTCTCCACCGCACCACCCAGCAGGGCGGAGAGGTTGAAGCCATAGATGGCCAGGACCCAGAAGGTCATCACCGCGGCCCCCGCGATCAGCAGGATGGCTTTGATGATCTGCACCCACGTGGTGCCCTTCATGCCGCCGATGAGCACGTACATGATCATCAGGGCGCCGACGACGATGATCACCAATGCCTGTCCGCCCCAGTCGCTGATACCCAGGAGCAGGGAGATCAGGCTTCCGGCGCCGGCCATCTGGGCCAGCAGGTAGAAGAAGCAGACGGCGAGGGTGGAGATGGCGGCGGCGATGCGGACCGGCCGCTGCCTGAGCCGGAAGGACAGGACGTCCGCCATAGTGAACTTGCCCGTGTTGCGCAGGAGCTCGGCAACCAGCAGCAGCGCCACCAGCCAGGCCACCAGGAAGCCGATGGAGTACATAAAACCGTCGTAGCCGTTGATGGCGATGGCGCCGGTGATGCCCAGGAACGAGGCGGCCGAGAGGTAGTCGCCCGCGATGGCGGTTCCGTTCTGGGAGCCGGTGAAGGAGCGGCCGGCCGCATAATAGTCGGCGGCCGTCTTGTTGTTGCGGCTGGCGCGGAACACAATCACCATGGTCACGGCGACGAACAGGCCGAAAATGCCCATGTTCAGCAGGGTGGTGTCCTTCAGTGCGGCGACATCAACCGCTGCAAGTACGTTGATCATTTGTTCGCTCCGCCCACTCGCTTGCCGTGCTTATCGAATTCGTGCCCCTCGATTTCGTCCCGGATCTCCTTGGCGATGGGGTCAAGGCGCTTGTTGGAGTAGTGGACATACCAGCCGGTGATGGCAAACGTGGAGACGAACTGGAGCAGGCCGAAGATCAGGCCGATGTTGATATTGCCCCAGACCTTGGTGGACATAAAGCCCACGGCGTAGTCCGCCAGCAGGACGTAGGCGAAATACCACAGCAGGAATGCCACTGCCATGGGGAAGACAAAGCTGCGGTGACGCTTGCGCAGTTCCTGGAACTGCCCGGTCGACTGGACCTGTTCAAAGTCCACGGACGCCGCTGCGTCCGGAGTGTGGGCCTCGTTACCCATCGTTCCTCCTCATTGAGACTTGCCTTGACACACCCCATCCCGGACAGGGAAACCACAAGTGTGACTGCAATCACTTTGCTTTCCGGGATGCCCCAGATTCCATACCTGGCCCCGCCGGCGTCGCTCAACGGTCGGGATGCTGCGCCAAACGGCACCCGCCGCTACGCTGGGCACCATGCTTGACTCCCCCCTCCTGACCGCCGCCGCGGTGGCGGTTATCGCCATGGCCGTGGCCGTCGTCGTCGGCGTGGGGCTCAAGGTGCTCCGCTCCTTCCGGGACCTGGGCACCGACGCGGAGCGGGCCACCTACCACACCCTGCATGCGGCATCGCAGGCGGGGCAGCACCTGCGCCGCGGCCTGAACCCGGCCGGCGCGGCCAAAGCCAGCCGGCACCTGCGGACGCTGCTGGGCTGCGAGGCCCTGGCCATCACTGACACCACCGGGGTCCTGGCATGGGATGGCGCAGCCGAGGAACTGAAGCCGCACGTGATGCGCCTCGCGGAAGGGGTTCTTGCCGGCGGCCGGACAGTGGTGTTGCCCGCCGGGAGCCCGACGTCGGCGGACGGCGCACCGACTGAGGGGACGGGTGGGCCACTTGCTGCGGTGATTGCGCCGGTGCGTGCGGGAACTGGCGTGGTGGGGGCGGTGGCGGCTTTTGCGCCGTCGGCGGGTGCTGGACTGGTCCGGGCCACCAGCGAGGTGGCGGACTGGGTGGCCGTCCAGGTGGAGCTGGCCGAGCTGGACGCATCCCGCACCCTGCTCATGGAGGCCGAGGTCCGGGCCCTGCGTGCACAGATCAGTCCCCACTTCATCTACAACTCATTGAACGCCATCGCATCCTTCATCAACACCGACCCCGCCCGCGCCCGGGAACTGGTGGTGGAGTTCGCCGATTTCACCCGCTACTCCTTCCGGCGCCACGGCGACTTCACCACCCTCGCTGAGGAACTCCGCTGCATCGACCGGTACCTGCTCCTGGAGCGTGCCCGGTTCGGCGAGCGTGTGCAGGTCAGCCTGCGGGTGGCGCCCGAAGTCCTGAGCACGGTCATCCCCTTCCTCAGCCTGCAGCCGCTCGTGGAGAACGCGGTGCGGCACGGGCTGGAGGCCAAGGAGGGGCCGGGGCACATCAGCATCACCGCCAACGACGCCGGAGCGTACGCCGAAGTGACCATCGAGGACGACGGCGTGGGCATGGATCCTGCCCAGCTGCAGTCCACCCTGGCCGGCCATACCGATGGTGTCCATGTGGGGCTGCGGAACGTGGATGCCCGCCTCCGCCAGGTCTACGGCAACGACCATGGGCTGGTCATCGAGACGGCGCCCGGGGAGGGAACGATGATCACCATGCGCGTGCCCAAGTCCCAGCCCGGCCACGACGCCTGAATCAACCGGCGGGGCCGCGGAAAGCTAATCTAGGAAGATGATTAACGTCCTCGTCGTCGATGATGAGCTGCCCGCCGTCGAGGAACTGGCGTTCCTGCTGGGCCGCGACGACCGTATCGGCACCGTCCAGCGGGCCACCTCAGGCAGCGAGGCCCTCCGGGCGCTGGCCACGGGCCAGATCGACGCTGTTTTCCTGGACATCCACATGCCGGCCGTGTCCGGCCTGGATATTGCCCGCGCCATCAGCGGAAGCAGGAATCCCCCGGCGGTGGTGTTTGTCACCGCGGACGAGGACCATGCGCTGAAGGCCTTCGAACTCGCCGCCGTGGACTACCTGCTCAAGCCGGTCCGTGCCGAACGGCTGGCACGGTCAGTGGGCCGCATCAGTGAACTGCGCGACGGCGGTACCGCACCGGAGATGATCACGGTGGACCAGGGCGGGACCACCAGGATGATCCGCCGTGATGATGTCACGTACGTCCAGGCGCAGGGTGATTATGCGCGGCTTCACACCGCTGACGCGAGCTACCTGATCAGGGTTCCGCTGGCCGATCTTGAACAGCAGTGGGCTGACGCCGGGTTCATCCGGACCCACCGCTCCTACCTCGTCGCCCTGAAGCATGTGACCTCCATGAAGCTGGCAGCGGACGGGCCCAGCGTCACCGTCGCCGGGGCCGGACTGCCCATCAGCCGCCGCCACCTGCCAACCGTCCGGGAGAAGCTGGGCGCCACCCGGATCAGGCCGCACGCATGACCAGGGTCCGCGTGACGGCTCCGCGCTCAGCGGCACTCCCTGCCGTGGAGAGCCGGGAAGCGGCTCAGGCCTCCGAGGTGGGGCAGGTGTTCGTCAGGTCCCTGATCCGCTCCCAGCTGCGGCTTGCCCTGGTGGTGGCCGGCGGGTTCCTGCTGATCCTCGCCGCCTTCCCGCTGCTGCTCGCCGTCGTACCGGGCTTGTCGGAGACCCGCATCGTGGGGATCCCCTTTAATTGGCTTCTCCTCGGGGCGGGCATCTATCCGCTGATCGGGCTCAGTGCCTGGTTCTACGTCCGGACCGCAGCCCGCAACGAAGCACGCTACCGGGACCTGGCCGGTGACCAGTGAAGGGGAACCCGGCAATCCGCAGTGAACCCGGGCAGGGCACCGTCGAGCAGGGACCAGTGACGGCAGCATGAATCCAGGCGTCGCCATCGCCGCGCTCGCAGTGGTCTCCGTGGCCACGGCGGTGATTGGCTTCTACGGCCTGCGGATCTCCCGCACCACAGGTGATTTCTACGTCGCTTCCCGGACCGTCCGGCCCTGGTGGAATGCCTCGGCGATCGGCGGCGAATACCTCTCCGCCGCAAGCTTCCTTGGCGTTGCCGGGCTCATCCTGCTCTCCGGCACGGACGCATTGTGGTTTCCCGTGGGCTACACCGCCGGATACCTGATGCTGCTGCTGTTTGTTGCTGCCCCGCTGCGCCGGTCCGGGGCGTACACCATTCCCGACTTCACCGAAGCCAGGCTGGACTCACGGGTTGTCCGGAAAGTCACCAGCCTCGTGGTGGTCGTCGTGGGCTGGCTCTACATTGTGCCGCAGCTCCACGGCGCCGCCCTGACCATCCGCATCACCACCGGCCTGCCCTCCTGGGTGGGATCGGTGGCGGTGGTGATCGTGGTCTGCCTGACGGTCGTGGCAGGCGGCATGCGTTCCATCACCTTCGTGCAGGCTTTCCAGTACTGGCTCAAGCTCACGGCCCTGGCCGTCCCCATCCTGTTCATTATTTTTGTGCTGGCCGGTACGGGAACACCGGCACTGTCCGCTCCTGCCGTGAACCCCACCGGGCTGGCCTCTTCGGGGGCGTACCAGAACGTCTCGCTGCTGGTCGCCCTGCTCTTCGGCACCCTGGGTTTGCCGCACGTCCTGGTCCGCTTCTACACCAACCCGGACGGGCAGTCGGCCCGGCGCACCACCGTGATCGTCCTTGGCCTGTTGTCCGTCTTCTACCTGTTTCCCACCGCGTACGGGCTGGTGGCCAGGATGTTTGCCCCCGGCCTGGCCCGCACCAACCAGGCCGACGCCCTGGTCCTGCTCCTGCCAGGCGAACTGGTGGGCGGCACCGCCGGAGACCTGCTCTCGGCCCTGGTGGTGGCCGGCGCTTTTGCCGCTTTTCTGTCCACTACCTCCGGCCTGGTGGTCTCGCTGGCCGGCGTCATCAGCCAGGACGTCCTGGGCGGCGAAGTGGGCGGCTTCCGGCTCGCGGCGGTAGTCTCCGCCGTCGTGCCGCTGGGCTTCGCCTTTATGACCGATTCGATGGCCCTGGCCGGCAGCGTGGGCCTGGTGTTTGCGTTCACCGCCTCCACGGTGTGCCCGGTGCTCCTGCTGGGGATCTGGTGGCGGGGTCTTACCGACGCCGGCGCGATCGCCGGGATGGTGACGGGCGGGCTTCTGTGCGGCGGGGCGATGATTGCCGGTGCCCTGGCGGGAGCTGCGAACCTCGCGCCCTGGCTGGCGCAGCCGGCGGCGTGGACCGTGCCCACGGCCTTCGCCGTGATGGTGGTCGTCTCGCGGGCCACTGCGCACAGAATCCCCGCAACAATGGCCCGGGTCATGACGCGGCTGCACACCCCGGAAAGGCCGCTGGCCACGGAACGCTGATTCCGCCGTCGGCCGCCCTTACATTTCCCAAGGCTCCTTTTTCCTCGCGCTGATGCCAGTGATGGGAGAGAATTGCGCCATGTCCATCGAGGGCGAAAGCCCGTCCGGCGCACCGGCCGAAGTCCCCCCGTCCGTGCGGGCGCAGCTGCTGGCCACTGAGCATTGGGGCCTGCTTGCCTCCCGCAGCACCACCCAGAGCGAGGTGCTGACCCGGATCAGCATGTTCCTGACCTTTACGTCCGCGAGTGTGGTGAGCGTGGCGCTGGTCGGCCAGGCCACGGGTTTTTCCGATGCCTTTGTCCTGCTGGCCGTGGTTGTCCTGTTCATCGACTCGGCGATTGGGCTCCTGACCCAGCTCCGGGTAATGAACGTCGCCTACGAGGACCTGATGTACGTGACCGCCATGAACAGGCTGCGGGCCGCGTATGTCGAGCTTGACCCGGCCGTGGCACCGTACCTCATGGCGGCGCACCACGACGACGAGGCCGGTTCCAGGCAGACCTACTACTTCTTCGGCGCCAGGGGAAGCTTCAGCCAAGTGGCTGGCAGCAGCATGATCTTCATGACGACGGCGAACGCTACCTTGATTGCCATCCTGGCGGGATTGCTGGTGACAGTGGCAGGCGCCGGTACGGCAGTGGCCACGGTGACAGGCGCCGTGTGCGGAGCGGGGTTCCTCGCCGTGTCCGTCCTGCGCGGGGGCCGACGCTACCGCAATCTGTGGCGCCGCTTCACGCCGCTCTCCCCCACGCCCCCGGATGAGGGCTGAATGCTTCAGTCGATGGCCGCCATCAGTTCAACCACCCGGTCCAGGAAGGCGTCCACCTGGGTTTCCTCGTAGCCATCCTTGCCTGCCGCGGGGCGGAAAACTGCCCGGCGGACGTTGTCCACGCTGAGCGGCTTGTCCTGTTCAAGGTACGCGATGAGCTCATGGCACAGCCGGTCCACGTCGGCGGTGTTGTAGCTGCGGGCCTTCTTCTTGGCAGGCCGGCGGAACCGCTCACCGTCAGGGCGGTGCAGGCGGCCGCGAAGGATTCCGGACAGATTTCCGATTTCGCGCAGCCACGCCTCCTCGCCCTGCGCCGCAATCAGCTCGTCGCGTTCGCGGCGGGCAAAGGCGTCCTCGAGGCGGTCCAGGGCCGCGTCCACAACCGCTGCGGAATAACCGCCCTTCACCGGATCAAAGGAGACCGCCCGGACATCCGAGCTGTTGACGGGGTGCGCCGCGGCCTCCGGGGTTTCGAGGGAAACCCGCGCCCGCTGCAGGAACTGGTCCACCTGCTTGGCGTTGTAGCCATATTCGCTGCGCTGCACGCGCTCAAAGGACGCAGGGATCTGCCGATGAATGTCCAATGCCACTGTGATTCCTTCAATGCTCTTCCGCCGTATCGCTTCCGCCCAGTCTAGGGGCGGCCGGATCCGGCAAGGGTTTGTGTCAGGCTAAGTCCGCGTCAGGCTCCGGCGACCAGCCCGTACAGGATAAACACCACCGGGGAGGCGAAGACGATGGAGTCGAGCCGGTCCATCACGCCGCCGTGTCCGGGCAGGATGCTGCTCATGTCCTTGACGCCGAGTTCGCGCTTGACCATGGATTCGGCGAGGTCGCCGGCGGTGGAAGCCGCCACGGTTCCTACCGCCAGGATGATGCCCACCCACCAGGGTTTATCCAGCACGAAGAGGCAGGCGAGGACGCCGATCAGCATGGCACCGGCGATGGAACCGGCGAATCCTTCCCAGGACTTCTTCGGGCTGATCTTCGGGGCCATGGGATGCTTTCCCAGGGAGGCTCCCACCAGGTAGCCGAAGGTGTCGTTGGACACCACCAGCAGCAGCATCACCGCCACCTGCCACGCGCCGTCGGGAATGGTCCCGCCCGGCCAGAGACCCAGCGGGGTGGCGCCTCCTGCGGCATGCAGCGGAAGGGCGGCGAAACTGATAAAAAACGGCACCCAGCCCTGGGTGAAGACACCGGCGAAGATGCTGTTGGCGGAGCCCGCTGCGCTTTCCACCGACCGCCACAGCAGGACGGCCACCGAGCTGAGCAGCATGGCGAAGAGCAGGCTCTCAATGCCGCCGAGGTAGGCGCAGAACGGCATGGCCACTGTGCCCGTCATCACTGGAACGATCGGCATCCGGGTGCCGTTCGCTTCCAATGCCCGGTAGATTTCCCAGACACCGAAGACGGCAAACGTGGTGGTCACCGCCACAAACCCAAGCGGAAGGAAAAGCAGGCCGCCCAGCACCGCGAACAGCATGGCCAGGCCCACCACCACCGCGGCCGGCAGGTTACGCCCGGCCTTTGGTGTTGGATTGCTCCTGGGCTGCTTCCCCCGTGTGCGCGCCCGTTGTGCCGGGGCCTGTTCTGCCTGGCCCATCAGACTTCGAGCAGCTCTGCTTCCTTGCGCTTGAGCAGCTCGTCGATGCCGTCCACGTGGGCCTTAGTGATGCCGTCCAGCTCCTTTTCGGCGCGGGTGCCTTCGTCCTCGCCGGCCTCCCCGTCCTTGACCAGGCGGTCCAGGGTTTCTTTCGCCTTGCGGCGGATGTTGCGGATGGAGATCTTGGCGTCCTCGCCCTTGGTCTTGACGATCTTGACGTATTCCTTGCGGCGTTCCTTGGTCAATTCCGGAATGGTGATCCGGATGACGTTGCCGTCGTTGGACGGGTTGGCGCCCACCTCGGAGTCGCTCAGCGCGCGTTCGATGTCGCGCAATGCCGTCTTGTCGAACGGGGTGATGAGGATGGTGCGTGCGTCCGGGATAGCAAAGGAGGCGAGCTGCTGCAGCGGTGTGGGGGAACCGTAGTAGTCCACCAGCACTTTGTTGTAGAGCCCCGGGTTGGCCCGGCCGGTGCGGATGGAAGCGAAGTCTTCCTTGGCTACCTCAACGGCCTTGTCCATCTTGTCTTCGGCTTCGAGCAAGGTTTCTTCTATCACGGTCTCTCCTGACGGTTCTGGTGCAGTCCGGGGCGCCGGCTCCGTGCACGTGGTTCTCGGTTGCTGTTTTCCGCCCCCGGTCCCAAAAGACGGGGGCGGAACTGTCCTGAAAACATCCTAGCCGTAGCTAGGCGGTGACCAGCGTGCCGAGCTTTTCACCCAGGATGGCGCGGGTGACATTGCCCTCACCTTCCATGCCAAAGACCACCATGGAGAGGTTGTTGTCCTTGCACATGGTCATGGCGGTCTGGTCCATCACACGGATGTCGCGGCGCAGGGCGTCGTCGTAGCTGAGCGTTTCGAGCCGCTCTGCTGAGGGGTCCTTCTTGGGATCGGCCGTGTACACGGCGTCCACACCGCTCTTGGCCATCAGGACCACGTCTGCGTGGACTTCGAGTGCCCGCTGGGCAGCAACAGTATCCGTGGAGAAGTACGGGAGTCCGGCGCCGGCACCGAAGATGACCACGCGGCCTTTTTCCATGTGCCGGATGGCACGGCGGGGAATGTACGCTTCAGCCACCTGGCCCATGGTGATGGCGCTCTGGACCCGGGTTTCGACGCCGGCCTGCTCCAGGAAGTCCTGCAGTGCCAGGCAGTTCATCACGGTTCCGAGCATGCCCATGTAGTCGGCCCGGGAACGGTCCATGCCGCTCTGGGACAGCTCGGCGCCGCGGAAGAAGTTGCCGCCGCCCACCACGATGGCCACTTCCACCTCTGGAACTGCGGCGGCGATCTGCTTGGCGACGTCGCGGACGGTCTCCGGGTCAACGCCCAGCTTCCCGCCGCCGAAAACCTCGCCGGAGAGCTTCAGGAGGACCCGGCGTCGACTTTTCTCTGGCTGCAATACAGTGTTGACGGCTTCCATGATGCCTTCCGGTTGGGGGTCTGAAAAAAGATTATCCTGCTTGGGCCGATGCTCGGAACTGGCCCGTTGCATGCAAAAGGGGCGGCCACCGAAGTGGCCACCCCCTTGCAGTACCGGCTAGGAGCCGACGCGGAAACGCGTGAACGCGGTTCCCTTGACACCGGCCTCTTCGAGGACCTGTGCCACGGACTTCTTGGCGTCCTTGGCGAATGCCTGGTCAACCAGCACCTCACCCTTGTAGAAGCCGGTCACGCGGCCTTCCACAATCTTGGTGAGTGCGGCTTCGGGCTTGCCCTCGGCCTTTGCGGTCTCTTCGGCGATGCGGCGCTCGGACTCAACCAGGTCGGACGGAACGTCCTCGCGGGTCAGGTAGTTCGGGGCCATGGCAGCGATGTGGACTGCAACATCGTGGGCGGCGGTGGCAGCGGCTTCGCCTTCACCGTCGACGGCGAACAGCACGCCAACCTGGGCCGGGAGGTCCTTGGAGGTCTTGTGCAGGTAGGCGTCAACCGTTGCACCCTCAACGCGGGAGATGCGGCGGACAACAACCTTTTCGCCCAGGACGGCGCCTTCTTCGACGACGACCTCGGAGAGCGGCTTGCCGTCAACTTCGGTGGCCAGCAGGGTCTCGAGATCGGCTGCGCCGGACTCGACGGCAACGGCCAGGACCTTGTCGGCCAGCTGGATGAACTTGTCGGCCTTGGCCACGAAGTCGGTCTCGCAGTTGACTTCGATCATCACGCCGACGCCGTTGCTGACCTTTGCGGCCACCAGGCCTTCAGCAGTGGAGCGGCCTTCGCGCTTGGTAGCGCCTTTGAGGCCCTTGATGCGGATGATTTCGATGGCCTTCTCGGCGTCACCGTTGGCTTCGTCAAGAGCCTTCTTGACGTCCATCATGCCGGCGCCGGTGCGCTCGCGCAGGGCCTTGATGTCCGCGGCAGTGTAGTTCGCCATGTGAACCCCTCTGTCTAGAAATGTGTTGTGGTGTACGGACCGACAGGACGGCAGCCCACGAAAGTGGGCCGCCATCCTGTCAGCTGCTCCGGCGCCGCACGCGGCACCGGGAAATCCGGATGTACTTGTGTTACTTGGCGTCTTCAGCCGGAGCTTCGGCAACCGGAGCTGCCTCTGCGGCGGGAGCCTCGGCAGCAGCCGGGGCTTCCTCGGCAGCGGGAGCGGCAGCCTCTTCAGCCTTGCTGCCTTCGAGGAGTTCGCGCTCCCACTCGGCCAGCGGCTCTTCCGGAGCTTCCGTGGCGCCGGTGCCGCGGTTGTTGCGGGCGATGAGGCCCTCGGCAACGGCGTCGGCAACAACGCGGGTCAGGAGGTTCACGGAGCGGATGGCGTCGTCGTTGCCCGGGATCGGGAAGTCGACCTCGTCCGGATCGCAGTTGGTGTCCAGGATGGCCACAACCGGGATGTTCAGCTTCTTGGCCTCATCAACGGCGAGGTGTTCCTTCTTGGTGTCCACGATCCAGAGCACGGAGGGTGCCTTGGTCAGGTTGCGGATACCGCCGAGGTTGGACTCGAGCTTGGTGAGTTCACGCTTGAGGAGCAGGAGCTCCTTCTTGGTGTAAGCGGAGCCGGCGACGTCGTCGAAGTCGATCTCTTCGAGTTCCTTCATGCGCTGGATGCGCTTGGCGACGGTCTGGAAGTTGGTCAGCATACCGCCGAGCCAACGCTGGTTCACGTACGGCTGGCCCACGCGGGTTGCCTGCTCGGCAATTGCTTCCTGGGCCTGCTTCTTGGTACCGACGAAGAGCACGGTGCCGCCGTGTGCAACGGTGGCCTTCACGAACTCGTAGGCGCGGTCGATGTAGGACAGCGACTGCTGCAGGTCAATGATGTAGATGCCGTTGCGCTCGGTGAAGATGAAGCGCTTCATCTTCGGGTTCCAACGGCGGGTCTGGTGTCCAAAGTGGACGCCGCTGTCAAGCAGCTGGCGCATAGTTACGACGGGCATGCCGACGCTCCTTCCGGCAGGTCATTCATGAGAAACCCCTGGGGCTTCTTACCCTGCCAATAGTTGACGGTTGATTAGCGTGGCCCGGGCGGGCCGTGCTCCTGGCGTCCATCGTGCTTCCCATCAGGACCGTGGTCCTGACCGCAGGAAGTCCGATCCTCCGAAAAGGGCTGGACGCGCGTAGTCAGCCGCCGCTCCCCCACACTCCTGAATGAGATGTGCCGACGCAGGCCGGACAGGGGCATATACCGTAGGAAGAACCTTTGGGATAGACGCTGGACGGAAAGCGTTGAGGGCGCAGCAAACTGCTCCATCAAGTGTACTACAGGCCCCCGCACGCGGAGGACATGCAGAAAGGTTTGGACGACGGCGTCGACGTGCTTTTTCCACATACGGGAACCTGGCCCTGCCGGCAGCTTTTCAACCCGCGCACGCTGGATTCATGAAACCATCGGCACTGCTTGCGGCCCTGCTCCTGCTGCCCGCCTCCTTGGCCCCGGCCGGGGAGGTACTGGCGTTCGGCCCGGCACCCTCCACTGCGGCGCATCAGACGGAAGTTTCCGCCACCGTCGCAGCGCCGTCGTGGAGGTGGCCGCTCGCCCCGCGCCCCAACGTGCTGCGGGATTTTGATCCGCCGCCCAAGCCCTGGCTCAGCGGTCACCGCGGTGTAGACCTGGGGGCGGTGTCCGACGGCGCAGAGGTCACTTCGCCGGCGGCGGGCACCGTCAGCTTCGTGGGCGTGGTGGTGGACCGGCCGGTGATCACCATAGACCACGGCAACGGATTACGCAGCAGCTTCGAACCCGTGGAGAGTACCTTGACCGCCGGCAGCATGGTAGCCACCGGGGAGGTGCTCGGGACGCTCAAGCCAGGCCACTGCGCCGCCGCGTCCTGTGTGCACTGGGGCGTCCGGCGCGGCGACGACTACGTCAATCCGCTGCAGTTCGTCATGGACCTGCGGCCGTCCATCCTGCTGCCGCTGGGCTAGCAGGCAGCGACGTACCTCAGCCGGAGGCCAGCCACCTGGTGACATGCCTGGTCAGACGATGGCGGATATTCCCGTGATCGCCCGGCCTGTCACCAGGGTGTTGATCTCGTGGGTTCCCTCGTACGAGTAGATGGCTTCGGCGTCGGCGAAGATCTTTGCCATCTCAAAGTCAGTCACGATGCCGTTGCCGCCCAGGATGTTCCGGCCGATGGCCACGCTTTCACGCATCCTGGCCGTGGTGAAGGCCTTCGCCAAGGCGGACTGCTCGTCCTTCGCCTCGCCGGCATCCTCAAGCTGGGAGAGCCGGACCATCATGCCCATGGAGCTGACGGCATTGCCCAGGATCTGTACGAGCTGGCTCTGGACCAGCTGGAAGGAGGCAAGGGGCCGGCCGAACTGGTGGCGCTCCACCGCGTAGCGGCGCGCCACGTCGAAGGCTGCCAGCTGCTGGCCCACAGCCTGCCAGGCGACCCCAAGGCGGGTGACCTTGAGGACTTTGTTGACGTCCCGGAAGCTGTTGGCGTGCGCCAGCTTGTAAAAGTCCGGGACTACCACGTTTTCCAGGGTGATGTCGGCGTTCTGGACGGTCCGGAGGGCGATCTTGTTCTCGATCTTCGCCGCGCTGAAGCCCTCCAGCGTGGTGTCCACCAGGAACCCTTTGACCTGGTTGTCGTCGACGTCGCGTGCGTAAATGACCACCCAGTCAGAGAAGGTGGCGTTACCAATCCAGCGCTTGGCGCCGTTGAGGATCCAGGAGTCCCCCTCGCGCTTGGCAGTGGTGCGGGTCCCGCCGGCCACATCCGATCCGCCCAGCGGTTCGGTCAGGCCGAAAGCCCCGATTTTCCGAAGTGAATAGATGTCGGGAAGCCAGGCGTCCTTTTGCTCCTGGGAGGCCAGGGCTTCGATGGAACCGGTAAAGAGTCCGTCGTGCACACCCATAAAAGTGGAGATGGAAGCGTCGGCACGGGTCACCTCGGCGTGCATCAGGCCAGCGAAGAGATTGGAATGGCCTTGCCGCCGGACCGGGCTGACCAGGTCGATATCGGCGAGCTTCGGAATCAGCTCCATGGGGAATTCGCCACGGTTCCAGCAGTCCACGGCGATCGGCTTGACCTCGCGGGCTAGGAAGTCCCGGACCTCCGCCAGCCGGTCCTGCTCTTTGGCGCTCAGCATCTGTTCGAAGGCATAGAAGTCGCCGTCGGCGTAGGGCAGGCTGAGGTTGGAATCGGACGTGGACATGGTTACCTCGCAAGGGATCAGCGGTGACCGGGGCTCGCGGAATGAGCACGGTATGTTACTGGTCAGTAACATACCGTATCCGGGGCTCTTACGAAAGGCCGGGATAAGGACATGCTTCCTCCCCCAAACGCCCCATCACCTCCTGCGGCATCCACCCCAACGCCCCATCACCTCCTGCAGCATCCACCCCAACGCCCCATCACCTCCTGCAGGTTTTGGAGCATGGCTCTATCACTTGGAGGATGGGGCTCGACGGCGGCGTCGCCAGGCACGCGTTCGGCCCCACCGAGGGAAAGCTCGAAACACTGATGGGGCGTTCGCCGGAATGTTGCGGGGGGGTGATGGGGCGTCACCCGGAACAGGACGGAAGGTGATGGGGCGTTACCCGGAATGTTGCGGGAGGTGATGGAGCGTCCCGGTTTTGGCTGCAAGAAAAGAAAAACCGCGGCCGGCGATGTGCACCGGCCGCGGTTTCCGCGGTGTTGAAAGTAGGGCTACTCGGACTTGAACCGAGGACCTTAGGATTATGAGTCCCGCGCTCTAACCAGCTGAGCTATAGCCCCTTGATGCCCCGGATCTCCCACCAACAGTGGTCGGCAGCAGGGCAAAAACACTCTAGCAAACCCCGGAAGGCGTTTAGACCACCTTGTCTTCGAATCCGGCGCCGCGGTAGAGGTCCTCGAAGGTCTGCAGGGTTCCCTGGATGCTGTGCGGTTCCACCATCTGCCGGCTGACCTGGCCCATGGCTGCGCGCTGGTCCGCGGGCAGCTCCAGGATCAGGGTGATCTTTTTGGCCAGGTCGTCGCTGTCACCAGGGGTGAACAGATATCCGTTTTCGCCGTCGCGGACCAGGTGCGGCAGGGCCATGGCGTCTGCCAATACCACCGGGGTGGACGCCGACATCGCCTCCAGGGTGACCAGCGACTGAAGCTCTGCTGTGCCGGGCATGCAGAACAGGTCCGCCCGGATGTAGGCCTTCCGCAGCTCCTCGTCACTGGCCAGGCCCAGGAACTTCACCCGGTCCCCCAGCCCGAGCCGCTGGACGAGGTTTTCGAGGTTGGACCGCACCTCGCCGCCGCCCACGATCTCCAGGTGCACCTTCAGCTCTGCCGGCGTTTTACCGATGGCCTCGATCAGCACATCCACATGCTTTTCCTCCGCCAGGCGGCCCACGAACAACACTGTGGGGTGGGCGTGCGGCTCGATCTGTTCGCCGGTCTGCAGTTCGTAGGCGGCGGAGTCGATGCCGTTGGACAGCGGAAGGACTTTGCGCAGGAAGGCATGCTGGTGCATGGCCTTGGCCGCCAGCGGGGTGGGGGTGGTCACCACATCGGCCTGGCCCATGACCTTGCCCATGTCCTTCCAGGAGATGCGCCCGATGATGTTCTTGAACCACTGGGGAAAGGGAAGGAACGGGTTGAGGTTTTCCGGCATGAAGTGGTTGGTGGCAACGATGCGGATGCCTCGCCGGACAGCTTCATAGAGGACGTGCTCGCCGATCATGTAGTGGCTCTGGATGTGCACCACATCGGGCTGGACGCGGTCGAAGAGGAGGCTGATTACCTTCTTGATTTCCCAAGGGAAGCAGATCCGGAAGTACTCGTGCGTGGGGACGCCATGCGAGCGGAGCCGGTGGACGGTTGCCTCCGAGCGGAACTCGGTGAAGCTCTTGCCGTTGTCCGCACGGCAGGCCAGCACGTGCACGTTGTGGCCGCGGCCGGACATTCCCTTCGCAAGGCGGTAGCCGAACTGGGCTGCGCCGTTGATGTGCGGCGGGTAGGTGTCGGCAGCTATCAGGATGGTCAGGGGTCGCTGGTCTGCGGGCGTGGTCACGTGGAGGGCTCCTGATGGTCACGGTGCGGACAGCGTGTACTGACAGCACGGCCGGCCGCGGCTGGCGCCGGGGCCTCGTGTATTTGCTGGCTGGAAGGGACTGGATGGACAGGAATGGCGGACAGGACTACAGGGTCGGCTTGCCCGCGGCCCGCGGCGCGTCCTTCTTGCGCTTGGTGACCTCGGGGTGGTGCCTGGAAAGGGCGATTACCCCCACGATAGCAAGCGATGCGGCAGTTCCCATGGCAATGGCCATTACGGCGTGCACATCCGGACGGAGTTCGCCGAGGATGACAATCCCGATGGCGATTCCCACTAAGGGATCAATCACCGTGAGTCCTGCTATCACCAGGTCCGGCGGCCCTGAGGAGTAGGCGTTTTGGACAAACCATGACCCCAGTCCACCTGCGGCGATGAGGGCCACCACTGAGTACCACTGCACGTTCAGCAGGAAGAGCCCGTTGGGATCGAGCAGGTGCTTGCCGATGATCCGGGTGAGTACGGCCACGAATCCAAAAAGCACCCCGGCCCCCAGGATGTAGACGAAGGCGTTGATCCGGTGCTTGAACATGACCGCCAAAGTGCCGAAGAGTCCGACGGCGAGGGCCAGCAGCAGGACGATCGTCAGTTCGTCGGCGAAGCTTACGTGGTGGTTTTCCTGGGTGACGTTGACCGCGAGGATGACAAAGAGTGCCGAGCCTGTCACACAGGCCGAGATGGCAACCACCGTTGCACGGTTGATCGTCAGGTCCTGGTCCTTGGCATTGATGATGGTGGTGATGACGAGCGCGATGGCCCCGATGGGCTGGACGACGGTCAGCGGGGCAGAGACAAGGGCAACAGCGTTCATCGCCATTCCGGCGCCCAGCAGGAGGAGGCCGAACACCCAGCGCGGGTTCCTCAACAGGCGGAGGAACCCGTTCGAGCTCAGGGCTAATCCCCCGGTGTCGGCCTTGACCGCACTCCCCTGGCGCTGCGCACCCAAAGCCAGGCAGAACGCACCCAGCACCGCGAGTACCACGGCGAGCCAGACCATCAGGCGGTCCCGCCGTCGTGATGCAGCCTTCTGCCCTTGCGCAGAATGGCCCAGAAATAGTTGTAGGCGGCTATCCAGTGGCCGATCAGGCCCAGGCCCAGCACAATCCACGCTGCCACGAACAGCTCATCAGAGAATTTCGTATCCAGTCGCGAGAGGACCAGCAGCGGAGTGCCCAGAAGCAGCAGGCCGGTGCGGACCTTTCCCACAATGCTGACCGGAAGATCCGGGTGGCCGCGGAAGAAGGACAGCGTCAGGGCCAGCAGGATGGCGTCCGGGACCACCAGCGCGGCAAGGTAGAGCCAGTGGACGACGCCGGCAATCACCAGCGTGACGGCGACGGCGATCAGAGCCAGGCGGTCGGCGATGGGGTCCAGGACCCGGCCGAGCTTCGAGGCCTGGTCGAAGCGGCGGGCAACGTACCCGTCGATCCAGTCCGTTCCGGCCATAACCGCCAAAACCACCACGCCTGCGGCGTATTGCTTTTGTGCCAAGACCAGCCAAATGAACAGCGGCACGCCCATAAACCGCACAACGGTGAGCAGGTTGGGGATGGTGAAGACGCGGTCGTGGTCGACCTGGGGGCGGCCGGGACGGGAGCCGGCACCGATGAACTTCATCCCGTCCCCTTTCCTTCCTGCTGCCCTGCGGCGCGTACTAACGATTCGTGTCCCTGTGCAACTGTCTTTGTCTTGCCGGGCTGCCGGAGCAGCCTCAGTGTGGCCGGGGCTAGTACGTCCGGAGGAGCTTGCGGACCAGCACAACCAACACGGTCCCGGCGGCCGCAAGGGCAGCCAGAGGTTTCCACCGCGCACCCAGGCCTCCGGTGGATTCCGAGAGACCGGCCAGCCGGCTCGCGGCGAGGTCTTTGCTCCGGGCGGCCAGAACCTGGCCCTCACGCATCTTGACCTGCGCAGCAGCCAAAAGGAACCGGGCCTGGGTTTTGACATCGAGTTCATCGCCGAGATCGTCGCGGACTTCGGCGAGGTGGTGGCGGCGCTGGCCTAGGCGGCGGGCGATTTCCGGCTCGGAGGCCTGCGGGAATTCCTTGTTATGCTCTGCGGCCTTGGCTTCCTTTTCAGCCTTGGCCTTCGCGGCGGCTTCCGCCTTGGCTGCCTTGGCAGCTTTTGCCTCGGGACTCTGGGGGTCCAGGACCGCAGGGTTGAAGGCAGATCCCTCCCTGGCAACGCCAATATCGTGCTTGATGCCGCGGATGGTCTCCTCCGGCAGCAGCGGCATGGCCTTCTTGAACCTGCTGACGCCGATCAGGCCGCCGATGAGTGCAATCAGCAGGAACGCCGCGGAAACCAGCAGTGCGGCCAGCCAGGCGGGCATGATGGTGGCCAGTCCCATGATGGCGGCAACGATCAGTGCCACCACGAGGAAGAGGACAAAGACCAGGGCCACAGCGAGGAAAGCGGAAGCAACTCCAACCTGGACACCTTTACGCTTCAGCTCAATCTTTGCGAAGGCGATCTCGTCGTTGAGCTGGCGGGGCGCCAACCGGAAAAGGAGTTTAAGCGTCCCGGGCAGCGCGGCGATGCGCACTCCCTGGCTGGTCCGCCCGCTGTGACGTCCGCTCATCGGTCCCGCCTTACTGTTTCATGGTGGATTCGGCTTCCATGTGCTGCGGGAGAGTGCAGCTGCACCGTCCCCGCCCCCAAAAGTATCATTCAGTTCAATGGCGGACTCCGGGGCTTGCCGGACGGCGCGGCCTACAACGCTGCAAAAATCTGTTATCCCGGGCCTAGGATTGATCATCGTGACCATTCCCAGCAATCCGGGCGATCTGTTGAGCCGCCGCCGCAAACTCCTGTATATCCTCCTGCTCGGCGCCCTGACTGCCCTGGGTCCGTTCACGATCGACCTTTACCTTCCAGCCTTTCCCGCCCTCGAGGCGAGCCTGGGCGTCACCGAAGCCCAGGTCCAGCTGACACTGGCCGGGACCACGGTGGGTTTTGCCTTCGGCCAGCTCGTGGTGGGGCCATTCAGCGACAAGGTGGGCCGGCGGATGCCGTTGATCCTGGCGACGGCACTGCATATTGCGGCCTCGCTTGGCGCCGCGCTGTCCACCGACATCACTACCTTGGGCATCTTCCGCGTTTTGATGGGTGTGGGGGCAGCCGGCGGGGGTGTGGTGGCCATGGCCATGGTGCGGGACCTCTTCTCCGGTTACGCCATGGTCAAGATGTTTTCGCGTATGTCCCTGGTCAATGGGCTGGCACCGATCCTGGCTCCCGTGATCGGTTCACAGCTGCTCCTGGTGATGGCGTGGCCGGGGATCTTTGTGTTCCTTGCCTCATACGGCACCCTGGTCATTGTCGCCGCCCTGTTCCTGGTCCGCGAGACGCTGCCCCCGGAAAAGCGCCGGCAGAGCGGCATGACGATGCGCCAGCGCTACGGCATCCTGTTCAGCGACAGGATCTTTGTTGGCCTGCTTATGGTGGCCGGCCTGAACTTCGGCGGGCTGTTCACCTACCTTTCGGCCTCCCCCTTCCTGTTCCAGGACGTGTTTGGCTTCTCAGCGCAGGAGTACGGCCTGCTTTTCGGCATCAATTCACTGGGCATCGTGGCCGGCATCCAGACCAGCTCCCGCCTCATCCGGCGGGTGCCGCCGCAGTGGATCCTTGCCGGAGCCACCGCCTGGACCTTCCTCATGGCACTGCTGATCGTGGTGTTCGACCAGCTCGGGCTGGGACTGTGGGGCGTTATGGTCCCCCTGTGGTTCTACATCATGGGCACCGGCTTTATGTTCCCCTGCGTCCAGGTCCTCGCCCTGGCCGGCCACGCGGGCCAGGCCGGCACTGCCGCCTCGCTGCTGGGTGCCGCGACCTTCCTGACCGCCGGCCTCATCTCGCCGGTGGTCGGCTGGCTGGGCATCACCAGCGCCACCCCGATGGGCGCCGTCCAGGCCGCCTGCATCCTGCTGGCCATCGCGGCTTTGTGGCTCGTGGTCCGGCCGCGGACCGTCCCATCCATCCACTGACTGCCGATGCCCTCCTGATGCCAAAGAAACCTGCCAGGCGCAAGCCGCACCGGAACCGCCGGGGACTCTTCCTCGGGGCGGTGCTGGGCGCCGTTGTGGGCTATTTCGCGGGGCGCGCCCTGGGCAATCCCGCCATGGGCATTGTGCTGGGCATGCTGGTTGGCTCCGCGTTGCTGTACCGGGTCAATCCGGGCCCCTGGAACCGCCCCTAGGCCTTCTTTCGCGTCTGCGTGCCGGTACCGCGCCGTCTGCCGCTGAACGCCCCTCCCGCGATAAAATGTTGTTTGTGCCAAGCTGGCAGGATCAACCGCAGCTCCCGGCCACGTGGCAACGGTGCGATACCGGGATCCTGCCACTGTGGTGGGAGCGGTTGTGTGCGCAGAGCGGCGAGCAGTCGGCGGCCCTCTATGCGGCGGGACTGTTCACCGAAGACCGCCGCCGGCCGATCGCCCAGTGGTATAACCCGGCTTTTAATGCAGCGCTCCTGGTGGCCCCCGAAACCTCTCCGGAATGGCCCGTTCAGAGGTTCGGCATCTTCTATGCGCCGCCGGAAACTGGATTCGTGCGTGTCCATTCCGCACCGCACGAATGGAGCCCGCGCCAGCCGCGCAAGTCCCCCACCGAAAAGGAGGCGTTCCTGGCCGCGATCGCGGAGGCAGAGCGCTTCCTGCAGGTGGAGATGGACTTTGTCTGAAAGAAAAACCCCCGCTCCTTCCAAGGGAAGGAACGGGGATTTTTTGGGTTGCTCCTCCTGCTGGACTTGAACCAGCAACCCTTCGATTAACAGTCGAATGCTCTGCCAATTGAGCTAAGGAGGAATGAAGCAGGTATGACATTAGCAAAGGATCGGCACCAATGTGAAATCGACGGTTTTGCGGGCCCACCAGCCGCATGCGGGCATAAAAAATCCCCGCTCCGGGAAGCCCGGAGCGGGGATTGCGCGCTCCTCCTGCTGGACTTGAACCAGCAACCCTTCGATTAACAGTCGAATGCTCTG
>NZ_JARVSG010000032.1:0-1596 GCF_030209335.1 Pseudarthrobacter sp. fls2-241-R2A-168
CAGACTGTGTGAAAACGCACTGAAGGCCAGCCCAACAAACGCCCCGACTTGTTCGGGGTGTTTGTTTTTGTGCGAGCGACAGACGAAAAAAGGCCTTTCAGCCCATTAGCGCCATCAATTGGCTGGCTCCTAGCACGCTAATCGCTCGCTTGAGGTTATAAGCGTTCACCGCCAATGCCATTTCCGCTTTTGCTCCCTCCAACTGGCGCAGCAGGAAACGACCATTCCCAAACAGCCATTGCTTGAGGTTGCCGAAAGGGTGCTCAACGATGGATCTTCGGCTGGCCATCATCTGCGGATGGGCCAGCATTCGCTGCTCCATTCGCTCAAAGGCTTCCTCATGGGCATGGCGTGAGATATAGCGGCGTTGGGCGCCAGTGCATTGGGATTTGAGCGGGCAGGTAGTGCAGTCGCTGACATCTGCCTGATAGATCCGATCACCCTTGTTTCGCTGCTTGAGCGTCAACCACTTGCCCGCCGGGCACTGATAACGATCATGTTCGGCTTCGTAGGTAAAATCTTTGCGCTCAAAGAGTTCCTCCCCGCCTGGGTTGACCGAGCGATTGGGTGGTACATAGACCGTAATTGCAACCTTCTCGCAGGCCTGAAACTGCTGGCCGTTGGAGTAGCCGGCATCGGCCGTCACGCTCAGAGCATCTTGTTCCAGATGCTCTTTGGCGGTCTTGGCCATTGGCTCCAGTTGTTTTCGGTCGTCGCCGTCCTGAGTTACTTCATGGTGCAGAATCAGGCAATGTGCAGCGTCCACGGCGGTTTGTACGTTGTAGGCCACCCGTGGCCCTTTGGGCGTGCGCATCATTCGGGCATCGCTTTCGTGGGTGTTGAACTGCTCCAGGCCCATCGAGTTCATCAGCGCCTGGCAGCTCTGATTGTCCTGCTGCCGAACTTCAAGCTGCGCCAGCGCAGTTTTGATCGCGCCGCGATCAATCACTTCTCCCGTCTCGGCCCTGTCAGCCTCATCCAACTCAGCCAGGTACTGAGCGATACGCTTATCCAGCTTCTCTTCCTGACGTTTGAGCTGCTTCAAATTCATATGACGCCGCGAGGACGCCACCGCCTGAAACTTGCTGCCGTCGATGGCCACCAACTCACCGGCGATCAGACCGGCTGTGCGGCAAAACCGGACGAAGGCACGGCATGTCGCCACAAAGGCAAGTTTGTTGTTTTTGCGAAAGTCAGCGATGGTCTTGAAGTCGGGCTTAAGTCGGTTGATCAACCACATCACTTCGATGTTGCGCTGACACTCGGCCTCGAGACGCCGCGATGAGCGAATCCGCTGGAAATAGCCGTAGAGGTAGAGCTTTAGCTGATCGGCGGGATCATAAGAGGGGCGACCGGTACTTTTGGGAAGGGCTTTATCGAAGCCCAGTTGCACCATATCCAGTTTGGCGACATACAGGTCGATGACGCGAACGAGGTGATCCTCGGGGATCAGCTCCTCCAGCGAGACCGGGAACAGACTGGTCTGGCTGCGGGACTCTCCTTGGATGTAAGCCATAACGAAAAATGCTCCGTATCTTTCGATACGGAGCATTTTCTTTGAGCACCGCGCAGATTGCTAGGTTTTCACACAGTCTG
>NZ_JARVSG010000037.1:0-69975 GCF_030209335.1 Pseudarthrobacter sp. fls2-241-R2A-168
AACCAGCAACCCTTCGATTAACAGTCGAATGCTCTGCCAATTGAGCTAAGGAGGATTGAAGCGGGTATTAGCCTAGCAAACACCCGCCGTGGAAACGAAATCGAGGCAGGCCCCTACGGGTATGGGAGCCTTCCTACGCGTCAGCGCGCAGCGCACGGCGTTCCATTTCGAGCATCATCAGCTCCCGGTTGAGCCGCTGGTAGGTTTCAGGGTCGGCCGCCGGGTCCAGCCGCTGCAGCTGCCCCATCTTGTCCGCCTTGACCCTGGTGATCTGCAGCTCGAACAGCCGTGACAGGATGTCCCGGCAGTACTTCTGCACCGCCTCCTCAGTATTTGCCGGCAGCGGCACCACCGCCAGCTCGGAGACCAGGGCCCGCAGCGGTTCCGGAACTTCCTCCATCACGTGCTCCACCCAGCGCACCGGATCAACGGTGAGGCCCGGACCGGTGGCACGCATGGCATCGTGGACGGCCTGGAAGGCAGGGGTGGCGAAACGGGCGGCGGCGAAGCGGTCCCACACTCCGCCGGCCAGCAGGGCGGGTTCCTGGAGGGCCACTTCCAGCGCCTGGCGCTCCATGGAGGCCACGGGGTCCCGCGGGTCCGGCCGGTGGAAGGAGGGCACAGCGCCCGACGGCGGCCCTGCAGCTACGCCGGGTCCGCCCGGTTGGGCGGGGCGGGAGGCAGCCCCGGGGCCGGAGGCGGCGGGGCCGCCTTGGTCGCCCCGCTTTACCGCCGCGGTAACCAGGCGCAGCACCTCGTTGGGGTCCGGCATGCCCAGCCACCCGGTCAGGGCCTGGCAATAGCCCGTACGGGTGGACGCGTCGCGGATCGCGGCAACCACGGGGACGGAGGCTTTCAGGCCCTGCACGCGGCCCTCCACGGTGTCCAGGTTGAACTGCTTAAGGGTGGTGCGGATGGCGAACTCAAACAGCGGCCGCCGGGACTGCACCAGGGCGTGGACCGCCTCGTCGCCTTTGCTTTGGCGCAGGTCGCACGGATCCGCCCCGGTGGGTTCCACGGCAACGTAGGTCTGTGCGGTGAACCGCTGGTCCTCCTCGAAGGCGCGCAGGGCCGCCTTCTGGCCGGCGGCGTCGCCGTCGAACGTGAAGATGACCTCTCCCCCGGTGCCGTCGTCGGAGAGCAACCTGCGGGCGATCTTGATGTGCTCGGTGCCGAACGCCGTTCCGCAGGTGGCCACCGCC
The DNA here is from genome assembly GCF_030209335.1 of Pseudarthrobacter sp. fls2-241-R2A-168. NCBI lineage: Bacteria > Bacillati > Actinomycetota > Actinomycetes > Micrococcales > Micrococcaceae > Pseudarthrobacter > Pseudarthrobacter sp. fls2-241-R2A-168. The sequence continues at coordinate 1,203 of NZ_JARVSG010000037.1, forward strand.
GTCGGAATTCCCGCCAGGTGGCACGCCATAACGTCGGTGTAGCCCTCCACCACCACCAGCTGCCGGTCCTTGGCGATGCTCCGTTTGGCGAGATCGATCCCATAGAGCACCTGGGATTTTTTGTACAGGGTGGTCTCGGGGGTGTTGAGGTATTTGGGGCCCTGGTCGTCCTCGTAGAGCTTGCGGGCGCCGAAGCCGATGGTGTCCCCCGCGATGTCCCGGATGGGCCAGATCAGGCGGCCGCGGAAACGGTCGTAGATACCCCGGTTTCCTTCGGAAAACATCCCCGTGAGCTTCAGTTCGGCGTCCGTAAAACCGCGGCCGCGGAGGTGCTTGAGCAGCGCATCCCAGCCCTGCGGAGCGTAGCCCACGCCGAACTGCTCGGCGGCGGCACGATCGAACCCGCGCCCGTGCAGGAAGGTGCGGGCCTCTGCGGCGCCAGGGGTCAGCAGCTGCGCCCGGAAGAATTCGTCCGCGATCTTGTGGGCGTCCAGCAGCCGCTGCCGGCGCCCCACTTCCTCGCGGTTGGGGCCGGTGCCGCCGTCCTCATAGCGCAGCTCGTAGCCGATCCTGGCAGCGAGCTTCTCCACGGCTTCCTGAAAGGAGCTGTGGTCCTGCTTCTGCACAAAGGCAATAACGTCGCCATCTTCGCCGCAGCCGAAGCAGTGGTAGCGGCCTACCTGCGGGCGGACGGTGAAGGACGGCGAGCGCTCGTCATGGAAGGGGCACAACCCCTTGAAGGTACCCAGCCCGGCGCCCTTGAGCGTGACGTAGCCGTCAACCACTTCCTTGATGTCCGTGCGCTGGCGTACTTCGTCGATATCTTCACGTTTGATCAGCCCAGCCACAGAGCAATCCTAGCCCCGGGTACTGACCATCCGGTCCCGGGGTACGACGGCGGCCGCAACCCTGTGGCGGCCCTCACCACAGCGACGGCAGGCTCCCCACCAGGCGTTCGTACATTGCCAGGGCCGATCCGTCGGTGAGCGACGCCACCTGGTCGATGACCACGCGAAGGCGCGCGCCGTCGTCGGGCGCGTCCCGCCAGTCAGCAGCGAACATCGGCTCGAGATGGCGGTCCCCGGTGGCGCTCAGGGCCGTCACCAGCGCGTGGAGCACCTCGCGCTGCCGCTCGTAGATGGGCTGGCGGTGCTCGGTGGTCATCACGAAGGTGGTGGCCAGGCCCTTCATCACGGCGATCTCCATCACCGTCTCGTCCGGAACCATGAGCTGGGCGTTGTAGCGGGTCAGGTTCTCCGGACCGTAAACGGCGCGGGTGGTCTCCAGGGCGCTCTGGCAGAAGCGGCCGATCAGCTGGCTGGTCATGTTCTTCAGGGCGGCCATGGATTTGCGGCTGCCGTCCGCTTCCCGCACCCACACGTCCGTGGCCTCAAGCCGGGCCAAGGCGGCATCGATTGCGGCGGGATCATTGTGCGGCAGGTACCACTGCTTGGCGTAGCCAACCACGCGGGCGCGGTGGTCCGGGTTGTCCATCCAGCGGAGCTGGAAGTGGCCGGCTACGATGGCGTCCTCAACGTCGTGCACGGAATAGGAGATGTCATCGGCCAGGTCCATCACCTGGGCTTCCAGGCAGGACCGGCGTTCCGGGGCGCCCTCCCGGATCCAGTTGAAGATGGGGAGGTCGTCCTCGTAGGCGCCGAACTTGCTGGTGCGCTGGCCGTGGATCACGGGTGCTTCCAGTGCGGACCAGGGGTACTTCGACGCCGCGTCCAGGCTTGCCCTGGTCAGGTTGAGTCCGGCCGGCTGGCCGTCGGGGGCGAGGACCTTGGGCTCGAGCCGGGTCAGGAGGCGCAGTGTCTGGGCGTTGCCTTCGAAACCGCCAATGGCGTGCGCCACCTCGTTCAGCGCCGATTCCCCGTTGTGCCCGAACGGCGGGTGGCCGAGGTCGTGGCTGAGGCAGGCGGTGTCCACAACATCCGGGTCGCAGCCCAGGGCCCGGCCCAACTCGCGGCCCACCTGGGCCACCTCGAGGCTGTGTGTGAGCCGGGTCCGGACAAAGTCGTCAGTGTCCGGAGCTACCACCTGGGTCTTGGCGCCAAGCCTGCGCAGCGCGGAGGAATGCAGCACCCGGGCGCGGTCCCGCTCGAAGTCCGAACGGTAGACGTTCTTGGTGGGCTCCTCCACCCAGCGGGCGGAATCGTTGCTGTCATAGCCCGGCAGCACGGGTGCGGCGGTGCGCGTCTCAGCCACCGGAAACGTCCAGTTCTGCTGCGGAGATATCGGCGGACTGCGCCGCATTCAGTGCACGGGACTCCAGCCAGTCCTTGGGCAGGGCCGGCCTCTTGGGGGACCCCGCACGGCCGCGCGGACCCTCGGCGTCTACGCCGGGATACGGGGATTCCAGGTCCAGTTCGGCCAAAGTGTCGCGCAGGACCTGGAGGCTGGTCACCAGCGCCAGGCGGGTACGCAGTTCACCGCCCACCACATATCCCTTGAAGTACCAGGCGATGTGCTTGCGGATCTCGCGCAGCGCCTTGCCCTCGTCACCGAAGGTCTCCACCATCAGTTCCGCGTGCCGGTAGACGCCCTCGGCCACCTGGCGCAGGTTGGGCCGGAAGCGGGTGTCGCTGCCTTCGAAGGCGGCCTGGAGGTCGCCGAACAGCCAGGGCCGGCCCTGGCAGCCGCGACCCACCACCACGCCGTCAACCCCCGTTTCGCGGACCATGCGGACCGCGTCCTCGGCGGACCAGATGTCGCCGTTGCCCAGCACCGGAATGTCGGGCAGGGCATCGCGCAGGCGGGCGATGGCCGACCAGTCGGCCTGTCCCGAGTAGAACTGGGCGGCGGTCCGGCCGTGAAGGGCGACGGCGGCCACACCTGAATCGCGGGCGATGCGGCCGGCGTCGAGGTACGTGAGGTGGTCCTCGTCGATGCCCTTGCGCATCTTGATGGTCAGCGGGACGTTGCCCTTGGAAGCTTCCTTGACGGCAGTCTGCACGATGGAGGTGAAGAGGTCGATCTTCCAGGGCAGGGCGGAGCCGCCGCCGCGCCGGGTCACCTTGGGGACGGGGCAGCCGAAGTTCAGGTCGATGTGGTCCGCGCGGTTCTCCTCAACGAGCATCCGCACGGCCGCGCCGACAGTGCCGGGGTCCACACCGTAGAGCTGGACGGAGCGGACCTTTTCGTCGTCGTCATGGGAGATGATGCGCAGGGATTCAGGGGTGCGCTCCACGAGGGCACGGGACGTAACCATCTCCGCTACGTACATACCGCCGCCGTACTCGCGGCACAAACGGCGGAACGCCGAGTTGGTGATGCCGGCCATGGGCGCCAGGATCACCGGGGTGTCCACGGTGATGGGGCCCAGCTTCAGGGGCGGGAGTTCCAGCTTGGGGGCGGGAGGAGTTGCTGCAACAGTCACCTGTCCATTGTTGCAAAGCCGGGCAAATCGTGGATTGTCGGTGGTACTTTCGGCCCTCTGTCAGTCCCGCTCGGCGGCCCTGCGGCCCCGGCGGGTCTGGAAAGCTGCGGCCGCGAGCGTACCGGTATCGGGGAGGTCGTCAGGGTTGACGGCGGACCGCGTCATCGCGTGCGTGGCTGCCTGTTCCCCGGCCGGCGCCCGTCCGCCGTCGTCTGCTGCGCGTATGCCGGCCACCTGCGGCTCCGCCGCCTGTGACCCTGTAGCCTTCACCACCAGCACCGCGATCAACGTGGTGACCGGGATGGCCAGGACCAGGCCGATGGAACCCACCAGGGTGCGGATGACCTCTTCGGAGAGTTCCGCGCTGGTGAGCGTGTCCGCGAGCGGGCGGTCGTAGAGCATCACGATGATGAGGATCGGCAGGGCGGCGCCGGCGTAGGCGAACGCGATGGTGTACACGGTGGAAGCGATGTGATCGCGGCCGATCCTCATGGCCGAGGTGAACAGCTTCCGCGCGCTGCTCTGCGGTGCAAGTTCGTACAGTTCCCAGACGGCCGAGGACTGTGTGATGGTCACGTCGTTAAGGACACCGAGGCCGGAGATGATGAGCCCGCACAGGATCACGCCCGAGATGGAGATATTGGCCGAGGTGTTCATCAGGGTGGTGGCGTCATGGTTGCCCACGCCCGCGAGATTGGCAGCACCCGTGGCCCAGGCTGCCAGCAGGGCTGTGATGGCCAGGCCGAAGATGGTGCCCAGGAGTGCCGTGGAGGTGCGCGCGGAGAATCCGTGGGCGAAGTACAGGACCCCGATCATAATCACGGTGGATCCCACCAGTGCAAGCAGCAGCGGCGGTTTCCCTTCCACCAGTCCAGGCAGCATAAAGCTGGCCAGCACGAAGTAGGCGCCGACCAGTCCGATCAGGGCACGCAGGCCGCGCCAGCGCGCGACGGCAATCACCACCGCCGCGTACAGCAGCGCGAGCAGGACGATCGGGAGGGTCCGGACGAAGTCCACGAAGATGTAGGCGGGCGAACCCTGTGAGGCGGAGGCACCTTGTGCGTTGGACAGGTTCAGGTAGCGGATCTGGTCTCCGGGCTTGACGCCGTGGGACTTGGCTACGTCCGGGTTGATGACCACCTTCACCGGGCTGCCGCCCTTGTCCGGTTCGGTGAAGGCAAACGTACAGTCGGCCCCCTGTCCTTGCTGGGCCTGTCCCTGCTGGGGCTGGCCCTGCTGGCTTTGGGCCTGGTTCTGCTGGCTGACGCCCTGCATGCAGTTCTCGACCGCCACGCTCTGGATGGTTCCCGTGTCGAAGGTGACGCCCGGGGCCGCCGAATAAGGGTTGGCCAGGGAAACGCCTTCCTTGCTTCCCGAGGGCCACAGCATCGCCATCCCGGCAAGCGTCAGCAGGGTCAGTGGGATCAACACTGCGGCCAGGATCCGGTTTGCCCGCCGCCTGGCGGCAATCGCCTCTGGTGTCGGCTCCGAATGGTCTGTAGAAGCGTGGGAGTGTCCGGACCCCATCAGCAGTAGAACCTCATACGTTGAACTCTACGTCCGGCACCGTAGGGTTGATAAATGGATCGGCAGAACTGGGAGGAACCGGGCATGGCCAACCGCAGGACTGAGGAAAATGACGGCCTGAACGCGGCTGGAGCAGCCGCGGGAATGCTGCACCAGCCCGTGCTCAGCGTGCTGCCGTCGTCGGGTCCCACCCTGGGCATTGCCCTGGTGCTGCACGGAGGAAAGTCCCACAGCCGCGAGCCGGTGGAGGCCCGGCACCTGAGCCCCGCGCGGATGGTGCCTTTCGCCCGGCATCTCCACCGGGCAGGCCGGCAGCACGGGCTTGCCGTGTGGTCCCTTCGAAACAGCGTGCGGGGCTGGAACGGGGAGGATATGACTCCCCTCCAGGACGCCCGCTGGGCCCTCAAGCAGATCAGCAGCCAGCACCCGGACGTTCCCGTGTTCCTGGTGGGCCATTCGATGGGCGGGCTGACGGCCGTCTGCGCCGCGGACCACCCGCAGGTTGCAGCCGTGGTGGCCCTGGCCCCGTGGCTCAGCCCTGGTACGCCGGTCTCCGGGGTGGCGGCCAAGAAGGTGCTGATCGTCCATGGGACCTTCGACCGTTGGACCAGCCCGTCGGCGTCGCTCGCGTTTGCACGGCGCGCGGCGGCCGGTGCCGCCTCGATGCAGTACGTGGCGCTGAAGGGTGCCGGGCACTTTATGCTCCGCAAGATCAGGCTGTGGCACACGCTCTCCACCGGGTTTGTGTTGAAGGCCTTCAACGAAGCGGCGGGGACGGATGTGGCCCTGCCGCGCGGATTCAACCAGCTGCTGCCGGAATCGTCCGTGCAGGTGACCCTGTAAGCACCCTGTCCGCCCTGCCTGCACCGGCGTCACGAACGAAAGGAACTCCATGCCCTGGCGCCCCCAGCCGAGTGACCGTTTCTACCGGTTGCTGATCTGCATTGGCCTGTTCCTCCGGTGGGCTTTCCGGATCAGGATCATTGCCACGGGCATGGAGCATCTTCCGGCACCCGGGCCGCGCCAGGGAACCGCCCGGGCTCGGACGCCCGGCAGCGGTGCGGTCTTTGCCATCACGCACTTCGGCTTCCTGGACTTCGCTCCGGTGGAACTCATCCTGTGGAAGCATGCGCGTGCCCGGCTGCGGTTTATGATCCATCAGGGCGCGGCCGACCACTGGCTCGCCGGCCCGGTCATCAGTGCCACCAGCAGCGTGGTGGTGGGATACACGGAACGCGCCGGCGCCCTTGACGAGGCGGTCGCCAAGCTGTGGAGCGGTGAATATCTGGCAGTGTTCCCGGAGGCCGGTGTGAGCCGGAGCTTCAAGGTCAGGGAGTGCAAAACCGGCGCTGCCAGGATGGCCGCGGAGGCTGGCGTCCCTGTTATTCCGGTTTCCGTGTGGGGCGCCCACCGTCTGCTGACGAGGGGCCATGGGTTGTCACTGCACTCAGCCTGGCGTGCACCGGTCCGGATCCATGTGGGTGCACCGCTGGAGGTGGGGCCGGGCGTTGACGCCGAAATGGCCACGGCTGAACTGCGCGCCCGGCTGCAGGCGGGGATCGATGTGTGCATCGCGGACTTTCCCCTGCCCGTTCCGCCGGGCGCATGGTGGATGCCTGCCGACCTGGGCGGCGGCGCCCCGACCGAAGCCGAGCGGCAGCTGCTGGACGCCGAAGACGTGCTGACGCGCCGCCGTCGTACTTCCCGCGGAAAGTTGCCCAAGTAGGTAGCGCCAAGTGTCGTTTTGATGAATCAAAACGACACTTGGCGCTACCCAGTTGGGTGGCCGGGCGGCTTAGTCCGAGACCACCCAGGTCTCCGGGCCGGCGTGGCGGGCCTTGCCGCTTTCCAGCAGGGGCTCGACGGCGGCACGCAAGGCCGTCATGGAGTCGTCCAGTTCCAGCATCACCGGGTGCTGGTACGCGATCAGGGACAGCATGTCGCGGACAGCCTCGGCGGCGTCTTCCCGGGCAAGCGCCGGCTCATGGCCAACGAACACGTCCGTGGGCGCTCCCTGCCCGGCGCTCTCCGCACCTGGGGCGGCGTCAGGATCGGACGGCGCGGCGTAGCTGACGGCAAAGGCCCGGATCCGGCCCTTCTTACTGGGCGCAACCCCGGCACCGAACGCAGACTCCGGCTGTGCGCGCAGCACGATGGCGCCGTGGGCTCCCGTGAGGTCGTCCAGGAACAGTTTCTGCACCTGGCCCACGGACAGCACTCCCGGGGAATCCCAGTCGTGGATGGCTGTGTAGTACCGGCCCACAACGTCCGTCAATTCCACAGAGCCGGTGGCCAGGTCCATCACCACGTCAGAACCGGCGTTTTCGTCGTTGGCCGGTCCGCCGTCGTCCTTGGCCGGGAACACCGGAAGGCGCAGGGCGCCCGGTTCCACCACCACCAGCCGCGAACGCTGGATCGGGGTCAGGCCGAAGTGTTCGGCGAAGGCGGCGCCGGGGGTGCCCGGCTCCACCTTGGCGCGGAGCTTCGAAACGCCCGACGGCGACTGTTCGGATTCGCGGCGCAGCATGGTCAGGAGCGTGGCACCGATGCCGCTGCGGCGGTGGTCCCGCGCCACTTCGATGTAGGTCCAGAGTCGCTCGGGGTGCAGCGCCGCCTCATAGACCACGCCTGCTGCGACGGGAATGCCGACGCCGTCGATGACGTCCTCAGCCACGATGCAGCGCCGCCACGGCATGCCGGACCCGTCGGAGGATATGGCCAGGGCGCCGCGGAACTGACCTGCCTGATGGGTCTCCGGACCGCCCCAGATCTCCAGGAGGGCGAGGTCGTCCCCCTCGCGCCATTCGCGGTATTCGATGGCCATGCTCAGGCCCCGATCAGGCGTGCGGCCAGGTAGCCTTCCACCTTGTCCAGGGAGACGCGTTCCTGGCTCATGGTGTCCCGCTCGCGGATGGTCACGGCCTGGTCCTCGAGGGTGTCGAAGTCCACGGTGATGCAGAACGGGGTGCCGATTTCGTCCTGCCGGCGGTAGCGGCGGCCGATGGCGCCGGCGTCGTCGAAGTCGATGTTCCAGTTCTTCCGCAGCTGCGCTCCCAGGTCCTTGGCCTTCGGAGACAGGTCCTCGTTGCGGCTCAGCGGGAGCACGGCGGCCTTGACCGGGGCCAGGCGCGGATCCAGCTTCAGCACGGTGCGGACGTCCACGCCGCCCTTGGCGTTGGGTGCCTCGTCCTCGGTGTAGGCATCCACCAGGAACGCCATAAAGGACCGGGTCAGGCCGGCGGCGGGCTCGATGACGTACGGGGTGTAGCGCTCGTTGGTGGCCTGGTTGAAGTAGCTCAGGTCCGTGCCGGAGGCCTTGGCGTGGGTGGAGAGGTCAAAGTCGGTGCGGTTGGCGATGCCTTCCAGCTCGCCCCACTCGGAGCCCTGGAAGCCGAAGCGGTACTCGATGTCCGTGGTTCCCTTGGAGTAGTGGCTCAGCTTTTCCTGCGGGTGCTCGAAGAAGCGCAGGTTTTCCTCGCGGATGCCCAGGCCGGTGTACCAGGACATGCGCTCCTTCATCCAGTACTGGTGCCATTCCTCATCGGTGCCGGGCTCGACGAAGAACTCCATTTCCATCTGCTCGAACTCACGGGTGCGGAAGATGAAGTTGCCGGGCGTGATCTCGTTGCGGAAGGACTTGCCGATCTGGCCGATGCCGAACGGCGGCTTCTTGCGGGAAGTGGTGAGCACGTTGTTGAAGTTCACGAAGATGCCCTGGGCCGTTTCCGGGCGCAGGTAGTGCATGCCCTCTTCGCTGGCCACCGGGCCCAGGAACGTCTTGAGCAGGCCGGAGAATTCCTGGGGTTCGGTCCACTGGCCCCGGGTGCCGCAGTTGGCGCAGGCGATGTCCTTCAGGCCGTTCTCGGCGGCGCGGCCCTTCTTCTCTTCGTACTCTTCCTCGAGGTGGTCTGCGCGGTAGCGCTTGTGGCAGGACAGGCACTCCACCAGGGGGTCGGAGAAGACCTCCACGTGGCCGGAGGCTTCCCATACCTGGCGCGGCAGGATGACCGAGGAGTCCAGGCCCACCACGTCCTCGCGGCCGCGGACCATGGACTGCCACCACTGGCGCTTGATGTTTTCCTTCAGTTCGGCGCCGAGGGGCCCGTAGTCCCAGGCAGAACGCGAACCTCCGTAGATCTCACCGGCCTGGAACACAAAGCCCCTCCGCTTGGAGAGGGAAATGACCTGGTCGAGAACGGATTTTGCTGCCATGGGGGTAACTCCAATTTCTACAGGGCCGCTGGGTGCGGTCCGCGGTTTTCAGGCCCCGGTGCGCCACAGGTGTGCACCAGTGGCTGCCGGGAGGGGCGGATGAAGGAAAGATGCGTGAAAGCTGCGTGTCCTAGCCTACCGGTGCCTACCTGCGGAACGCTCCCCGCGGCCAGGGCAGGGTCGCCAGGACGATGGCGGCAAGGGTGAGGATGGTGCCCAGCACGGTGGCCGGCGCCACCACGGTTCCCGGCGCCGGGAGGATCACGTCCAGCGCCAGCGAGCCCAGCAGCTGGCCGGCGATCATGCCAAGGCCAGTGACCAGCACGCCCAGGCTGCGGACCAGCAGCGCGCCCAGCCCGATGAACACACAGCCCATGGGCCCGCCCACGTAGTACCACCACTCCCCCGGCAGCGGGTTGCCCGGCCCGGCCACGGCCAGCTTGATGCCGTAGGCCGTCCACAGCACCAGGCCGCCGGCAACGAAGTTGACCAGCGTGGCGGCGATGGGAGTGCCGTAATGGATGGTGGCCGTTCCGTTCATTGCCTGCTGGAAGCTCATCAGGAACCCTGCCAGCACGGGCAGGAGGAGGGGAAGCAGCAGGGCCGACGGACCGGCGTCGGGTGCACCTGATCCCGTGCCGCCTGCCGCCGCGGCCCCTGTGAACCGCGGCGAAACGGCCCAGGCGACGGCGGCGATGGTCAGCACACAGCCGATGATCCGGATCCCCGTGACCGATTTCTTGCCCGCCGGCCCGATGCCCAGCCGGTCAACCAGCAGTCCGCTGACGGTCTGGCCGGTGACGGTGGCCACGGTGAAGAGGGCAACGCCGAGGATGCCCACCGTGAAGGACTGGGCGAAAACGAACAGCGCGCCGATGCCGCCGGCCAGGACATAGATGCGGGGAAAGGCCCTGCTCCTTACGGCGGGGAGGATGCTGGCCAGGCCGGCGCGGCCGCGCGGCAGGACCAGGGAGATGAGGATCATCACCAGCAGGCCTGTGCTGAAACTCACCACGGACGCGGCGATGCCGTCGCCCAACCTGGCTCCCAGCGCACCGTTAATGCGGCCCTGGACTGGAATGGCAAGGCCCGAGCCCACCGCCAGCGGCAGGCCTGCGAGCAGGGGCAGGCGGTGGGTGGAGGTCATTGAATCCACATTACGTCAGGCATTATTGCTTCATGAGCAACGTTGAAGAGGTCCCCATCCGCGACAGCATGATCCGCCTTGGCCAGCTCCTCAAGCTCGCCAACCTCGTGGAGGACGGCGTGGAGGCGGCGGACCTGATCAAGAACGGGCTCGTTAAGGTCAACGGTGAGATCGATGACCGCCGCGGCCGCCAGCTGCACAACGGGGACACTGTCACCGTGAACAACCAGACGGTGAAGGTGGTCGCGCCGGAGGCCTGACCGGCTCCGCATCCCGGCGCCCGGCGGGCCTACTGCCTGAGCCGCCGCCCGCCGTCGTACTCCTACTTCTTGAGTACCTCGTGCGTGAGGAACTCGGACACGTGCCCGATCTCCTGCTGGTTGATTCCGTGCCACATGCCCGTGTACAGCACCTTGGTGAGCTTGACGTGCTTGCGGACCCAGCCCATGGTGTATTCGATCTTGTCGGGGGTGATCACGGGGTCCTGCTGGTCCCGTCCCCAGAACAGGGGGATGGTGCCGTCCAGTTCGTCGTCCTTGAACGAAGGATCGTCCCCGGCGTCCACCACAAAGCCTGAGAGTCCGACGACGGCGGCGAAGTCAGCGGGCCGCTGCCGCAGGAGCGTGGTGGCCATGGCCATTCCCATTGAGAAGCCGAGCAGGGTCACCGACGGGTGCCCCACCCGGATGGCGTCGATCCAGTCGAGCACATAGGACGAAGCGGCCTTGACCCGGTCCAGCGAGTAGTCGATGGATGCGGTGAGCGGGAACCAGGTGAAGCCGGGGCCCATGGCGATCGGTGCCCGGACCGATGCAACGGTGAAGTCCTCCGGCAGCAGGTCGGCCAGACTGAGCAGGTCCTGTTCGTTGGCGCCGTAACCGTGCAGGAGCACCAGCAGCGGCTTGCCGTCGCGCTGGTCCTCAGGATGGGACCACAGAACAACAGGGGCAGGAAATACTTCGGCTTCAGTCATGGTTTCCATTCTTACAGTTACCCAAAGGTAACAACTTACGTTCGCGTAGCCCGCGAAACGGAAGGCAGGATAGGACCGTGACTGATACAACCAGCATCCCAACGTCCACTGCCCCGGCCGGATCCCACCCCTGGACCCGGTATGTGGCCATGGGCGATTCCTTTACAGAGGGCATCGGCGACCCCGAGCCCTCAAGCCCCGGCGGCTACCGCGGCTGGGCGGACCGGGTGGCGGAGGAACTGGGCCGCACCAAGCCCGACTTCGCCTACGCGAACCTGGCAGTGCGCGGCCGGCTGCTGCAGCAGATCGTGGACCAGCAACTCGCACCGTGCCTGGCGCTGAAGCCGGACCTGGTGACACTGTCCGCGGGCGGTAACGACCTGCTGCGCCCGGGCGGCGACCCCGATGCGCTGGCCGAGAAGCTCGATTCAGTGGTCCAGTTGCTGGCCATGGACGGCGCCACAGTGGTTCTGTTCAACGGCCCTGATACGGGGTCCTCGGTGCTGGGCAGGATCCGCAGCAAGGTGGCCATTTATAACGAGAACCTGCGGACGGTGGCGGCCCGGCACGACGCCATCATTGCCGACATGTGGTCCCTGCGCCAGCTCAACGATCCGCAGATGTGGGATGTGGACCGGCTGCACTTCTCCCCGCTGGGCCACCACACCATCGCGGCGATGGTCCTGGATTCCCTGAACATTGACCACACCCTGGAACCGCTGCAGCCCAAGCCGCTGCCGTCGCGGACCTGGCGCGAGGCCCGGTCCGGCGACCTTGTGTGGGCCCGCGAATACTTTGTGCCCTGGGTGCTGCGGCGCCTGCGGCACCAGTCCTCCGGGGACGGCATCATGCCAAAACGGCCGACGCCGGGACCTGTGTTCGGCCCGGGTGTTCCGTTGGGTTCGGGCGAGGGTCCGTTGGGAACCACCGAGGCTGCCCGGCGCTAGCGTAGTGATGGCGGCCGGCGGGGCGCGCAGTTGAGTAGCGTGGTGGACATGGAACCGCGCGATGTGGTGCGGCTGCGGCTGCGGTCCCAGATGCTTCGCGGGCCCGGTGCTGCCTCGCCGGAAGCCGCCCTGCAGTCACTGCTGGCGGTGCAGGCGCAGGAGTTTCCCTATGCCAGATGGAGTCTGGTCCAGCGCGTGGGGGCCGCGACCGGGGACGCCGGAGCCGTCCCCGCCGGCGCGGCGGACATCGAGCAGGCGGTGGCGGACGGCCGGATCCTGCGGACACACATCCTGCGGCCCACCTGGCATTTTGTCCACCGGGACGATCTCCGCTGGCTCCGTGCACTCTCCGAGCCACGGCTGGAACAAATCAACGCAGCCACCTATCGCCGTACGGGTATTGACGCGGCTGCGGCCGCCCGTGGCGCGGAAGTCCTGGGCAGCGCGGTGTCAGGCGGCAACCATCTGACCCGGGACGGACTGGCAGTAAGGCTTCACGACGCCGGGTTCCCGGCTAAGGGCCTGGAGCTCGCTTACCTGATCATGCACGCCGAAATCAGCGGCGTCCTGGCCAGCGGCACGCCCGTGCGCAGCCCGGGCGGGGCACTGAAACAGACGTACGCGCTCTTTGACGAACGGGTCCCCGCCAGCCCCGGGTTGACCCGGCCGGAAGCTTCGGCGGAACTTGCTCGCCGCTACTTCACCAGCCGCGGCCCGGCGACTGTCAAGGACTGCGCCGACTGGTCCGGGCTGACCATGACGGACGTCCGGAAGGGCCTGCAACTTGCTAGCGAGGCACATCCGGAAGCCCTGGCTGAAACGGCAATTGACGGCGTCGTGCACTATTACGCCGCCGATCGTCCCGGTGGCAGCGACGGGGAAGCCGAAAGTACCTCGGAACCCCGCCCCCGGATCGACCTGATCCAGTGCTACGACGAGTACGTGATGGGCTATTCCGCCACGCGGCACTACATGGGCGGCGGCGCGCCGGCCTTCCCCTTCCAGGGCGAGCCGATGCATGTGGTGCTGCTGGACGGGCGGATGGCCGGCTCGTGGCGGCACACGCTGTTCCCGGGCCGCTGCGAGCTCGATATCCGGCTCTCGCGGGCTGAAACTCCCGGGTCTGCCCTGGCCGCGGCCGTGCAGGACGCCGTGGACAGGTACAGCGCCTTTATAGGGCTTCCCACCATCCGCCTGGAGTCCGGGGCTTAAGCTGGAAGGACACCAATGAGAGGCACGGCACCGTGAGCAACTTGTTTTTCTGGATCATCATTTTGTCATTTCTGATCCCGATGGCCATGCGGATGTACCGGAAGTCCGTCGCCCGCAGGAACCACGAACAAAGCTTCTCCGGACGCTACCCGGACCAGTTTCCCGGCGGCGGGATGTATCCCGGCTCCAATGGCCCGCAGAGCAATCAACCCCGGGACGGTTTCACCCAGCAGGACTACTTCGGCGGCGGATTCCGGCAGCTTGACCGGCCGCAGCCGCTCCCGGGCGAGCCGCTGCCGCCGGTCCAGCCGATCCCGCCGGTCCCGCCGATGGGCCAGCAGTTCCCGCCTTACGGGCAGCGCGAAGAAGCCCCGCAGCAGCCTGCTGCCCCCGCAACTCCCCCGCCGCCGTCGGCCCCGCAAGGCTACCGCGCGCGCAAGCTCGCCGAACTGGATCAGCAGTACAGCAACGGCGAGCTCTCCATGGAGGAGTACATGAGCCGCCGCAGCGACATAATGAACGGCTAAGCCCTCTTACCAAAAGCAACGCGGGGTCACTAGATGCCCGATAACTCCGGATCTTCGGGCCGGAAGTGACCTCGCGTTGCCCTTTGAAAACGTCATTAATCCACTTGCGGGAAGCCCAGGTCGATGACGGACGTTGCCGGGTCCGGCCACCGTGTGGTGACCACTTTGCCGCGGGTGTAGAACCGGATACTGTCCGGCCCGTACATGTGGGTGTCGCCGAACAGCGAGTTCTTCCAGCCGCCGAACGAGAAGGTGCCCACGGGAACCGGAATGGGCACGTTGACGCCGACCATGCCTGCTTCGACGTCGAACTCGAACTGGCGTGCGGCACCGCCGTCGCGGGTGAAGATGGCAACCCCATTGCCGAACTCGTTGTCGTTGACCAGGCTGACGGCGTCACTGTAGGTATCCACCCGCACCACGGACAGGACCGGGCCGAAGATTTCGTCGTCGTACACCCTCATGCCCGGCTTCACGTGGTCCACCAGGCTGACTCCGATGAAGAACCCGTTTGAATCAAACTGCTGTTCGCGGCCGTCCACCACCACGGTGGCGCCCTCGTTTTCAGCACCAGCCACATACGAGGCCACCTTGTCCCGGTGTTCAGCAGTGATCAGCGGGCCCATCTGCGACGCCGGGTCGGTGCCCGGGCCGATCTTCAGGGTGGCCATCCGGCCCTTGATGGCGGCGACGAGGTCGTCGGCGATGCTCCCGACGGCGACGAGCACGCTGACCGCCATGCAGCGCTCACCCGCCGAGCCGTACGCGGCCGAGATGGCGGCGTCCGCGGCCATGTCCAGGTCCGCGTCAGGCAGCACCACCATGTGGTTCTTCGCCCCGCCCAGGGCCTGGACCCGCTTGCCGTGGTCCGCGGCCCGCTTGTAGATCGACTGCGCGATGGGCGTCGAGCCAACGAAGCTGACAGCTTTGACGTCGCGGTGTTCGAGCAGGACGTCCACCGCCTCCTTGTCGCCCTGGACCACGTTCAGTACGCCGGCAGGCAGGCCTGCCTCCGCGAAGACTTCCGCGATGAACACCGCTGAGGACGGATCCTTTTCGCTGGGCTTCAGGAGCACGGTATTGCCGCAGGCCAAGGCGCTGCCGATCATCCACAGTGGCACCATGGCCGGAAAATTGAACGGGGTGATGCAGGCGACCACGCCCACCGGCTGCCGGACGGAGTGGACGTCCACGCCGCTGGAGACCTGCTCCGAGCGTTCGCCCTTGAGCATATGGGACAGTCCGGTGGCGAACTCGATGTTCTCGAGGCCGCGGGAGATCTCGCCTTCGGCGTCGGAAAGTACCTTGCCGTGTTCGCTGGTCAGGATGGCGGCCAGTTCGGCCTTGCGCTGGGTCAGGATTTCCCGGACCCGGAAAAAGATATTGGTCCGCTTGGCCAGGCTCGTTGCCCGCCAGGCCGGCAGCGCCGCCTTGGCCGCGGCGATGGCTTCCTCTACGCGGGCCGCGGAAGCCAGGGCCACCTGCTTCTCTTGCTCCCCGGTGGCGGGGTTGAAGACGGGGCCGAAGCGCTCGGCGTCGGCAACCCGGCTGCCGTTGATGTAATGCGGAATGGTTTGCATGGAAGTCTCTCTTCTACTTTGCTGAATCCAGGGAACCGTCGGCGAGCTTGATGATCATGGAGCAGTCCTTGCCGGACTCGCCCGCGTCGATAAGGCGCTGGTAGAGCCGCTGAACGTGCCTGCCGATTTCGAGCGGCGTGCCGGTGTCTTCCGCAGCGCTGATGGCCAGGCCAATGTCCTTGTTCGCCAGCTCGGCAGTAAACGTGGGAGCAAAGTCGTTGTTGGATGCGGCGGTGGGGACCACGCCGGGAACGGGGTACCAGGTGCGCAGGGCCCAGCTGTCCCCGGACGACACGGAGGCGATGTCCCAGAACACCTTCTTGTCCAGGCCCAGCCGGTCCGCCAGCACTGCACCCTCGGCCGTGGAAGCCAGGTTGATCAGGAGCATCAGGTTGTTGCAGATCTTGGCCGCTTGGCCGGTGGTGGCTCCGCCGGTGGGAATGATGTTGGCGGCCATCGGCCCGATGTACGTGGTGGCCTCAGACACGGCCTCCGGTTCACCGCCCACCATGAACGTCAGTGTCCCTGCCTTGGCGCCGCTCATCCCGCCTGAGACAGGGGCGTCCACGAAGCGGAAGCCGGCGGCAGCGGCGGCGTCGTGCAGTTCCTTTGCTGCGGCAATGTCAATGGTGGAGGAATCCACCAGGAGCGTGCGTGCATCGGCGTGTGCCAGCACGCCGTCCACTCCCAGGTAGACGGCCTTTACGTGCTCGCCTTTGGGAAGCATGGTGAACACGGCGTCCGCGCCGGTGACTGCCTCCGCGATGCCTCCCGCCGGCTTTACCCCTTCGGCCTCCGCAGCGGCGAGGGCAGCCGGGTTGAGGTCGAATCCGCGGACGTCGTGCCCCGCTTTTGCGAGGTTCGCCGACATGGATCCGCCCATGTTTCCCAAACCGATCCAACCGATTACTGCCATCGCCCAAGCTCCTTTGCTGTGCCTCCGGCCGGGAGCAGCCGGAAGGTCTGTGTCCACCATCACACCCTGCTACAGTGCAATCAAGGGGAAAAATCACAGACGGTATGTGCATTGATGCACACGGAATGAAGGGACACGGGGTGGCGCGGCTTCCAAGTCCGGACGACTTGCTCATTCTGCTCACGGTGGCCCGGCTGGGCCGCTTCAATGCCGTCGCCGAAACGATGGGCACCACGCACACCACCATCTCGCGGAGAATCCTTGCCCTCGACAAGCAACTGGGCGGCCGCACGCTGGAGCGTAGCCCGCACGGGTGGGAGCTGACGGAGCTTGGCGCGTCGGCCGTGGCCGCGGCGGAAACGATCGAGGAAACGCTCGGTTCTTTGGCCGCCGTTGTGGGCCAGGACCGGGACGCCGTGTCCGGCATGGTGCGCATCAGCACCTCTGACGGTTTCGGCGCCGAGTTCGTGACTCCTGCGCTGGTCCGTCTCCAGCAGCGGCACCCGTTGCTGAATGTGGAGATGCTCAGCGCCACACGCAAGGTCAGCCAGAACCGCTCCGGCGTGGACCTGGAAGTGGTGGTGGGCCGCACGGACGTGAGCAATGCCCAGGCAATCTTCCTGACCAACTACTTCCTGCGGCTTTACGCAAGCCCCGCCTACGCCAAGGAGCGGGGTTTGCCGGAAACGCCCGACGGCGTGGGGCAGCACGGCTTCGTCTCTTACGTTGAGTCGGCACTCCAGGTTGCCGAACTGGGCCACCGGTCCTCGCAGCTTCCGGTGCCGAAATCCAGCTTCCAGGCGACCAGCATCTTTGCCCAGGTGGAGGCGGTACGCCGCGGCGGCGGGATAGGACTGCTTCCGAACTTTATGGTGGCGCAGAGTCCGGAATTTGTTCCGGTGCTCCCGGACGCATTCCAGCGCCAGATTCCCGTCTGGGCCGTGGCCCGGCCGGAATCGCTGCGGTCCGCCCGGGTTCAGGCCGTGATTGCTGCGCTGAAGGAGGAAGTGGCGGAACGGCAGGATCTTCTGGCAGCTTAGCCCCTGTCACCCGCAGCACATTGTCAGGCCTGGAAAAGGCGCCTCACCACCTGCCCTGCGGCGAGTGCGTCGAGGCCCTCGTTGATCTCGGCAAGGGGCCTGGTGTCGGTGTGCAGCAGCTCAACGGGCAGCCGGCCTTCGCGCCAGTACCCCAGGTAGAGGGGGATATCCCGGTTCGGTACGGCATCGCCCATGTACGAGCCCAGCAGCCGCTTGCCCGCTCCGGCAAACTGGAGCGCAGGCACCGTCAGTTCCGCCGTCGGATGCGGCAGCCCTACCGAGACCACGGCGCCCCCACGGGTCACGTGCTCGAGGCAGGACGCGATGACCCGGGCTGAGCCGACAGCTTCTACGGCCGTATCCACGCCATCACCTGCAGCTTCCGCGATCAGCCGGGCAGCGTCGTCGGGAGTTCCCACGGCTGTTGAACCGCACTTCATGGCGAGCCCGTGCTTGCTGGTGTTGGGGTCGATGGCTATGACCGCTGAGGCGCCTGCGAGCGCCGCAGCCATGACTGCCGAAAGCCCCACGGCCCCGAGGCCGAAAACGGCTACGGACTGACCTGGTTGAACCGCCGCGGTGTTGAGGACGGCTCCCATCCCGGTGAGCACGGCGCAACCAAACATCGCCGCGATGGTGTCGGGGACGTCGTCGTCGATCACCACTACCGATTCACGGGCCACCACGGCATAATCCGCGAACGCCGAAACCCCCAGATGGTGATTGATCCGCTCCCCCTCGGGAGTGCGCAGCAGGGCCTCGCCATGCAAAAGGTCGCCGGAACCGTTGACCTCGGCCGCGCGGTGGCACAGGGCGGGCCGCCCCGCAAGACACGCACGGCAGGAACCGCAACTCGGGACGAACACGAGGACCACGTGGTCCCCCACGGATACGTCCGTGACGCCTTCGCCTACAGAGGCGACCCGTCCCACGGCCTCGTGGCCCAGCGCCATGGGAAGCGGCCTGACGCGGGAACCGTCCACTACCGACAGGTCCGAGTGGCACAGGCTGGAGTAGGCGACAGTGACGCCCAGTTCGCCGGCCCGGGGTTCGGGACGGCTGAGCTCCTGGACCACCAGCGGCTGCGCTTCGCCGTAACTGGTGCCGGCGGGAACGGTGGAATAAAGGACGGCTGCTCGCATGAGGTTCCTTACCTTGAAATTGGGGGCAGGCAGCTGCCCGGATCGGCGGGGACGTCCGGTCCGGGCAGCTGCCATTTCCGTCTTAATGTTCCGCGAGGACTACTTCTTGGTGGCCGCGAGAAGGTCAGCCGTGCCCTGGGCGTCCGCGGCGTCGACGTCCCGCAGCGAGATTCCGCGGGTTTCCCTCAGGAAGAGGACAGAGACCGCTGTGACGATGCAGGCACCCAGCAGGTACAGCGCCACCGGCGTGGAGGACTTGAAGCTGCCCAGCAGCGAGCTGGCGATGATCGGTGCCAGCGAACCGGCCACGATCGAGGTCACCTGGTAGCCGAGCGAAACGCCCGAATACCGCATCCTGGTGGGGAACATTTCAGCCATGATGGAGGGCTGCCCGGCGTACATGAGTGCGTGGAACAGCAGGCCGATGGTGATCGCGGCCAGGATGACGAGGTCGTTGGCGGTGTCCATCATGGGGAACGCGAAGAAGCCCCACGTTCCGCCCAGGACAGCTCCCGCCATGTAGACCGGGCGGCGGCCGAAGGCATCAGACATTTTTCCAACAAGCGGGACCGCACAGAAGTGAATGAAGTGGGCCACGAGCAGCAGCAGCAGGATGCGGGAGGTGTCGGTCTGGACAACGACCTTCAGGTAGGTGATTGAGAAAGTCACCACGAGGTAATAGAGGATGTTCTCGGCAAAACGCAGGCCCATGGCGGTGAAGACACCCCTCGGGTAACGGCGGAAGACCTCGGCCACGCCGTAACCCTTTTTCTCTTCCGTGACCTCCCTGCGCGCTTCCAGGAAGATGGGGGCATCCTGGACCTTGGTGCGGATGTAGTAGCCGATAACGACGATCACTGCCGAGAGCCAGAAGGCCACGCGCCAGCCCCAGCCGAGGAACGCCTCCTGCGAAAGGGTGGAGGACAGGATAAACAGCACGCCGGTGGCTAGCAGGTTGCCCATCGGGACGGCGGATTGCGGCCAGCTGGACCAGAACCCGCGCGACTTGTTGGGGCTGTGCTCGGCGACGAGTAGAACAGCCCCGCCCCATTCGCCACCTACGGCGAATCCTTGGACGAAGCGCAGGAACACCAGTGCCGCCGGAGCCCAGTAACCGATCTGGGCGAAACCTGGCAGGCAGCCCATCAGGAAGGTGGCCACGCCTACGAGGATGATGCTCAGCTGCAGGAGCTGCTTCCGGCCGAACTTGTCCCCGAAGTGGCCGAAGACAATGCCGCCTACAGGCCGGGCAACGAAGCCGACGGCGTACGTGACGAATGCCGCAATGATGCCGTCCAGCTCGGTTCCGGAATTGGGGAAGAACATCTTCCCGAACACCAAAGTGGCTGCTGAGGCGTACAGGAAGAACTCATACCACTCCACCACCGTTCCGGCCATGGAGGCTGCTACAACTTTTCGCAGGCCTGACGCCTTGACATCGGTTTCCCCGGACCGTTGTGCGGCGGACTTTTCCGTACTCATTAATGAACTCCTTCGGCGTCCTCTTCGACGCCACTGGGACAGGCTAAGGCGGGTACGTGTGATTTTGGCCACGCGCCGCCGGGTCCAAATGAGTATCGTCCGCCAATCCGTAGAGCTCAACGGCGAATCCTGCAGAGCCTATCTGCATTTATGCACATCCTGTGGATGGCAGGCCGGTTATGCCGAGAGGTGCACCCGGAGCTGGTCGCCCAGTTGGCCGATTTCAGTGAGGAATCCGTCGTGCCCGATAGGTGCCTCGATGAAGTGGACCTCCACGTCCCCTGGGAGCGCGCGGGCCAGTTCGAGGGACTGGGACGGGAAGTAGAGCCGGTCCGAATCCACGGCAGCCACGAAGAAGCGCGCACCGGCACGGGACAGGGTCTGCTCAAGCGGCCCGCGGCCGCGGCAGACATCGTGGCTCATCAGCGCTTCGGTAATGGCGATGTAGCTGTTGGCGTCAAACCGCTGGACCAGTTTGGTGCCCTGATGGTCCAGGTAGCTCTCCACCTGGTACCGGCCGCGCAACGCGAGCTGCTCGCCCTGGAGCGGCGATTCCGGGGCCTGGTGTGTCCGGCCGAAGCGGCCGTCCAGCTCCCCCGGTGAGCGGTACGTGATGTGGGCTATGCGCCGGGCCAGGGCCAGGCCCGCCTCCGGGAGTGGGCCGCCGTAGTAGTCGCCGCCATTGAAGTTGGCGTCCTGGCGGATGGCGAGCGTCTGCGCCTGGGCGAAGGCGATCTGCTCAGCGGTGCTCGCGGCCCCCACGGAAATCACCGCGCAGCGCTGCACGCGTTCCGGATACGTCACGGCCCATTCCAGCGCGCGGGCGCCGCCCATGGACCCGCCCAGCACCGCGAACCAGCTGCTGATACCCAGTTGGTCCGCCAGCCGGGCCTCCGCAACGGTGCTGTCCCGGAGGGTCACCAGCGGAAAACGGGAGCCCCACGGCTTGCCGTCGGGTGCCGGCGAGGACGGCCCGGTGGACCCGTAACAGCCGCCCACAATGTTGATGGAGACAACGAAGAACCGGTCGGTGTCCACCGGAGCGCCGGGGCCGGCGAGCTGCTCCCACCAGCCTTCTTCGGTGGTGTCGCCGCGGGTCACGTGCGTGCTGCCGGTGAGCGCGTGCTCGATCAGGACAGCGTTGCTGCCGTCCGCGTTGAGCGTGCCCCAAGTTTCGTAGGCCAGGGTGACATCCGGCAGGTAGCCGCCGCCTTCCAGCTTCAAATCCCCGATGGAGGCATAGCGGACAATCCCGTGTTCGGGGACGGTGGTACGGGTGACGGTAACCGTCATGGCAAGACCTCTTCTACGCGCTTGCCTGCCGTCGTCTGACCGGCAGGCCAGGTCTTCACCCGGGGCACCCCACCGCGGAAGGAGGGTTGCCGGCCAGCAAGCCGGGGCTGTCACTGGCACTCATGACCTGCATTGAGTGTACGAAACAGCCCCCGCCTGCCGCCAAGAGTGTGACTGGTTGTGACTTGCCGGCTTGCCGCCGCTGTGGCCATCGTCGGGCGCCGCTGGTGCCCGTGGTCCGGCGACGTTGGTGCCTGTGGTCAGGCGACGTTGGTGCCTGTGGTCAGGCGCCGCTGGCCTCCTTGGCCGCGCGGAAGCCGGCTTCGAGGTCAGCCAGGATGTCATCGATGTGCTCGATTCCCACGGAAAGGCGCACCAGGCCGGGCGTGACGCCCGCGACTGCCTGCTGTTCCGGCGAGAGCTGGCTGTGGGTGGTCGACGCCGGATGGATCACCAGGGAGCGGACGTCGCCGATGTTGGCAACATGGGAGTGCAGTTCCAGCGCGTCCACGAAGCGCTTGCCCGCCTCGGCCCCGCCGGCCAGGTTGAACGAGACGATGGCACCGGTCCCCTTGGGTCCGTACTTCCGGCCCCGTTCGTACCAGGGGCTGGAGGGCAGGCCCGCGTAGGCGACGGATTCGACGTCGTCCCTTCCTTCCAGCCAGCGCGCAACTTCCGTGGCATTGGCCACGTGACGTTCCACCCTCAGGCTCAATGTCTCCAGGCCCTGGGCAATGAGGAAGGCGTTGAAGGGCGACACCGCCGAACCCAGGTCGCGCAAGAGCTGGACACGGGCCTTGAGGATGTAGGAGAGGTTGGCGCCCAGTGCTCCCTCGGCGCCAAGGTCGCGGGCGTAGACCAGCCCGTTGTAGGTGGGGTCCGGAGTGTTGAAACCCGGGAACTTCTCCGGGTCTTTGCCAAAATCGAACTTCCCGGAGTCCACAATGACGCCGGCGATGGCAGAACCATGCCCGCCCAGGTACTTGGTGGCCGAGTGCACCACGATGTCCGCGCCCCATTCGAGCGGGCGGATCAGGTACGGAGTGGACAGGGTGTTGTCCACGATCAGCGGCACGCCGGCCTCATGGGCAACCTGGGACACGCCTTCAATGTCGAGGACGTCCTGCCGCGGGTTGGAAACTACTTCGCCGAAGAAGAGCTTGGTGTTGGGCTGCACCGCGTCGCGCCACTGGTCCAGGTTGTCCGGGTCCGCCACAAAGGTGACCGAGATGCCGAACTTCTTCAGGGTGTGCGCGAAGAGGTTATACGTGCCGCCGTAGAGGCTGGGGCTGGCCACGATGTGGTCCCCCGCCTCGGCGATGTTCAGGATGGCGAACGTCTCCGCGGCCTGCCCGGAGCTCAGCAGCAGTGCCCCCAGGCCGCCTTCAAGGCTGGCGATCCGCTGTTCCACGGCCTCCTGTGTGGGATTGCCAATCCTGGTATAGATGGGAGCCAGTTCGGCCAGGGCGAAGCGGTTGGCGGCACTTTCCGCGCTGGGGAACACAAAGGACGTGGTCTGGTAGATCGGGAGGGCGCGGGCGCCGGTAGCGCTGTCCGGCTCCTGGCCGACGTGGATCTGGCGGGTTTCGAAGGACCATCCGTTGGACATTTCAAGGCTCCTTTGACATGGGCCCGGCATGCTCGAAGCACTGCGGGCCGCGCTTGCAATCCGGCCTCTTGCCGGACAGCCAGGTCCTCACCCGGGGCACCCCACCGCGGTTGGAGGGTTGCCGGCCAGCGAGCCGGGGCTTGGCGCTGGCACTCATGACCTGAACCCAGTGTAGGAACACGCAGAGTACGCCCGACAGCATTGTGACGAACATGGTCCTGGACATCTTTACCGCCCTGGTGCGAATTTGTGGGGCCTGACCAGCGAAAATCCCAGTAAGGGTACCCTTAGCTGAGAGCCCGATCACAAAGTGCCAAGATGATGGCATGCGCATGGATCACGTCTCTTACGCCTGTGAACACGATGGCCTGGCGGCCACCACCGAACGTATTTCTTCTGCCCTCGGCGTCGAGGCAGTGAAGGGCGGGGTACACCCCCGGTTCGGCACCCGAAACATGATCATCCCCCTCGCCGGGCACAAATACCTCGAAGTCGTGGAGGTCCTGGACCACCCTGCTTCGGACAAGGCGCCGTTTGGACAGGCCGTGCGTGCCCGGTCTGCTGCGGGCGGCGGCTGGATGGGCTGGTGTGTCGAAGTGGACGACCTCGCCCCGTTTGAAGAGCGGCTTGGACGCTCGGCCGTCAACGGCAACCGCAAGTTTCCTGACGGCCGCGAACTGGTCTGGAAGCAGATCGGGATCCTCGGCCTGATCGCCGACCCCCAGGTTCCCTACATGCTCAAGTGGGAGGGCGATCCGTCCCTGCACCCGTCCAACGCCTACGAGAGCAACGTCAAGATGAGCTGCCTCACCATTGCCGGGTCGGCTGCACGGGTCACCGAGTGGCTGGGCGAGCCGGTGGAAAAGCCCCTCGAAGACGTAGCCGTTGATTGGGTGGCGCCGCACGGTACGCCCGGCATCCTGTCCGTCACTTTCGAAACCGCCAGCGGAGCCGTCACCATCTGACCCTCCGTCCGATGCCCGGGCCGCCCGGCCCGGGCATAGTAGTGGTGCGCCCCGGTTATCGCCTGGGCACCCTGTCCTTCCAAACTTCGGCCGCCATCAGCCGGTGACAACGGCGTCACCAGTTGATGGCGGCCGAATCCATTTTCCGGACCCGTCCGGGATTGAGTCTGGGCCGGCAGCCATATTCCCCGATCGTCCGAAGGATCCCGATTTCCGGGTTGAAGAGAAATCCACCATCACCTCCCGCAGCTTTCCCCGCAACGCGCCATCACCTGGTGACCTGGGCTTTCATGGAAAACGCCAAAAAAATTTTTAAGAAATTTCCTGGGATAGCTTCTGAAGGCCCTGTTTTGTCAGACCCCCTCACGATGATTGCTGTATGGGTAAAGCGGCGGTGGTGAAGGCGTTTGAGGACATCAAGGCCGCCCTTGCCGTGCTCAACGCCGAGGCGTCTGGGTGTGGTGCGGAGCCATACTCGGATGCCGATCCGCTGGCCGGTTTAGCTGATGGGTGCCTGGACATCCTCGCCGGGACGCGGACCGCTGAGGCCGGGATCGCCGCTGTGAAGGCCCGCGCTGCCGTGACGTACTCGGACACTGCCCAGCTCATCGCGGGGCCGGACGCCCCGGTGCAGGCACTGGAAATGGCTGTCGCCGCGGAAATCGGCGCCCTCCTGGCACTCGGTCCCCGGGCAGCCGGCGCGTTCCTGGCCGCGTCCCACACGGTGGCCAAGGAGTTGCCGCTGGCCTTCTCGGCGCTGCAGTCCGGGACGATCACCTGGCCGCACGCCCTGGTCATGGTGGAGGAAACAGCTGGCCTTGACCCCGCCGGCGCCGCCGCACTTGAGGCCCACTTCCTGGACCCGGACGTGCCCCGGCCGTCTACGGCCGCGCCGGTCGGGGAGTTGCCCGCCTACCGGTTCCGTGCCAAGGCCAGGAACTGGCGGGAACGCCACCACCCCGAATCCATCGAGAAGCGCCATGCCAAGGGTGTGGCGGACCGGCGGGTGGAATACCGGCCGGACCGCGACGGGATGGCCTGGCTGTCCGCCTGCCTGCCCGCGGACCAGGCGATGGCGGGCTGGAACCGGCTCACCGCCCTCGCCCGCGGGATGCAGGGACCCGACGAGCCCCGTACCCTCACCCAGTTAACGGCCGACAACTTTACCGAAGCGATTCTTGGCAGCGGCAACCACTCCGGGCGTGCCCATGCAGGCGGTGCCGACGGAACCCATACTCTGCCCGGCACCGGCACCGGCAACGGCAACGGCAACGGCAACGGTGCCGATGCCGGAACCAGCGCCGATGCGGCGCCGGGCCCGTTGTCGGGGATCCGGGCGCAGGTGCTGGTCACCGTGCCGGCCCTCTCCCTGATGGGCCAGACTGATGAGCCGGCAATGCTGGACGGGTATGGGCCTATTCCGCCCTCGATGGCGCGCAGGCTCATCGCTGATGGTGCCGCCTCGTTCTACCGTGTGCTGGTAGATCCGCGGGACGGCGCGCCGTTGGAGATTGGCCGGACCAGCTACCGGGTGAGCAAGGCGATGCGGCAATGGCTGAGGCTGCGGGACGGCAAATGCCCGTTCCCCGGCTGCAACAACCCATCCCTGGACAACGAGGCTGACCATATTCTCGCCTGGCATAAGGGCGGCAGTACGGGGATTTCTAACCTGGGACAGCCCTGCCCGAAACACCACAAACTCCGACACACCAGCGGCTGGAAACCCACCCCGGCAACCAAAACCGAACCACCCGGCTGGACCTCACCCACCGGCCGCCACTACAAAAGCGAACACCAGGACTGGGAACCACCCCACTGGCCACAACAATCGAAGCCAGGACAACAGCAGCCAGAGCAACTGCTGCCTGTCCGCCTCAATCCAACTTGCCTGCCCCCGGACTTTGTCTACGGCCCCTCCCCAGGAGAAGAAGAACTCGAGCGGTTCCTCCACGGCCGCTCTTAGCGAACCCGGAATCTAAGAGGGCCGCCCGACGACCTGCAGATCACGCATGCCAGCATACGGGGCTGGGCGGGTGAAGCACTCCGACAAGGCTCAACAGTGGTCGACCGAACCTTGCTTTGTCAGCTGGGCCGCTTCAGGCCTAACCGTGTCAGCTGGGCCGCTTCAGGCCTAACCCTGTCAACCGGGCCGCTCCAGGCCTAACCCTGTCAACCGGGCCGCTCCAGGCCTAACCCTGTCAACCGGGCCGCTTCAGGCCTAACCCTGTCAACCGGGCCGCTTCAGGCCTAACCCTGTCAACTGGGCCGCTTCAGGCCTAACCGTGTGAGCTGGGCCGCGTCAGCGTGACGGTGTCAGGGCGGCCGCATCAACCTGGCTGCGTTAGTTTGGGCTGCGTCAGCTTGCCTGCCTTAGCCCAGCCCGACTGCCCTGCCGAAGAGGCTGAATCCCACGAACGCCACGATGTCCAGGAGTGCGTGGGCGATCACCAGCGGCATTACCCGCCGCGTCCGGGTATACAGCCACGCGAAGACCACCCCCATCACAAAATTGCCGATGAATGGTCCGAAGCCCTGGTACAGGTGGTAGCTGCCGCGCAGCAGTGAGCTCACCAGAATAGATAGCGGCACGCTCCAGCCGAACTTTCCAAACCGGTCCAGAAGGTACCCCACCACGATGACTTCCTCCACCACGGCGTGGCGGATCGCGGACAGGATCAGCACCGGGACCGTCCACCAGTAGGCGTCCAGTGCGCTCGGAATGATCGCGGTGGTGATTCCCAGCGCCCTGCCCGCGGCGTACAGGCCAAGGGACGGGATGCCGATCAGCGCCGCCAGTCCCAGCCCCTGGAACATGTCCCGGCCCGGGCGTGCGAAGTTGAAGCCCAGCTTGCGGAATGCAGAACCAGGGTTGCCGCCGTCGCCCGCCGCCGCCTGCCGCTGGTCGGTGAGGAAATAGATCACCAGCAGCACCGGCACCAGCGCGAAAATGATGTCCAGCAGCTGGTAGGTGAGGTCGAAATACTCCCGCGTGCTCTGCGAACGGTTGAGAGTGGAGGTACCTTCCGCCAGCGGCGCCCGGGTCATCTTGTCCAGGAGCTGCACCACTGAGTACACGGCAGACTGCCCCAAGGACAGGCCTAAGACAATCCAGACTTCGATCCGCAGACGACGGCGGGAGGGAACCAGCATGTACCCATCTTGCCTGCAGTTTCTGGATCCAGGCTGATTGGCCGGCGGTCACACGTGGCGGCGCGGGATCAGCGCCTAAGTATGGTTCCAGCTCAAAGCTTCAGCTGCCGGCGACGATCACTTCGGTGCCGTTGGCCTCGAACGCCGCCTTGTCCCGCGCCGAGATGCCCGAGTCCGTGATCAGGCGGGTGAAGTTGTACCCGTCCATGGTGGCGAAGGCACGCACCCCAACCTTGGAGGAGTCGGCCAGCACGTAGGAAACGCGCGCGCGGCTGGCCAGCAGGGCGTTGACCGAGGCTTCGCCCTCCCCCGTATTGGTTGGCCCTACCTCGAGATCGATGCCGTTGACACCGATGAAGGCGATGTCCAGCACCACTTTCTGCATAATGATGTCCGTGTAGGGGCCCACCAGTTCGTAGGACCTCGGGTTCAGGATGCCGCCAGTGACCATGACCTTGATGTTGGGCCGCACGGCCAACTGCCCGGCGATGTTGATGGCGTTGGTGACCACCGTCAGGGTGGGTTGGTTGGAGGGCGCGTTGAGGTCCTCGCGGGTGGCCAGGATCTGCGCCAGCACGGTGCTGGTGGTGCCGCCGCAGAGGCCGATGACGGCGCCGGGAGCTATGAGGCGGGAGGCGGCCTGGGCGATCTGCTGCTTGGCCTCGGCGTGATCATCCCGGTTGTACCGGCCGGGCAGGTCGTAGGCAAGGGCACCCGTTGTGGCGCCACCCCGGGTCCGTGTGAGCAGCCGGCGTTTGGCCAGGCTGTCCAGGTCGCGCCGGGCCGTGGCAGGCGAGACGTGGAGGGTGCTGACGATCTCATCGACCTCCACTTGGCCGGTCTTGGCGAGGAGGTCAAGGATTGCCGTCAGACGGTCGGTGCGGGTCATGCAAGTGCCTCCAGATACTCGCGCCATCAGCATCGATGACGTTTTCTGATCATAACAGAACCTAAATGATCATCTAACGTCACTTTGAGGGATGGTTTCAGCGAGCCCGGGCTCCGGCCCGCCATACAGCGTACGTCAGCGGCATGCCGGGGCGGTACGCGAGGTGCGTCGCGGACGGCGCGTTCAGCAGGTGGAGGTCAGCACGGTGTCCGACGGCGATGGAACCCACCGCCCGTTCGCCATCGGCGTCGTTCCCCTTGTCCTTCCCGAGCGCAAGAGCCCCGCCGTAGGTTGCAGCCCGGACGGCTTCGTGGACACTCAGATGCATCTGCAGCACCGCGGTCGTCACACAAAAGGCCATGGAGCTCGTGTAGGACGTGCCCGGGTTGCAGTTCGAGGCGAGCGCCACCTGGACACCGGAGTCGAGCAGTTCCCGTGCCGGGGCAAGGGGCTGGCGGGTTGAGAGGTCGCAGGCAGGCAGGCATGTTGCCACCGTGCCGCGGGTACCGGTTCCGGTGGCGGCATCCCACCCCGCCCAGGTCCCGGCCAGGGCATCCACGTCCTTGTCGGCCAGGTAATTCACGTGGTCCACACTGGCGGCTTCGAACTCAACCGCGAGCTGGACACCGGGCCCCTCGCCGAGCTGGTTGCCGTGGACGCGCAGTCCCAGGCCGGCGTCGCGGCAGGCCAGCAGGACCCGGCGGGACTGCTCGGCGTCGAACGCCCCCGTCTCACAGAACACGTCGGCCCACTGCGCATAAGGACGCACGGCGGCGAGCATCGGTCCGCACACAAGGTCCAGGTAGTCGTCCGGATCTTGCCCAGCGGGGACAAGGTGCGCGCCAAGGTAGGTCACCTGGTCCGCAATCGTGGAGGCGATGCGCGCGCTCCGGGCTTCATGCTCAACGTCCAGGCCGTACCCGGTCTTGGTCTCAAGGTAGGTGGTTCCCTGCGAGACGGCTTCGGCCACCCGGCCCAGCGCCAGCCGGGTGAGGTCGAAGTCGGACGTTGCCCTGGTGGCGTTCATGGTCACCCCAATACCACCGGCGGAGTAGGACTCACCCGCCATCCGCGCCTCGAATTCGGCCGTCCGGTCGCCGGCGAACAGCAGGTGGGTGTGCGAGTCCACCCACCCGGGGAGCACGGCACGTCCGCCGGCGTCGACGGCGTCATCCGCAGCGGGAGCGTCGGCTGCAGCACCAACCCACGAAATCCGCTCGCCTTCAATCACCACAGCGGCATCTTTCAAGACCCGGTGGTCCAGGTCCTGGGTCATCAGCTCGGCGATATTGGTGATCAGGGTGCTCATAGGACCATTCTTCAGCGCCGGACGGACCAGCGGGTGGCCGCCAGCGCCTGCGCTGTCCGGGATGCCGGACCCGTCGCCGCTGGTTCAGTCGTACTCTGGCCCGCAAGGATCTGGGCGGCGGCCAGTTCCGCCATAGCCGCTGAAGTCTGGAAGCCGTAACCCCCTTGGCCGGCGAGCCAGTAGAACCCCGGGGCTTCTGCGTCAAAACCGGCCACGGGCACGCCGTCGGCCGCTTCTGTCCGCAGCCCCGTCCACGCCTTGCGGACCTCGGTGATGCCCAGGGTGGTCACTTGGTTCAGCCGGGCTACCAGGCGCTCTATGTCCCCGGGCCGGGGCTTGGCGTCTTCGGGGCCGCTGGGCACGGTTTCGGAGGGCGAAATGAGGACGTCCCCGCCGTCGCGGCGGAAGTAGAACGTGTTGTCCGCTGCCGCCACCATGGGGCTGTGTTCAGGCAGGGGGCGTTCGACGGCGGCAATCGCCGCAGTGCGCCGGTACGGCTGCAGCCCGAGCTTCTCCACCCCGCTGATGACGGCCACTTCGTCCGCCCACGCGCCGGCAGCGTTCACCAGGACGCCGGCTTCGAGGGCTTCCATCCCAGCGCCCACCTGCCAGCCCGAGCCCACGCGCTGGGCGGAGTGGACCCGGGCTCCGGTAATGATGTCCACGCCGGCGGCGAGCGCCCGTTGACGGTGGTCCGCCAGCAGCAGGGGCGCGTTGCAGCCGAAGGAGCCGGTATCCAGTCCGGCGGCGCTGAATGTTCCGGGGACGAGTGCGGGGCAAAGCTCCAGCGCTTCGGCCGGGGTGATGGACCGCATGTGCCCGCTCCCTTCGGCTGCCACCGCGTCCTCCGTGCCAATCAGCATAAAACTGCGCGGCGAGAGCACCGGCTCGGGCAGTTCGGCATCGCGCGCTGCGATCAGTTCCAGGGTCCGGACTGTCAGTTCCTGGACCACTGCCGGGCCGTAGCTGGGGATGAGTTGGCGGGCGGAGCGGGAGGACGTGTGGTACGCCAACTCCTGCTCCGCCTCCACCAGCGCAACAGTGCAATTCCCTGCCAGGGCAGAGGCAAGGGACAACCCGGCGATGCCGCCGCCAACAATCAGGACGTCGTAGTGTGCTGCCATGCCTTCATCCTTGCAGAGTTATGCCGGGCTGTGACCGCCCGCAGGCTGCGTCGTTAGGCTGCGTCCGCGTCCTCAGCCTGCCACCTCGGCACGGCTGGCGACGAAGGCACCCACGCACGCTTCGACGTCGTCCGCTGAATGCGCGGCCGAAAGCTGCACGCGGATCCTCGCTGCCCCGCGCGGAACCACCGGGAAGCTGAAGGCGGTGACGAAGACGCCGTGCTGCAGCATCCGGTCCGCCACCTTGGCGGCCAGGACGGCGTCACCGAACATCACCGGGACAATGGCGTGCTCGCCGGGCAGCAAGTCAAAGCCTTCCTCAGTCATGCGGCGCCGGAACAGTGCGGCATTCTCAAAGAGCTGACGCCGCAGATCCGCCGAGTTCTCCACCAGGTCCAGGGCTTTGATGGTTGCGGCCACGATGGCCGGGGCCAGCGAGTTGGAAAACAGGTAGGGGCGGGCCTTCTGCCGGAGCATGGCCACCACTTCACTGCGGCCGGAGACGTATCCGCCCGAGGCGCCGCCCAGTGCCTTACCGAATGTGCCTGTGAAGATGTCCACCCGGTGCGACACACCGGCGTGTTCGGGAGTTCCTGCCCCGGTTGCCCCCATGAAGCCGACCGCGTGCGAGTCGTCCACCATCACCAGGGCATCATGCTTCTCGGCGAGGTCGCAGATCGCTTCCAGTGGCGCCAGGTACCCGTCCATGGAGAAAACGCCGTCGGTGACGATGATCTTGCGCCGGGCATCTTTTGCTTCCACCAGCTTGGCCTCCAGGTCCGCCATGTCCTGGTTGGCGTACCGGTACCGCTGTGCTTTGCAGAGGCGGATCCCGTCGATGATGGAGGCATGGTTCAGGGCATCGGAGATGATGGCATCCTCCGGGCCGAAGAGGGATTCGAAGACCCCGCCGTTGGCGTCGAAGCAGCTGGAGAACAGGATGGTGTCCTCGGTTCCGAGGAACCGGGAGACGCGGGCTTCGAGTTCCAGGTGCAGGTCCTGGGTGCCGCAGATGAAGCGCACGCTGGCCATCCCGAAGCCGCGCTCGTCCATGGCCGCCTTGGCCGCGTTGATGATCTCCGGGTGGTCAGCCAGGCCCAGGTAGTTGTTCGCGCAGAAGTTCAATACATCCGAACCCGGCTGGCCGAGGGCACCGGCGGTGATGTGGCTTGACTGGGGCGAGTTGATGCTGCGTTCGGTCTTGAAGAGCCCTGCGGTGCGGATCTCCTCCAGCTCGGCGCCCAGCTGGTCCTTGATCGAGGTATACATGGTGTTCCTTAGAGTCGGGTCCAGTCGAGGACAACTTTTCCGCCCGCACCGCTGCGGGCCAGGTCAAAACCCTTTTCCCAGTCGGTGGCAGGGAGCGTATCAGTAACGACGGCGGAGATGCCGGCGTGCAGCACGGGGTTGGACGAGAGCATGGCGCTCATGGCGTACCAGGTCTCGTACATTTCGCGGCCGTAGATGCCCTTGAGCGTCAGCATGTGGGTCACCACCTTGCCCCAGTCAATCGTGATGTCCTGGCTGGGCAGCCCCAGCATCGCGATCCGGCCGCCGTGGTTCATGTTGTCGATCATCTCCGGCAGGGCGGTGGGGTGGCCGGACATCTCCATGCCGATATCGAATCCTTCCCGCATGCC
Organism: Pseudarthrobacter sp. fls2-241-R2A-168; assembly: GCF_030209335.1. Taxonomy (NCBI): domain Bacteria; kingdom Bacillati; phylum Actinomycetota; class Actinomycetes; order Micrococcales; family Micrococcaceae; genus Pseudarthrobacter; species Pseudarthrobacter sp. fls2-241-R2A-168. Next base: position 33,269 of record NZ_JARVSG010000037.1, read on the forward strand.
CAGCTCACGCTGGGCATCGCGGACCCTGGTGGTGGCGACGTTGATGGCGAGGTCTGCGCCCAGTCGGCGGGCCAGTTCGAGCCGGTGCGGGGACACGTCGGTGATGGCGATCTTGCGGGCACCGGCGTGGCGGGCGACGGCGATGGCCATCAAACCGATGGGCCCGGCTCCGGTGATGAGCACATCCTCGCCCACCAGCGGAAAGCTCAGGGCCGTGTGCACGGCGTTGCCGAAGGGGTCGAAGATGGCGCCGAGTTCAGGAGTCACGGAGGGATCGTGGTGGACCCAGACGTTGGTTTCGGGGATCACCACGTATTCGGCAAACGCGCCGTCCCGCTGCACGCCCACACTGACCGTGTGGATGCACATCTGCCGACGGCCCGCCCGGCAGTTCCGGCAGATTCCGCAGACCACGTGGCCTTCGCCGGACACCCGGTCCCCCACCTTGACGTCGCGGACGTCCTCACCCACCTCCACCACTTCACCGTAGAACTCGTGACCGGGGATGAGGGGAGCTTCGATGATCCCTTGCGCCCAGGAGTCCCAGGACTGGATGTGGAGGTCGGTACCGCAGATGCCGGTAGTCATCACGCGGATCTTCACGTCGGCCGGGCCGGCCACCGGTTCGGGGCGGTCCACGAACTCGAAACCGGCCTGTGGGCCGGCCTTGTACAAAGCCTTCATCGGCTTCCTTACTCTTTGTCTGCGTCACGTTGTCTGCGTCGTCGGCGGGTGCTGACCTCCTCATTACAGCGAGGAAGAAGCTTTAGCACAACCGCTAATTTCTCAATCAACGATGTAGCAAAAGCTAACGCATAGACTGAAAGCATGGAGATACACCAGCTGGAAATCCTGCGCGAACTCGGCGCCCTGGGAAGCGTCAAGGCGGTAGCGGACACACTGATGGTCACTCCCTCGGCGGTATCCCAGCAACTGGCGCTGCTGCAGCGCACTGTGGACGTCCCGCTGACGCGCAAAGAGGGCCGTAACCTGGTGCTCACCGAGGCAGGCCAGGTGCTGGCGGACGCCGGTGCCGCCGTCGTCAGCGCCATGGCGGACGCCCGCGGCGCCATCGGGAATTATCACGGCGAGGCGGCCGGCAGGGTCACCCTGTCCGGTTTCCACAGTGTGGGGCAGGCCGTCTTTGCACCGCTGGCGAGGATCCTCGATGCCCCGGGCCAGCCGCGGATCGAGCTGTCCGACGAGGACGTGGCGCAGCAGGATTTCCCCGCCCTGACGGCGCGCTACGACCTGGTCCTGGCCCACCGGATGGACCACAGCCCGCGCTGGCCCGCCGAACGGGTCACGGTGATACCGCTCGCGCACGAGCCGCTGGATGTTGCCCTGCCGGCTGGCCACCCTTTGGCAGGGAAGCCTGCCGTCACGGCGGACGACGTCGGCGGCGAGGCCTGGGTGACCAGCCACACCGGCTACTCCCCCGCCGATGTCCTGTCCGCCGTCGCGGCCGTCTCCAGCAGCGAGCTGAACATCGTCCACCGGATCAACGACTACTCCACCGTGGCCGCGCTGGTGGCTGCCGGCGGCGTGGTGGGGCTGCTGCCGCGGTACACGGCGGGCCCGGTACTCAATCCGGACATTGTGCTGCGGCCGCTTGAGGGCATCAGCACGCGGCGCCGGATCGACCTGCTGGCCCGGCCGGAAAACCTGAAGCGCCGTTCGGTCATGATCGTCTCGGAAGCGCTGCAGGGCATCATGGCCGGGCTGGTGGAACAGGGCTGACCCAACTGGGTAGCACTAAGTGCCGTTCTGAGCGTCCAAAACGACACTTGCCGCTACCTACTTTGAGTGGCCCTTGCCGTGTCCGTGCCCGCGGCCCATCCCGAACCCGGGTCCGTCGCCGGCGCCCTCCGCGATCCGCTCCGCCGTGGCCTGGTCGCCGTCCTTCACTCCGGACACCCGGACGGCGTCCCCGGTGGCGATGTCCGCAATGGTTCCCTCGGCCGGCTTAAGCCGCTTGCCGCCGTCGTCCCTTCCCTCGGAGTCGTCCGGCTCGGCGGCCGGAGCCTTGGTGACCTTTGTGTCCGCGTTGACCGCGTACGCCTGGGAGTAGCCATCCTCGCTCTTGACGGTAATCGAGGTGTCGCTGACGGCCTCCACCGTGCCGCGCTGTTCAAGGATGGTCTGGAAAGTGCCGTCGGCCTTCTTGACCACGCCTTCGCTGTGGAGATGCTGCGGGCGCTGCGATTTGTCCGGCTTTTTTTGCCCCGGAGCATCATCGGACTTGCCGCGCTCGGACTGTGACTGCGAGGGCGACGGCGGGGCGGGGTCACTTGCTGCCCACACAAAGGCCGCCCCCGTCCCGGTCAGACCCAGCGCGACGACCCCCGCGAGTACGGCTTTGCGGTATTTGAACGGTCCCCGGACAGACATTGAACATACCTCCCACAACGGCGGCAGGGCCGGCCTCCCTGGAACCGGCGCCCTGGAGCTTCAGTGTAGGACCGCCGCGTGCCGCTGCACACGAGTAGTCAGCGGCCGACGGTGACCTGAGTACTACTTAAAACAAAACTGGGTAGCGCCAAGTGTCGTTATGAACGCTCAAAACGACACTTGGCGCTACCCAGTTGGGGTTGGCGGGCTAGACGGTGACGCCCAGCTTCTCCAGGATCAGCTCGCGGACCCGGGCGGCGTCGGCCTGGCCACGGGTGGCCTTCATGACCCCGCCCACGATGGCACCGATGGCCTGCACCTTGCCGCCGCGGATCTTGTCTGCGACGTCGGGCTGCGCGGCCAGGGCGGCGTCGATGGCTTCGAGCAGGGGCCCGTCATCGGAGACCACGGCCAGGCCGCGCTTCTCCACGATGTCCGCGGGGGTGCCTTCGCCGGCGAGCACGCCGTCCAGCACCTCAGAGGCCATCTTGTTGTTGATCTTGCCTTCCTCCACCATGCGGGCGAGCTCCACGATGGTGGCGGGCTGGACACCGAGCTGGCCCGGGTCCACGTCGGCGTTCTTGGCGCGGCCCACGATCTCGCCCATCCACCACTTGCGGGCGACGGAGGCGGAAGCACCGGCGGCGATGGTTTCCTCGATCTCGTCCATCACCCCGGCGTTCACTACATCGCGGAATTCCAGGTCGGAGTAGCCCCAGTCCGCCTGGAGACGCTTGCGGCGGGCGGCCGGCGGCTCGGGCAGCGTGGCCCGCAGCTCCTCCACCCATTCGCGGGACGGAACCACGGGAACCAGGTCCGGTTCCGGGAAGTAGCGGTAGTCGTCGGCGTCGGACTTCGCACGGCCGGACGTGGTGGTGCGGGTGTCCTCGTGCCAGTGGCGGGTCTCCTGGATGACCGGCTCGCCGGAGTCCAGCACCGCGGCGTGCCGCTGGATCTCGTAACGGACCGCGTGTTCGACGGCGCGCAGCGAGTTCACGTTCTTGGTCTCGGACCGGATGCCGAACCGTTCGCGGCCATGCGGGCGGAGCGAGACGTTGGCGTCGCAGCGGACGTTGCCCCGCTCCATCTTCGCGTCGGACACACCGAGGTTCTTCACGATCTCGCGCACCGCGGCCACATAGGCCTTGGCCAGCTCAGGCGCGCGGGAACCGGCACCCTCGATGGGCTTGGTGACGATTTCCACCAAGGGGACGCCGGCGCGGTTGTAGTCCACCAGCGAGAAGTCTGCTCCCTGGATACGTCCGGTGGCGCCGCCCATGTGGGTCAGCTTGCCGGCGTCCTCCTCCATGTGGGCGCGCTCGATCTCCACCCGGAACACCGTGCCGTCAGAGAGTTCGATGTCCAGGTATCCGTCGTACGCGATGGGTTCGTCGTACTGGGAGGTCTGGAAGTTCTTGGGGGTGTCCGGGTAGAAGTAGTTCTTCCGGGCGAAGCGGCAGGATTCGGCGATCTTGCAGTTCAGGGCCAGGCCGATCTTGATCGAGGACTCGATCGCTGCCTTGTTCACCACGGGCAGGACGCCGGGCATGCCGAGGTCCACTTCGTTGACGTTGGTGTTGGGCTCGTCGCCGAAAACGTTCGGGGCGGAGGAGAACATCTTGGTCTTGGTGTTGAGTTCCACGTGGACCTCGAACCCCAGGACGGGATCATACTTCTCCATGGCCTCTTCGAAGCTCAGGATTGCGTCGGTGTTCATTATTTTGCCTCCTGGGCTTCGAGGGTTTCGACAGGCTCAACCACCGACGGGACAGGCTCAGCCACCGGCGAGGCGGCTCCGGCCACGGCAGCGGCCAGATCCGGGGCCTGGGCCAGCAGCGGGCCACCCCACTTCGCCTCGAGCAGCGATTCCAGCACGGCGCCAACCCGGTACAGGCGGGCGTCCTCGCGGGCCGGGGCCAGCAGCTGGATGCCTACGGGGAGGCCGTCCTCGTCCGCAAGGCCGCCTGGCAGGGACAGGCCCGGCACGCCGGCGAGGTTTGCGGGGATGGTGGCGACGTCGTTCAGGTACATGGCCAGCGGATCGTCCAGCTTCTCGCCGAGGCGGAAAGCGGTGGTGGGGGCCGTGGGCGAAATCAGGACGTCCGCCACGGTGAAGGCAGCCTCGAAGTCACGCTGGACCAGGGTGCGGACCTTCTGCGCGGAGCCGTAGTAGGCGTCGTAGTAGCCGGCGGACAGGGCGTAGGTGCCCAGGATGATACGGCGCTTGACCTCGTCGCCGAAGCCGGCGGCGCGGGTGGCACCCATGACACGTTCGATGGTCATGGGCCCGTCCTCGGGCAGGACGCGCAGGCCGTAGCGGACGCCGTCGAACTTTGCGAGGTTGGAGGACGCCTCGGAGGGCATGATCAGGTAGTAGGCGCCCAGGGCGTACTGGAAGTTGGGGCAGGAAACCTCAACGATCTGCGCGCCTGCCTCCTTGAGGAGCTCCAGGGCATCGTTGAAGCGGTTTTCTACGCCGGCCTGGTAGCCCTCGCCATGGAGTTCCTTGATGATGCCGATCCGCAGGCCCTCAACGTTGCCGGTCTTCGCTGCGGCGACGAGGTCCGCCAGCGGGTCCGGCAGCGAAGTGGAGTCGTGGGGGTCGTGCCCGCCGATGACCTGGTGCAGGAGTGCCGAGTCCAGGACGGTCCGCGAAACGGGGCCGATCTGGTCCAGCGAGGAGGCCATGGCGATGGCGCCGTAGCGGGACACGCTGCCGTACGTGGGCTTCACGCCCACGGTGCCGGTGACGGCGCCCGGCTGGCGGATGGACCCGCCGGTGTCCGTACCCAGGGCCAGGGGTGCTTCGAAGGCAGCAACCGCCGCCGCGGACCCGCCGCCGGAGCCGCCCGGGATCCGGTCCAGGTCCCACGGGTTGCGCGTGGGGCCGTAGGCGGAGTGCTCCGTGGAGGAACCCATGGCGAACTCGTCCAGGTTGGTCTTGCCCAGGATGGGCATCTTCGCGGCGCGCAGGCGCTCCACCACGGTGGCATCGTAGGGGCTGTGCCAGCCCTCGAGGATCTTCGACCCTGCGGTGGTGGGCTGGCCCACCGTGACGATGAGGTCCTTAACGGCGATAGGCACACCGGCCAGCACATGCAGTGCTTCGGCTTCCGCTCCGCCGGCGGCGCGGATGGCGTCCACCTCGGCGGCGACGGCGAGCGCCTCTTCGGCGTTGACGTGCAGGAAGGCGTTGACGCCGCGTTCTCCGCCGTCAACCGCGGCGATCCGGTCCAGATATGCCTGGGTGACCTCCACCGAGGTCACCTCGCCGGCAGCCAGCTTTTCAGCCAGGTCAGCGGCTGAGAGGCGGATGAGTTCGTTGTTGTCAGTCATGGTTATGCCTCATCCAGGATTGCCGGAACCTTGAAGCGGAACTCGAGCGAGTCCGGTGCACCGGAAAGTGCCTGTTCCGCTGTGAAGGTGTGCCCCACAACGTCCTCACGGAAGACATTGCTGAGCGGGATGGGGTGGGATGTGGCCGGCACGTCGTCACCGGCGGCTTCACTGACGGATTTGACCGAATCAACGATGACGGCGAGTTCTCCGGCCATCCTGTCCAGCTCTTGAGCACTCATCTCAATGTGAGCGAGCCGCGCGAGATGCGCAACATCGTCACGGTTGATCGCAGCCATGGATCTCCCCTGCAAAGTTCGAATTGATTTCCGATCCATTCTAGTGGGGAAACGAAGATGCCCGTCTGACGACCCCCAGCGGGCGTCAGACGGGCACCTTCATGCCGGGGTACTGCCCACAAGGGGCAACACGCGGCAGGTACAGACTAGCCGATACCAATAGCTCCAGTCAGCACTCCAATTCCGAGCATGACCAGCGAAACAACTGCCGCACGCCACAGGACTTTCTTGTGGTGGTCGCCCAGGTCAACCTTGGCCAGCGATACCAGGAGCAGGATGGCGGGAACCAGCGGGCTCTGCATGTGGAACGGCTGGCCCGTGATGGAGGCGCGGGCCATCTCGGCGCCGCTGATGCCGTAGTGCGCAGCAGTCTCGCTCAGGACGGGAAGCACACCGAAGTAGAAGGCGTCGTTGCTCATGAAGAACGTCATGGGGATGCTCAGGAGGCCGGTGATAACGGCCATGAACGGGCCCATGCTGGACGGGATGATCTGGACCAGCCAGGCGGACATCGCTTCCACCATGCCCGTGCCCTTGAGGACACCGGTGAGGACAGCGGCGGCCATGACCATGCTGACCACGGCAACGATGGACGGTGCGTGTGCAATCAGCTGGGCGCCCTGGTCCTTGACCTTGGGGAAGTTGACCAGCAGGGCGATGGCGGAACCGACCATAAAGACGTACGGCAGGGGCACGAGGTCTGCGATGAGCATGCCCATCACGGCCACCGTGAGGGCCAGGTTGAACCACTGCAGCTTGGGGCGCAGGGTGGTGCGGTTCGGATCCAGGGCAGTGCCTGCCATGGCGGTGTTGTCTTCGTCCACGAGTGTTTCGGTGCGTTCCAGGACTGCAACGGAGGAGCCGGCGGAACCGTCGACGGCGGGAACTGCTCCGCCGGGGTTGTTCCCCTTGCGTCCTGCGCCGCCGCTGAAGGTGCCACTGCCGCCGGCCGGCCTGCCGCCGTCGAACGCTTCAGCGGTGTCAGGCACTCCCCAGATTTCGGGCTGGGTGGCGCGGAGACGGTTGCGTTCCTGAAGGCCCAGGACCCAGGCGAAGACCAGGACAACGGCCAGGCCGGCGGCCAGGGACGGGATCATGGGGACGAAGACCTCATTGACGTCGATCTTCAGGGCGCTGGCGGCGCGGGCGGTGGGGCCGCCCCAAGGCACGATGTTCATGGTGCCGTTGGCCAGGCCCGCCACGCAGGTAAGGACCACGGGGCTCATCTTCAGCCGCAGGTAGATCGGCAGCATGGCGGCGGTGGTGAGGATAAAGGTGGTGGATCCGTCGCCGTCCAGGGATACCGCAGCTGCCAGCAGGGCGGTGCCCAGGACCACCTTGGCGGGGTCGTTGCCCAGCTTGCGCAGGATGAAACGGACCAGCGGATCAAACAGCCCGACGTCGATCATCAGGCCGAAGTAGATGATGGCGAACATCAGCAGGGCTGCTGTGGAGGTCATGGACTTCATCGAGTCCATCACCATGTCGCCAATGCCCAGGCCGGCGCCGGCGAAAAGGCCAAAAACTGTGGGGACGATGATCAACGCCAGCACTGGCGTCAACTTCTTCGTCATGATCAGCACCATGAATACCGCGATCATGGCGAATCCAAGTAATACCAGCACGGCTGGGCTCCTTCTTTGTGAACAGCGGCACAGCGGTGTGACGCGTGCTACAGACTTTAGGGTGGCCGCCGTCACGGCAGTGCCTTTGGCTCAATTGATTGGCATACTGCTTATTGCGAGCATTTAGCTCATTGTGCTCACGGGCTTTGCGGGCCCGAATCACCCACCCCGATCGAGGAGGATCATGCCGCGTTCCAGTCCCCGCGCGCCGCTGCGGTTCTCCACGCAAACGCTGCTGCTGCAGCTGGCGGTGGTGCTTTTGGTGGTTCTGCTCAGCGCCGCGGTCCATGCCTGGCTGACGTATGACCGGGTGGGCCGCGAGGCGGAGAACCAGGCACTGACGCTGGCCCGGACCGTAGCCTCGGATCCGTCCATCCGGGCCGACGTACTGGCCATCAGCGAACAGCCCGGCACTCCCCCGCCCTCCGAACTCGCCGCCGGACCGCTGATGGCATCCGCCGAAGCGGTACGCATCCGGACCGGTGCGCTGTTTGTGGTGATCACCGACGAAACAGGTCTACGGCTTGCCCATCCGGATCCGCAGCGGCTCGGCGAAAGGGTGAGCACCGATCCGTCCGAGGCGCTGTCCGGCCAGGAGGTGACCACCCGGAACACCGGAACACTTGGTCCGTCCGCCGGTGCGAAGGTTCCCGTCTACGCCCCCGGCAGCAGCACCGTAGTGGGCGAGGTCAGCGTGGGGTATTCCATGGAAACCGTGGGCCAGAGCGTGGAACGGGACATCGGCCCGGTTGCGCTGACTGCTACCGGCGCCCTGCTCGCCGGCGTCCTGGGATCCTTCCTGCTGCGCCACCGCCTGCAGCGCCTCACCCTGGGCCTGGAGCCGGAAGAGATCAGCACCCTGGTCCATGACCAGGTGGCGGTCCTCCAGGGTGTGGACGACGGCGTAATCGGTGTTTCCGCCGACGGCAGGATCACCGTTTTCAACGCCGCCGCCCAGCGCCTGCTGGGGCTCGGCGGCCTCGCCGGAACCCCTTGGGCGGACGCCCCCGTACCGGACCTGCTGAAGTCCCTGACCCGGCCTGGCTCCGGCGATACTTCCGCCGTTGAACTCGTGGCGGGCGGCCGGGTGCTGGTGGCCAACGCACGCAAAGCCCTGCACCGGCGGGAGGACCTGGGCTGGGTGGTGATGCTCCGCGACCGCACGGAGCTGCAGCAGCTCACCCGGCAACTCGACGCCGTGGGCACCATGTCCACCGCATTGCGGGCGCAGCGGCACGAGTTCGCCAACCAGCTGCACACCATCGCGGGGTTCATGAGCATTGGCCAGCACCAGCAGGCCCGCGAGTACCTTGCCCGGTTGGCCGCCACCGGGCCGCTGAAATTCCCAGTGGACCAGGCCGAGCTGCTCCAGGACCCGTACCTGCAGGCCTTCGTCGGAGCCAAAGGCGTGGAGGCCGACGAGCGGGGGGTGGCCCTGCGGATAGGGCCCGAGACCCTGGTCCGCGGGCAGGTCACCGACGCCCAGGACGTGACCACAGTGCTGGGCAACCTGATCGACAATGCCGTGAATGCCGCCGTGGCCGGCTCGGCGGAGGACCGCTGGGTGGAGCTGGAGGTGCTGGATGAGCCGGGCGACGACGGCGGCACGCTCCATGTGGTGGTCGCCGACTCGGGCGACGGGCTGGCGGAGGAAACGGACGCCGAAGCGGTCTTCGCCGAAGGTTTCACCACCGCTTCCGGCCCTGTACGTGCCGGCGGCGGCCAGGGGTTCGGGCTTGCCTTGGCCCGCCAGCTGGCCAGGCGCCGCGGCGGGGACGTGAAGTTGCTCGAACGCGGACGGCGGGGCGGCCCTGGAGCAGTCTTTATGGCAACTCTCCCCGGCACCACTGCTGGGACTACGGCGGGGACCAAGGACTCCCGGCTCAATGATGCGGCGTCCCGGGATGCCGCAGGAAAGGACCACCATGGCTGATGATTTTCGGGTGCTGATCGTGGATGACGACTTCCACGTGGCCAAGCTGCACGCCGCCTATGTGGATTCGGTGGCGGGGTTCCTGGCGCTGGCGCCGGTGGGAACGGCGTCGCTGGCGCTGCAGGCCATCCATAGCCTCCGGCCGGACCTGGTGCTGCTGGACGTTTACCTGCCCGACGCTTCAGGGCTGGACCTGCTGCAGCAACTGGATGTGGACACGGTGATCCTCAGCGCCGCCTCGGACGCAGCCTCCATCCGCGTGGCCTTCCGCCGCGGTGCCCTGGGCTACCTGCTGAAGCCGTTTACCTCGGAGTCCCTGTCCCAGCAGCTGCGGTCCTATGCCCGGTACCGGCGTCTGCTGTCCCAGCCGGGAGCGCTGGACCAGGATGCGGTGGAGCGGGCCAAGCGCTCGCTCATCCCCGGTGACGTTTCGCCGTCGTCAAGGCCCAGGTCCGCCACGGAGGCCGCGGTGCTCGAGTCCCTGGTCCCCGGTGAGCAGTACTCGGCGGCGGAGGTTGCAGGCCGGGTGGGTGTTTCCCGGGCGACGGCGCAGCGGTACCTGTCTTCGCTGGCCGACGACGGCGCCGTGGACATCCAGCTGCGCTACGGCACCACCGGCAGGCCGGAGCACCGCTACGGCCTGCCGGCGGGGTAAGTTAGTTCGCGCTCTTCTGCGCCACGAGTTCGATTTCGACGAGCATTTCGGGGTCCAGGAAGGGCAGGACGTGGACCAGGGACAGGGTGGGCCGGATGTCGCCGAACACTTCACCGTGCGCGCGGCCGGCTTCTTCCCACTTGCTGATGTCCGTCAGGTACAGCTTGGACTGGACCACGTCCTCGAAGCTGAAGCCCGCGTCCGCGAGGACCTTGCCGAGCTTCTGCAGGATGAACTGGGTCTGCGTGTAGAAATCGTTCCCCACGATGCCGTCCTCGCCGCTGGCTGCGGTGGCGGAAATGTACAGGGTGTTGTCCACCTGGACGGCGCGGGAGTAGCCGAGGGTCTGTTCCCAGACGGAGCCGGTGCCGAAGGTTTTGCGCATGGTGGGCCTTTCAAAGCTGGAATGAGTCGGCACCACTTTAGGGCGGCTACAGGTCCAGCCGGTAAACCAGCAGTTTTATGTCAGTTCCGGGGACAAACCAGTCCCGGTCCGGCACCCGGGCGAAGCCGGTCCTGTTGTACAGGCCGCGTGCACTTTTCCAGGTGCTTCCGGTGGTCAGCGAGACGGCGTTGATCCCGTCGAGTGCCTTGGCGTGGGCCACAATGGCGGCCATCATGGCCTTGCCGGCGCCGCTGCGCTGCACGGCCGGGTCCACCACCAGCATGCGGAACTCCAGCTCGTCGTGCAGGGCGATGTCCGCGTACGGCTCGCCGGCCAACGCCAGGGTCACCGACCCCACCACGTCTCCACCCCGCTCTGCCACCCAGACCGTGGCCTGGCCGGCGCGCTCCGCGACGTCCTGGACCTTGCGCATATACGGGTGCCCGGCGTCGTCAAAATACCCGGCTGCCAGGTACGAATCCCTGGTGATGCGGGCAACGGCGTCGAAATCGGATTCGACGGCGGGACGGACGGTTATCTGCGAAGGCACCCATCAATGGTAGTGGTACTGACCAGTACCACCCTGCTAAACCCGGCTTTCCGTGACTGAACTATCATTCAGGGCGGGACCGGCAGTCCTGGCCGGCACCGGCAGTCAGAGCGGAAATTTGCCGGACAGCTCCAGGCTGGCCGCGCAGGTCCAGGCGTCAAGCCGTTCCTCGTCCGTGGGCCCGCCATCCAGCGGGCTTGTCAGCCTCGGGCGGCGGACCCAGCACCCTGCTTCCTCCGCGATCAGGGCGCCGGCGGAGAAGTCATGCTCGTTCAGCCCCCGTTCGCCGAAGGCGTCGTGCGTGCCGTCCGCCACCATGCACAGGTCCAGGGCGGCGGATCCCAGCCGGCGGACGTCCGCGAACCCCTCCAGCAGTCCGGCAAACTGGGCGGCCTGCTCGGAGCGGACCAGCGGATCATAGTTGAAGCCGGTGGCAAGGATCTGCCCCTTGCGGCCCGGGACGGGGCCTTCCAACCGGGTCAGGGTTCCGGCTTCGTCCAGCCACGCGCCCTGGCCGCGGGCAGCGTAGTAGATGCGGCCCAGTGCAGGGGCGTTGACGACGCCGGCCAGCCAGGCGCCGTCGGAATCCGCCACCGCAACAGAGGTGCCGTAGTAGACGATGTTGCGGATGAAGTTGGTGGTGCCGTCCAGCGGGTCGATGGACCAGCGGTAGCCGGTAGGGTCCGCCGGCCTGGTGGTCCCGTGTTCCTCACCGGTGATGCTGTCCCCCGGCCGCGCAGCCGTAATGACGCCACGAACAGCGTTCTCAGCGGCGATGTCGAACGCGGTGACCCAATCGCCGGCGTCGCCCTTGTTGCTGACCTGGAGCGCGTCACCGTTCCGGCCGGCAAGGACTTGGGCGCCCGCCGCTGCGGCTTCCCTGGCCACCTCCAACAGTTCGGCCGGCGATATCAGTGCTGCCCCGGCACCACTCATGAGGCTGCCTCCGCCTCTGCCGGTTGGGCGGCACCAGTGCCGTCCCCCAGGGCAGCGGGACCGCCGGCCAGCAGCTGCCGGAAGCCGTCCTCATCCAGCACGCGTACGCCCAGCTGTTCAGCCTTGTCCAGCTTGGTTCCGGCGTTTTCGCCGGCCACCACATAGCTGGTGTTTTTGGAGACGGAACCTGCGGCTTTGCCTCCGCGCAGCAGGATGGCCTCCTTCGCCTCGTCCCGGCTGAAGTTCGGCAGGGAGCCAGTCACCACCACGGTGAGACCCTCCAGGGTCCGCGGCATGGACTCATCCCGCTCGTCCTCCATGCGGACACCGGCTGCAGCCCAGCGGTCCACGATGTCAACGTGCCAGTCCTCGGCAAACCACTCCTTCAGGGCGGCTGCAATGGTAGGGCCCACGCCGTCAACATGTGCCAGGTCTTCCTCCGAAGCAGCACGGATGGCGTCCATGCTGCCGAAGGCCTGCGCAAGCGCCCGCGATGCCCGGGGGCCGACGTGCCGGATGGACAGGGCCACCAGGACCCGCCACAGCGGCTGGGTCTTGGCCTTTTCCAGCTCCTTGAACAGCTTTTCGGTGGTGGCGGTGGGCTTGGACGGTGACTTCGCCGTGCCCTTGCTGTAGAAGTAGGGCACCAGTTCGAACTCCCCGGTGGGCACCCCCTTGCTGCGCTTCTCACGCCTGATGCGGACGTCAGCCAGAAGCTCCGGGGTGAGGCTGAACAGCGCAGCTTCGGTGGTGAGCGGCGGAACCTCGGGCTCGGCCGGCTGGGTGAGGGCGATGGCAGCTTCCCAGCCGAGGGCTTCAATGTCGAAGGCGCCACGACCCGCAAGGTGGAACACACGCTCCCGCAACTGCGACGGGCAGGATTTTGAGTTGGGGCACCTGATGTCCACGTCGCCTTCCTTGGCCGGAGCCAAGGGCGTGCCGCAGGAGGGGCACTCGATGGGCATCACGAAGTCGCGGACCGGAGGATCCTGCTGGTCGCGCAGCGCCAGGACCGGGCCCACAATTTCCGGGATGACGTCGCCGGCCTTGCGGAGCACCACGATATCGCCGATCTTCACGCCTTTGGCCTTGACCACGTCCTGGTTGTGCAGGGTGGCCATTTCCACGGTGGACCCGGCCACCTTGACCGGCTCCATCATGCCGAAGGGCGTGACGCGGCCGGTGCGGCCCACGTTCACCTGGATGTCCAGCAGCTTGGTGTGCACTTCCTCCGGCGGGTACTTGTAGGCGACAGCCCACCGCGGCACCCGGGTGGTGTAGCCGAGGGCCCGCTGGGTCGCGAAGTCATCCACCTTGACCACGATGCCGTCGATCTCATGGAGCAGTTTGTGGCGCTTGTCCCCATACCGCTTGATGAAGTCAAGGACCTCGTCAAGGCTCCCCAGCACTTCGGAGTACGGGCTCACCGGCAGGCCCCAGGCCTTCAGTGCGGCGTACGTTTCGGACTGGCTGCGCGCCTGGAGCCCTTCGCGGGCGCCGATGCCGTGGACAAACATCTTCAGGGGCCGTTTGGCTGTTTCGGCCGGGTCCTTCTGGCGCAATGAACCCGCTGCGGCGTTGCGCGGGTTTGCGAGGGGCGCTTTGCCTGCTTCGATCAGCGCTTCGTTGAACTCGGCGAAGGCCTGGGACGGAATAAACACCTCGCCCCGGATTTCCATCTCCGCCGGAAACCCTTCCCCGCTCAACTCCTGCGGGATCTCCTTGATGGTGAGGACGTTATGGGTAATGTCCTCCCCCGTGGTGCCATCACCGCGGGTAGCGGCGCGGACCAGTTTGCCATCCCGGTACAGCAGGTTGACCGCCAGGCCGTCGATCTTCAATTCGGTCAGCCAGGCCGGTTGCTGCGATCCGTCACCGAGTTTCCCGATACTGGCCGACGCTTTGGTGAGCCAGGCTTCAAGTTCATCGAGGGAAAAAACATCCTCGAGGCTGTACATCCGCTGCAGGTGCTCCACGGCAGCGAAGGCGGCGGAGACTTCCCCTCCCACTTCCTGGGTGGGCGAGTCGTTGGATACCAGCTCCGGATGCAGTGCCTCGATTTCCTCCAGCCGCCGGAACAGTTCATCGAATTCGGCGTCGGAGACCAGGGGTTCGTCTTCCTGGTAGTACGCGAACCGGTATTTCCGGACCAGGTCCACGAGGTTCTCGTATTCCTCGCGGATTGAGTCTGTGGGGGTTTCTTCCGGTTCCACGGGTTCGGTGGTGCGGGTGGCGGTCTGTTCTGCGGGGCCTGGTCCTGTACTCACAGACCTATCTTGCCATCAAGGCACGTCAGCGGGGTTTCGAACCCGTGACCCTTCACCTAGTGGGCCCGAAGGCGGGACCGGTTCCTGCCCCACCACAGGAAGGAGGCACCGGCAGCGCCCAGCAACAGGACGCCGGCGATGATCGGCAGGACGGCGGGATCACCGGAACCTGGATCACGGCCAGGGGTGACAGCAGCCACCCGGCTGGCCCGGGCAGAACGGGTGACTGGCGTATTCCAGTCCTGGCCGCTGGAGGCGCCGGTGGGTGGCGGAGAAATAGAAGATCCGGTGGCGGTGACGGCGGACGGACTGGTGGATTCTTCCGGTTCCGCCGCCGGGGCAACCTGTACGGGAACAGTGTCGTCCGGAGGAGCCACCGACGGAGCCGGCTGCTCGGGAGCCGCCGTCACAGGATCGGCGGGCGGAGCCGGCGGGCTCTGCGGTTCCCTCGGTTTCCGGGTCCGGGTGGGCTCTGCGGGCTTGGGATCGCCGGCAGGCTGTGCCCCGCAGAACACCAGGAAGCACTGGTCCGGAGATGTTGTGGATGCGGGCGTGGGTTCCGTAGTTTGGGCGGAAGCCGGGCCGGCCGGAAAGAGGCCAAGGGTGATGGCCAGGACTGCTGCTGATGCCGTCGTCGAAGCAACTCGGAGAACCGATGAGGACGGGGTCATTTGCTACCTTTCGATGCGCGCAGTCCCCCACCGCGGCTTTCTGGTGTCCCCGGTAGTCTTCTACACCGCGCAGCAGGGCCGCAAATCCACCGGATCCGCGGCCCTGCTGTTCCAGGCGTGTCAGTCCCTGTTTTCGGGCGGGAGCGCAACCTGGATTTTGCGCGCCTTTCCGCGCCCCACCACGTACCCGCGGCCGGGGATGAAGTCGGTGCCGGTCCGGCCCAGCGATGTGTTCAGCAGGCTGTCGCCTTCGATGTCGCCGGGGTTCAGCAGCAGGCCCCGCCGGCCGGATTTGAAGGGCTGGGCCAGGGACCAGGCCGAGGACCAGGTGGAGGTTTCGGATTCACCGATGACCCACTGGTCCGCCTTAATGGACGCTGTCACCAGCCGGCCCACGCCGGACTCTGCCATGGTGTCGGTGAATTCCGTCAGCCCCTCGATGAAGATGGCCAGAGCCCCCGGGTTTCCCGAGGAGTGCTCCACCAGGTCTTCCACTACCTCGGCTACGTCGTCCGGGCCCACCACGGAGCGGTTCCAGATGGGCAGGGAGGCGACGGCGGACCGGCGGGCCCCGATGTAGATGAGCTCCGTACCGGGGTTGGACCGTCGGAGGGCGTAGGCCAGGGTCACGAGCGCGACGGTCCGGCCGGCGCCCGGCGGGCCGGCTAGGAGGAGCGGTCCCCGGGCCATGACCTCAGCCGGGCGGAGCGTTTCGTTGTCGACGCCGATCACGGGCAGGTCCGGGCCGCCGGCGGGAAGGACGTCCAGATCCACCTGCTCCGGCAGCCTCTCGATGCCGGGGGCGGACTCCAGGCCCTGGCGCAGCATGGCTTCGCTGAGCTTATGCACTTCACGGGCCTGCAGGGCAAGGTTGGAGTTCCCGCCCAGCACGGCAAGCTGCACTTCGAGCCCGTCCAGCAGCCCCCGGCCGGGCGGGGAGCCGGCGCCCAGCACGTCCCGCGGAACATCCATGGACATGTAGTCCTCCTCGGAGGAGAGCCGGAGGACCAGGCGCCGCTGGATGGAAGCGAGCAATGAGGCCGGGACCGAGTTGGGCCTGTCCCCGGTGACCACCAGGTGGATGCCGAGGGTACGGCCGTCGGTGGCCAGCTGCAGGAAAATGTCCCACAGCCCGGACAGCCTGCTGTGTTCGTACGCCTCGCGGAATGCCGACATACCGTCCACCAGGACAAAGATCCGCTTCTCATGGGGCCGGTTGGCGAGCTTTCGGTACTCCACGATGGTGGAGGCACGTACCTCGGCGAAAGCGGCGGACCGCTGCTCAGCGATGTCCCGCAGCAGGCGCAGGAGGCGGCCTACCCGTTCCACGTCGTCGCCATTGATGATCCCGCCCACGTGCGGAAGCTCCTCCAGCATCCGCAGCCCGGAGGATCCGCAGTCGATTCCGTAGACATGGACGGGCCCGCCGCGGGGTGTGACTGCTGCGGCGATCGCGATGCCGCGCAAAGCCGCAGATTTTCCTGATCCGCCCGTGCCGTAGATGGCCATATTGCCGTCTTTGTCCGGCTGGTAGAACACGGTGGGCTGGGCCTGCCTGGCAGGATCATCCGCCACCCCGAGGAGCAACTGTTCGTCCGTACGGGGATTGGGCAGCCTGGAGAAATCGTAGGTCTTGGCCAGTTCATCCAGCCACGGTTTGCGCGGGGCCTCGATCGCAAGCGAGCCGGCCGCGCGGACAATGGTGGCAGTCATCCGCGCGATGTCGTTGGGGCCTGCCGGCGCCTCGAGCACGGGCTTTTCCGGGGCCGGAGCCTCCCAGTTGGGGCCCGAGCCGAACGCCATCTCCACAATGTCGATCTGCGGCCGTTGCGGTTTGTCCGTGGTCCAGCCGCCGGCGTAGCCGGTCTGGAAGCCCTGGATCCGGCCGGGACCGGTCTTGGCCGCGCCCCGACCCGGGATGGCGGGGTCGAAGTAGGCGGCGTCCGGGACGCCCAGGATGTCCGTGGCGTCGTCTTCGTCGGCCATCCGCAGCGCCACCCGAAGGTTTGTGTTGGCGCGCAGGCTGTCCTTGATCACCCCGGCCGGGCGCTGGGTTGCCAGGATGAGGTGCAGGCCCAGGGACCGGCCGCGCGCGGCAACGTCCACCACGCCGTCCACGAACTCGGGGACCTCGCTGGCGAGCGCGGCGAATTCGTCCACGATGATGATCAGGTAGGGTGGCGCTTCCGGATCGGCCTCGCGCTGGAGCGCCAGCAGGTCCTTGGCCTTTTTCCGGTTCAGCAGGTGCTCCCGGTAGTGCAGTTCGGCGCGCAGCGAGGTCAGCGCGCGCCGGACCAGGTGCGGCGAAAGGTCCGTTACCAGTCCCACCGTGTGCGGCAGGTTAATGCAGTCAGCGAAAGCGGCCCCGCCCTTGTAGTCCACAAACAGGAAGCTGACCCGGTCGGGGCTGTACGCCGCCGCCATGCCCATCACCCAGGACTGCAGGAATTCGGACTTGCCGGCACCGGTGGTTCCGCCCACCAGGGCGTGCGGGCCCTCGTTTTTCAGGTCCAGGTACAGCGGTTCCACGCCTTTGGAGCCGACCAGTGCGCGAAGCGTGCCGTTGTCCTTGCGGTTTGGTACGGCGCTGCTGTGAACGGAGTTGTTTTCCGTCCAGCGTTCGGCGACGGCCTGGGGGTTGTCCAGGAAGTCCTTCCCGATCAGGGTGGCATAGGAGACGGCCCGCGGGAGGTCGGAATCATCGGTGACAGGTTTGCCCACGTCCACCACCGGGGTCAGCATCCTGGCCAGCTGCCCGGCAAGTTCGGCGTCAACGCTCTCGCAGCTGACGGGGTAGGTGTGGCGGCCCAGCCGGACCTGTCCGGTGGTGGTGCCGTGGTCGCCGTCCACCACCATGAAGTCGCGGCAGGCAGCGGGCAGGGCCTGCACATCGGTGGCCACCCACAACACGTGCACGCCGGCATCCGGGCCGCGTTCGGCGAGCCGGGTAAGACGCCCCCGGTCCACGGGGGCATCGTCCTCCACAACCACCAGCACGGCCGGCACCACCGGTGCCTCCACCTCGTCCTTGGCTGGATCCAGGGCGGGGCGAAGGGCGGGGCCGGAGCGTTTGGCGGCGGCTTCCCTGGCTTCCACCAGGTCTTCGAGGCGGGCCACCAGGGAAGCCCCGCCTGCCGAACCGGCGGCCAGGTGGTCGCCGGACAGGGGGCTGTGGCCGGAGCCGACATGCGGCAGCCACTGGAGCCAGTTCCACCGGTCCCTGGACTGGGCGGAGGTGATGGCTGTGAGGACCACTTCTGCGGGTGAGTGCAGCCCTGCGAGCTGGAGCACCATGCCGCGGGCAATATCGTCCACCAGCCCGCGGGCGCCCGCGATGCCCAGGGACCCGGCTGTCCGGAACTGGGATACCACCGGAACGCCTTCGATGTCCCGGAACTGCTTGATGCAGTCCTGGATTTCGCGGGCGTACTCCACCTCGGTGTCGTTGTTCGCCGGCTCCTCCAGGAGGACCCGCGACGGCACGGTGCCCAGGCCGAACCGCAGGCCCAGGAAGCCGCTGTGTTCCGGGCGGTGGGTCCACAGCAGCGGACCCAGTTTGTAGATTGCATTAACGGTGTCGCTGACGGAGGGTGCCTCCTGCAGCCGGACGGCACGCTCCACGTGCTGCAGTTCCGTGATGTCCTCCCGGAAGGCGGCCATGGAGGCGCGGAAATGCTTAAGCTGGTCCTTCTGCTGGCGACTGGTCCTCATCTTCTGGTCCACGAAATGGCCCACCACGAACAGCGGCATCATCAGCATAAACACCGCCGAGAGCGGATTGTTGCTGACCGAAAAAATCACCGCGCCCATCAACAGCGGGATGAGCAGCATGATGAAGGGGAAAGGATGGTCTTCGGGGCGTTTGGGTCCTGCGGGCAGGACGCGCTTCGGTTCCTCAAAGCGGGGAACCACCCGGGGTGAACGGTTGAAGTCCACCAAAGGCGAGGTGGGCGCGGCGGCCTGGTTGTGTCCCAGCGGCACCACGGTGATGGTGGTGTCGCCCAGGGTGACGGTGTCCGAGGAGTTCAACGTGGCCCGGGTGACCGGCAGGCCATCCATCAGGAGCCCGTTGGCGGAGTTCGTATCAACGATTTCCACGCCTTCGCCCACCGTGATGCGGGCATGGCGTTTAGAGGTCAGCGGATCGGAGAGCCGGATGTCCACGTCCCGGTCCCGGCCGATGTAGCTGGTGCCGGATGGCAGCGAAAATTCGCGGCCGACGTCGGGCCCTGACAGCACGCGCAGGGTGGCGGCCGCGGGGCCGCGGGGGGCACCGGAGTCACCGAACTGCGCGCTGACCCGCGCCAGGGACACCACGGAACCGGGCCGGAGGCCGGACTCGAGGAGGTTGTCTTCGCGGGCGAGGACGTTGCCGCGCATGCCGCCGCCCACAAAGGCCTCATCGATCTTCAGCGAAAGGTTGTCCGGGGCGGGCGTGCCCTTGCGGGCAGGATCGGCGGCCCAGAGGGTTGCAGCAACGTCGGCCACGGTAGCGAGGCCGTCCACGGTGACAGCGAGGTCCTTGGCGTCGGCAGGGTCCCGGCGGAGTGTCAGCCGGATCCTCATCCTTCGTCCACGCCCCTCATCTTTTCCAGCAGGTACAGGTCATCGGCCGTGACCAGGTGCGAGGTGACTGCGTGCTCCACCAGCCGGGCACGGCGGTTGGTGGCCAGTTTGCCGCCGCCGCCACGAAGGCCAACAACGCCCACGCGGTCCAGTTTGTCGCACACGTTGTCCAGTTTCCGGTTGAAGCGGGTCAGCGCCCAGCCCAGCGTTTTGGCGGCGGCAGCGGAGGACGGGATGGCACTGAAGCCGGTCCCTTCGCGCCGCAGCATCGGCTCGGCGAGCGCCACAATCAGTGCCTTCTGGGAATCCGTGAACACCACGGGGCCGATGGTGGTGTCTCCGTTGCTGTCCTCCTCCCGCGCCTGCTGCCGGAAAGACGGCGTCTTCAGGTGGACCGCGAATTCGTACGTGGTGGGTCCGGCAGTGAAAATGATGTTCGTGTGGCTGAACACCAGCGGGATGCGGGCGCCGGGCGAGAGCCAGGCCTGCATGCCGCCGGAGGCGTCTGCCACGGTGGCGGAAAGCATGCTCCCAACGTTGCTGAGCCACCAGATCCCGTCATAGCGGGCCACTTGCAGGAACTGCCGGTGCAGGTACGGGTTGTCGTCCACTTCCAGGTCGCCTTCGCGGCCGATGTTGAAGACGTCCTCGTCCGAGGGTTCGTACCATTCACCACAGAAATCTATTGCTAGATCCCCCATTTTCTGTGCCTCCTCATTGGGCAAAGCGCTGTAAATCGTGCTGGTGTAAGTGTCTGGATCGGGGCGCCGTCATGGGCCGGTGCAGGCGATGGAGGCTTCTTCCATCGGTGAGAAGGCGCCGTCCGAGCGGACGATCATCACCTGGACGCAGGTCTGCCCGGACGGGTTCGGCGTCACCTGGATGGGGGGCTGGGCGATCGACTGGTATTCGCCGCCGCCCCCGATGGTGTAGACCCGCCATTTGTAGGTGTCTCCGGG
Organism: Pseudarthrobacter sp. fls2-241-R2A-168; assembly: GCF_030209335.1. Classification (NCBI taxonomy): domain Bacteria; kingdom Bacillati; phylum Actinomycetota; class Actinomycetes; order Micrococcales; family Micrococcaceae; genus Pseudarthrobacter; species Pseudarthrobacter sp. fls2-241-R2A-168. The sequence goes on from NZ_JARVSG010000037.1 coordinate 53,842, forward strand.
CTTGGGCTGCGGATTGTTCCAGGTGAACGAGGCGCCGCCGGGGGTCAGGGTTCCGGTGAGCCCTTCGACGTCGGGCACGGTGCCGTTGTCCAGCGCATCGGGCGGCGGCTTGCTGGCTTCCTGGCTCTGTGTAGCCTTGGGCGCCTGCGGTGCGGCGTTGGCGATCACGATTCCGACTACCGCGGCGAGGACCAGCAGGGTACCGCCGGAGATGGCAAGCCAGAGGTTGCGTTTCCCGTGGTCAGTGCCGGAAGCGGCGGCTTCGGCAGGTTCTTCCACCTTTGCGGGCCGGTGGAGCGTTGTGTCGGCAACGTCTCCGCCGTCGGGAAGCCTGCCGTCCTGGGGCCCGCCGGCCTGAATCCTGCCGTCCGGGGAAAGTCCGGGGATAACCGGCGCACTGCCGGCAGCGCCACGGAGGACCGTGGCGGGGGTCCAGTCCTGGGGCTGGGCAGCAGGCGCTGGCGGCGCCAGGGCTGCCGGTGGGGTAAAGCGCGACGGCGGCGCCTCCTGTGCGGGGACCTGCGGCCGGGTGCGGGCCGGGAAAGTGGGCGCACTGCCGGTCCGCTCCGGGTCGATGGCCGCGATGCTCCGCACCCGCGTTTCTTCGGCGCCGTCATCGGGGTGGCTGTCCTCCTGGTGCGGCTCTTCGAGAACTTCGAAGGGCGTGACCGACAGGTTCAGTTCAGCCTGGATGCGCTGCAGGGCAAGGGCGAAGGCATGGGCCGAGGAGTACCGGGACTGGGGTGACTTGGCCATGGCCGTGGACAGTGCCAGTTCCAGGGATTCCGGGACGTCGGCGCGGCCCAGCCGGGGCACGGGCATGTTGCTGATTCTGCTGATCAGCTCGCGCTGGGAGTTGTCGGCGCCGGGCATCACAAAGGGCGACCGCCCGGCCAGCAGCGTGTACAGCGTCGCGCCAAGCGCCCACACGTCCACCATCACGCCGTCCACGGTGCCGTCGGTGAACTGTTCCGGCGGGGACCACGGGATGGACATGCCGGAGTCCTCGTCGGCGTCGCCGGCCAGGGTCCCGGAAATGCCGAAGTCGGTCAGGGCAGGGCGGTTGTAGTCCGTCACCAGGATGTTGGCGGGTTTGATGTCGCGGTGCGCGATGCCCGCGCGGTGGGCGGTCTCAACGGCGGACGCCACCTGGATGCCGACGGCCAGCACCTCATCAACGCTGAACCGCTGCCGCCGGTACCGCACGTCCAGGCTGGGCCGCGAGCAGTACTCCATGGCCAGGTAGGAGTGCCCGTCGTCGGTGACCTCCGCCTCGAAGATGGTGACGATGTACGGGTGGGAGGACAGCTGGGCCATGAGGTTGGCCTCGGACTCGAACCGGCGGCGCGCACCTTCGGTTTTCAGGTCCGAGAGCAGCACCTTGACGGCCACCCTTCGGCGGGGCCGGTCTTGTTCGTAAAGGTAGACGTCGGAGAACCCGCCGGATCCCAGCAGGCTGATGTAAGTGAACCCCGCGATACGGGGCGGCGGCGCAGGCGGCCGTTTGGAACTCAAGGAATCTCCTCAAAACGCAGAGAGATGTTGTCGCCCAGTTCAGCGATGTCCCCGTCCAGCAGGATGGCCATCTCGTTCTGGGCCAGGCGGCGCGGGGGCTGGCCTTCACGCACCAGGACGGTGCCGTTGGTGGCTTTGAGATCGCACAGCATCACGTGCCAGCCCTCCAGCCGGACTTCGACGTGCGAGCGGGAGATATCCCCTCCCGGGCTTGCCACCTGGACCAGCCGGGGCATCACTCCGCCCTGGACCCGGGACACCGAGGGTTGCCGGCCGATCACCAGCGACTGGTCGAGGTCCACAAGTTCTCCGGTGGAGATGCGCATCCGTCCCAGGCGCGGACGGGCCACCTGGACTGCGTCGGGCAGAAGCCCCGCGCCGCACGCCGCACAAGTGGCACTGGTGGGCGGATTGGGGTGGTCCTGGGGGCAGAGCCGCGCAAGCACCAGCGGCCCGGCCGCCTCAGAGGAGTTTGTCACCGTGCGGACGGGCCGGGCGGCCATCCCTTTCAGGCTGCCCTTCATCACCGTCTGGCCGTCGTGGTCGGCGTCGTATTCCGCATGGTTTGCTTCCGGAGCGGGCGCAACAGGAACCGATACAACAGGGGCGGCTGGAGTTGGGGCCACGGAGGCAGTGGAGGGTGCCGCCGACAACATGGGTGCGGGAACTGCACTCGGCGGCGCCGGTTCGCTGCTGCCCCCGGCCGCCGTCCGCCAAGGCACGGAGTCGATCAGCCCGCTGGTTGGGGCCATGGGCGCGGAGTTGGGTGAACCGGCGGAAGGTGCCTCCAAAACGACGGCGGGCGGAGCGCCTGCCGTCGCAGGGGATACTTCCGGGCGGGCAGGGGTATCGGCCGGGCCAGATTCCGATGACTCCCCGGCCACCTGCTGTTCAACGGCCTGATCTTCAACGGCCCGCAGTTCAGCGGCTTCGGGGTCCTGCGCCTGAGGTTCCGGCTGGTCTGCCGGCTGCGGCTCTTCCCGGACGGCGGCATCTTCGATCCTGCGGACCACGGTCCGTTCCCACAGGTGGTCATACGAGCTGGTCATCTCGCTGGCCACTGGCTGTTCGGAAGCACTGGACGTGGTGTCCTCCCGGGCCGCACTGAGGCCAGTGTCAGTTGCAGGGCCAGCATCAGTGGCGGGGGCAGCTTCCGGGTCCGGGTCAACGCCTGAATCTGGGTCAGCGCCTGACTCCGGGGCAGCGTCCGTTTCGGCCAGGCCGTCGTCCTCGAAGTCCTCATCGATGACCGCATAAACGGTCTCCGCCGACGCCCCATGCTCGGGAGCAACAGTGATCTCCGGAAGGTCAGCCTCTTCGGACGCTTCAATCACGGGGCCCGGGACCGCGGAGGTGGGCGCTTCCGGTGCTACAAAAACCGGCGCGGCCGGGTCGGCTGCAGCGGGCGCCGCAGCAGCGGTTCCGGCAGCAACAGCGGGCTCAACTGCTGCGGGAGCAGGCCTGGCGGCGCCGCTGGCCTCGGCCCCGAGGGTGAGGACCAGGGACTGCAGCAGCACCACGCCCTCCGCCAGTGGCAGGTCCGGCAGGACGGCGTGCGCGGACTTTGGCTCGGGGTCCACGCTGCGGCCCGCCGCGGGAATCACCAGCCGGCACAGCCCTGACTGATCGAGCCGCCGCTCGGTCCAGGTGGTCACGTCCCGGCCGTTCAGCTTCACCGGACCGTCGGCCGACTGGACAGTGACGTCCAGGTCCCCGCGCAGGAAGACGCGCAGTGGTCCCTGGAAGTCGAGGATGCCGAAGGACGGGATGTTGGCCAGCGATCCCCCGGAACTGCTGGTCACCGCATGAAGGACTTCGTGCACTTCCGGCCGGCTTTCGAGCAGGCCCCAGAGTGCGGCAATGAGGGCCGGCTTGGTGTCCGGCTCCAGGAGGACAACTGTGTGGGAGCGGACGATACCCAGCCAGGTCCCGGGGATGTAACTAACGGCGGTCATCGCCCGGTTCCCCACTCTCGTCGGCTGGGCCCGGTTCCGCGGCGTCCGGTTGAACACCGCCCGCGTCAACAGTGCCCGCTTCAACAGTGCCCGGTTCCGCAGCCTCTGGTTCCCGAGTGCTTGAATCGACGGTGCCCGTGCGATCTACGGCGCCCGTACGGGGCAGTGTTGTTTCGTCTTCGGCCGTCTCCGGGCGTGGCGCAGTGGTTGCTGCACCGGCATCGTTGAGGACGTTCCGGACGTCCACCACAATGACCGTGACGTTGTCCCTGCCGCCGCTGCGAAGTGCGGCCTGGATCAGGGCGTCCGCCGCGTCCTGGGGGTGGCCCACCGTGCTGAGGATCCGGTAGATGTGGTCATCCGTCAGCTCGCCGGTAAGCCCATCGGAACAGATGAGAATGCGGTCGCCTTCCTCCACGGGCAGCAGCCAATAGTCAGCCTCGGTTTCGTCTCCGGTGCCCAGCGCCCGCGTGACCACGTGCCGGCGCGGGTGGATGGTGGCCTGCTCTGCGGTGATCTCCCCGGCGTCAACGAGTTCCTGGACTTCGGAGTGGTCCACGCTGATCTGCTCGAACCTGCCCTGGCTCAGGCGGTAGGTCCGGGAGTCGCCAATGTTCATCACCAGCCAGTACGGCATGCCCATCTGTTCCACGATGACGGCGCCAGTGAGGGTGGTGCCGGCGCGTGCGCCGGTGGCCTCGCGAATGGAGTCGTCCGCCTTCACCAGATACTGCTGGAGGACCGCAGCCGTGACGCTCCGCTCCCCCGTAGTGAGCTGGGGTATCGACGCCAGTGCGCGGACACACATTCCGCTGGCAACCTCACCAGCTTCGTGTCCGCCCATCCCGTCCGCCACGGCGAAGACAGGATCGGAGGCAATGTACGAATCCTCATTCAACTCCCGGCGGAGTCCCCGGTCCGTCCCGTGGCCGACGCTCAGGCTGAGCCCTGCCCCCGGTTTAGTGCTGGAGGGAACGCTTGCGGGCTGTTGGTTCATGCCTGTCCTAGGTAAAAGGTACGGTCTCCAAAATGGACACTGGATCCCGGGGTAACAAATGCGGGCACTCCCGGCTGAAGGGGCGTGCGGTGGCCGTCGGGCGTGGTGACGGCGCTGCCGTTGGTGGAGTTCCGGTCCGTCACCCAGACGCCCGCCCCGTCCGTCAGCAGGTGGAGATGGGTCTTGGAAATGGACCGGCCGGGGTCATCGACGGCGAGCAGCTGGGCCTGCTGTTCGCCTGCCTGGCCCACAGGGTTCCTGCCCACGAGCACGCTGCGGTCCAGCTGGAAGTCGCGGCCGTCGTCGAGCCTGATCCGCAGGACCGCCACCGGTGCAGGTGCTGCGGAGCCGGGGCGCACCTGGGTGCGGTCCACGTCGTCGTCCGGGTGCCATTGCTGGTCGCGCGGTTCCGGAACTGTCTGGACAGGCGCCGCAGCGGGGACCGTCCGGACCGGAGCCGCTGCGGCAGGAGCGACGCCAGAAGGAGCGGCAGGACCAGCGGGGCCGGGGACCTGCGGGAGGGAATTTGCGCCTGGCTGCCGGACGTCGATGACCTTTGGCGCGTTGGCGCCTGCCACCGGCGACAACACCTGCTGGACCGGCGGCAGATCCAGCGGGGCAAAGCTGTACGGCCCCTGGATTCCGCCGGTGGCGATGGGGTTGCGGCCCGCCTTGACGTCGAAGGCGAGGGTTTTCGCGGCAGTATCATGCCAGCCCCGGAGTCGGCCGTTTTTGTCCCAGCTGTTCGAGACCACCACCAGCACAGCCCAGACCGTTCCCGCCAGCATCAGCGGTCCGAGCACAAAAAAGGCAACCGCGAACCACTGGAAGACCACCACAAGGATGGCCGCCAGCAGCGCCAGCAGGATGCCCGCCCCGGTGACCAGGCCGCGCAGGAAAACAGGACCGGCGCCCGGCGCGTAGCCGTCATTGTCCGCACTGCGGATCCCCATCAACAGGTTCCCCAGGGTCTTGCCGGTCCGGGCTTCCCACCCCAGCACCACAAAGAGGTACACGAGGGTCAGTCCCAGCCCGATCCCGCCGAACAGCACCAAAGACGCCGTGTCGTAGATGATGAAGCCGCCGCTGCGGGTCCGGGTGATGCTGGCGAAACCGAGGGCAAATGTCACCACGAGGACAGCCAGGGGCGGGAGCCAGTCAATCACGGCAGCGCCAAGGCGCTTGCCCGCCGTGGCTGGAACAAGCTGAAGATTTACTGCCATTCCCGTTCCTCCCCCTGGACCGGCCCCCACCTGCACGGTGGACCCGCCGGCGCTCCCCCGGCCTGTGCCCGCGTTGATGCCCGCCGCCGGAAATGCCTGCGGCCTTTCTACTACCGGGATAGTACCGGGAATCCGGGGCGGGTGCGCGGCGGGGGTACCGGCGTGCTGCCCAGCCACCAGGTGGGGCTGGCGAAGGCTGCGGGCCGACCGGTTGGGCAAGGGCGCGCCGCAGGCGTTGCAAAAAGCAGCCCCGGCGCGGATGGGTTGCCGGCAGTGCGGGCAACGCCCGGCGTCGTCTGTCACTGGCTTCCCGATCCTTGCATTGGGGTCTCGGGAGTTGTTGCGTCGGGAGCTGCTGCGGCGGGTGCGGCCGCTGCGTCGGGCCCGGCCGGCCCCGCTGGCGCTTCCGGCACGGCAGGACGACGGCGGCCGCTCCCCTTGAGGGACGGCAGAACAGGCAGTGCCAGCCCGGCGCCGCGGCGGCCCAGGAGGGTGCGGGCGTCCGCGAGCAGGGAACGTGGCGAGAACCGTGCCTGCTGCCGGCGCCAGAACCCCACCGTGGAGGTCATCTCCTTCAAGGACCCGTCAACGATGGTCCAGTACTCCCGGACCTCGTCCTCGCTGGGCTGGCCGGCACCGAAGATCGATGCGTCAGCCCGCCTGGCGAGCATGGTGGTGGTGCCGCCGCTGGCGGGGAACGCCTCGGCGAGCACGGCGGCGCTTTCGCGGCGCGTGGAGCGGGTGTCGACGGCGGCGCCCATGTCGGTGGCAAGGCTCACCACCTCACTCCAGCCTCCGCCGACCCGCTGCGCGGGGTCACCGTCCCGGAAACGGGACTTCCGGCGTCGTGATTTCAGCAACGCAATCAGCAGCAGCGGCAACGCGAGGATGGACAGCGGGATCAGCGCCACGCCCAGTGCGCCCAGCAGCGCACCCCAGAACAGCCAGGGGTTGTTCTTCTTCTGGTCCGCGTCCAACGCGTCGGGCGAGGAGTCCGGCGGCAGGTCCGCTGGTTCCTGCGGCGGGGGCGGCGGCTGCAGCACCTGGGGCTTGGGCTTGGACTTGTTCTCGGGATCCGGCGGGATGGGCACGTTGTCCTTGGGCGGGGTGGGGTCGAAGCTGACCCAGCCCACCCGCTCGAACGCGACCTCCACCCAAGCGTGCACGTCCTTGCCGGTGATCTTTACTTCCCCTGCCCCGTTTTCGGGGCTGGTCGGCTCGGGGTAGAAGCCCATCACCACGCGGGACGAGATGCCGAGATGCCGGAGCATCAGGGACATGGCCACCGCGTACTGCTCGTCGTCGCCCAGCATCTGCTTGGCCGTCAGCAGGTTCCTGATGCGGGCGGACCCGTGGCCCGAGACGCTGGGCAGCTGCCCTTCGCTGACCAGGCCGTTGCTGAAGGCGCCGGTCTTCTGGAAGTGCGCTTCAATCTGGCGGACCCTGTCGATGGCCGTAGGTGCGTCGGCAGAGAGGTCGTTGGCTTGGGATCCCACCACCGGTGGCACCTCGGCAGGAGCCGGCAGGGACACCTGGGCGAAGTCGTACTGCGTCAGCTGCCCGTGTTCCAGCTTGACAGGATCGGACACCTGGACGCTGTAGGAATCACCTTTGGACAGCCCGTTGGTGGTCACTGCGGTATCAGTGCCCGAGTTGAAGTAGAGGCCCGACGCCGCGGCGGAAGCGCCCTGGTCGAAGCTGATGCCGGTGGTCTTGCGGCCGCCTGGGACAAAGAAGCCCTGGTAGTCCTCGATGGTGATGCCGATGGAGTAATCGTTGGTGGGGACCACTCCAGAAGTGTCGGCCAGGGTGTTGATGGACTCGGTGTCGCCTACTTTGCTGAAGTTGCCCGAGCCGTTGGGATCCATGTTGTAGTTGGTGCCGTTGAACGCGTCCAGGGCACCGAGCCGGACGCGGCCATCCCGCGGAAGGCCCTTGACCACAAAGAGGGTGTCGTCCTTTTTGTCCTTGACGAACGTGCGGAAACTTGCCAGCGGGGTGATGTAGTCCTTGGGATCAAACGGAGGGACCACAACGTTGCGGAGGACCTTCCGGTCTCCCCCGGCGGTCACCAGCGGGGCGGACAGCGCAGTGACGGCCACGCTGGCGGCGATCACGCCGGCTGCCATGCCCAGCCTGCGCAGCTTGGCCCGCTGCGCGGTGGCGGAGTCGGTCTGCGGGTTGTTGACGGCCACTTTCCGGCTGCTGCTGCGCCGCAGGGCGTCGCGGCGGAACGTTGCCCAGGCGATGCCGAGCACCGTCAGGCCGATCCCGCGTTCGAGGGTGAGGAAGGCTGCGTTGGTGCTGAACGCGATGCCCGTAATGAAGAGGACCAGCACCGGAATGAGCGGCAGGTACGGGGTCCTGGCCCGCCAGGTAAGGACCCCTGCCACCAGCGCTGTGATCATGGAGCTCAGGAACGGGACAATGAGCACGCCGCCGGCAGTTCCCACCGGGACCCCGACGGTGAGCATGTCCTTCCAGGCGAACACAATGCCCAGGAGGAGGATCCGGAGCGAGTCCAGGGTGGGCACAAAGCCGGCGATGGCCGAGTCGGGCACTGCCAGCAGGGTCCCGAAGACGAGGTAGGCCCCGAGCGCCAGGGCCGAGGTGATCAGCAGCCCAAGGCGCAGGTGCGCGTTGACCACGCCGATGGCCAGGCCCAGGATGATCCCGCCGAAGCCGGACACCAGATAGTAGGGATCGCCGCCGAAACTGAGGCCGAAGCCGAGCAGGCCCAGCCCCAGGAGTACGGTCAGGGCGCCGGCGTCGAGCAGGAAATGCCAGAGCGGCTGCCCGTCGGCGAAGCCGGACTGCAGGCTGCTGCGGGCCTGCTGCCGGGCGGATGTGGTGCGCGGACGCAGCCCAGGTGCGGAGGTCATGCTGCCGCCTTCCGGAGGACGATGCCGAGGTCGGCGAGGTCGCCAAGGGTGAGTACTGTCAGGTCGGCGATGTTCGCCCTGCTGGACGCGGCGCCCGCTTCCACGCGGACGGCGAGGCTGCGCACCCCGGGCGGCACGGAGGCGGCGGCGGACCGGAGCTGGGTGGCGGTGACGTTGCTGCCCACCACAAAAAACACCACGGAGGCGTTGGGGACGGTGTCGGCCAGCGTCCTGGCGAGGTCGACGGCGGTGCGGCGCATGGGGGCGCCCACGATCCGGGTCATGTCATCGAGCATGTTGCGGCCGGTTTCGCAGCGCAGCGGCCCCTTCTGGGTGAGGACGTCCAGTTCGCGCTGCTCGCGGATGGCCTGCCGGCCGATGGAGGCGGCGGCGGAAATCGCCATCTCGAATTCCTCTTCCGAGGCGTATTCGTCGGTGTTGATGGACAAGGAAACGGCGAGGTGGGCGCGGCGGGTCTCTTCGAACTGGCGGACCATGAGCTTGTTGGTCCGCGCCGTTGTTTTCCAGTGGATGTGCCGCCGGTCATCGCCCGGGACGTAGTCCCGCAGGGCGTGGAAGGAAACGTCGGCGCTGGACAGGTCGGTGGTGGGCATGCCTTCGAGGTCGCGGATGAAGCCGGCAGCCGATCCGGCCAGGGCCACCGTGCGGGGATGGACGAAAAGATCCTCGGGCTCGGTCCACAGGACCTGCCGGCGCAACAGGTGCAGGGGGTCGGCGCGGACCGAGCGCACCGGACCCACCACGATCACGGCACGCCGGGCCGTGGGGATGGTGAAGAGGTCCTCGTGGACCTGCTGCGGTTTCATCCGGGGCAGGTGGAACACCGCGGTGACACCGCCCACGGGCAGTTCGACGGCCGCGGGCAGCAGGGGCCGGCTGGAGGTGTTGGTGACGGCGATGCTGCCCACGGCACTGTCCCCCACGGCAACGCGGGTCCGGGCCAGGTCCAGGACCACGCCATAGGTGGAGCGCCCGAGGATGAAGCCAACGGCGATCACGAACATCACAAAGGCTGCCACGGCGGCGGCCTTGGCCTCCTGCCAGCCGTAGGCCTGCCCCGCCGCCCAAAGGAGGATGGCGGCGGCCAGTACGGACCAGCCCAGCACGCTGATCACCGAGAGGACAGGCCAAACGTGCTTGAGCCATGCTTCTTTGACCGTTCGCCAGGCGGGTGCCAGGGCAAGTCCCGCAGTGCTGCTGGCCTCGGCCCAGACGGCGGACGGGTGCAGGCGCGTCGGCTGGCCGTTCCGGTGGAAAGGTTGCCTGAGGCGCTCGGCGATCCGGGTCAACGGGGTGCCGGTGGACATATGTGAACCTTCGTTGTGCTGCTGGGGATGGACTGTTGAGCCGGGTGCGGCGGTCAGGCGTTGGTGCGCTGCTGGGGCGCGGCCACGTCTGCCAGGATGCGGGTCAGGACGGCCTCGGCGGTGGCGCCGGAGAACTCGGCTTCCGGGTCCATCACAAAGCGGTGGGTCCACACCACGGGGGCCAGTTCCTTGATGTCATCCGGGAGGACGAAGTTCCGGCCCTGGGCCGCTGCCCAGACCTTCGCGGCACGCACCATGGCCAGGGCGCCGCGGACGGAGACTCCCAGCCGGGTTTCCGGTGCGCTGCGGGTCTCCTCGCAGAGCCGGGAGATGTATTCCAGGACCGCGGTGTCCACGTGGGTGGTGGCGGCGAGGTCGGCCATGTCCGCCACAGCCAGGGTGGTGATGACGGCGGTGAGGTCCTGGGAGCGGTCCTTCAGGTTCGAGCCGCCCAACAGCCGGACCGTGGAGGCGTGGTCCGGGTAGCCAATGGACGTCTTGATCAGGAAGCGGTCAAGCTGTGCCTCGGGCAGCCGGTAGGTGCCCGCCTGTTCGATGGGGTTCTGCGTAGCCATCACCATAAAGGGGCGCCCGGCGGAGTAGGTGACGCCGTCCACCGTGACGCGCGATTCCTCCATGACTTCCAGCAGGGCCGACTGGGTCTTGGGCGAAGCGCGGTTGATTTCGTCAGCCAGGACGATGTTGTTGAAGATCGGGCCCTTGTGGAACTCGAACTTCTGCGTCTTCTGGTCGTAGATGGTCACGCCGGTGACGTCCGAGGGCAGCAGGTCCGGGGTGAACTGGATGCGGTTGTTGGATCCCTGCACCGTGGCTGCCAATGCCCGGGCCAGGGACGTCTTGCCGGTGCCGGGCGCGTCCTCAAACAGGACGTGCCCCTCCGCCAGCATGGCGGTGAAGGTCAGCCGGATGACGTGCTCCTTGCCCAGGACGGCCTTCCCCACGTTGGCGACGAGCTTTTCGAAGGTTTCAGCAAACCAGGCGGCCTGCTCGGTGGTCATGGTCATGGGGTTGCTCTTCCTTCTGTGATGGTCAGGTTGTTGTGCGGGACCGGGGGTACCGGTCCCGCTGGTGCGCCGGCGGTGCCGGCCTAGCGGTTGGGCATTCCGTTGGGCGGGTTGCAGCCGAGGCTGCTGGTGTCGCAGCGGATCCAGTTGCCGGCCGCCATGCCGGAGGTCAGGTGGTACCAGATGCCGCTGGGGTTGTTCGAGGTCTTGTACCAGACCTGGTAGCGGTCCGTCTGTGCGCCGGCGCCGGCGTCCAGCCACTTGCCCTCGCCGTTGCACTGCGACGGGTTGCCGGCAACATAGCTGTCCGTTCCCCTGCGGGGTTCGGTGCAGCTGCGGACCGGGCTCGCCGTGATGCCCCAGGAGGTGGGAACGGGGGGCGGCGGTTCCGCACCGCTGCGGGACGTATCGCTGCCGATCCTGCCGGCCTGGCCGCCGCTGATGGCCCGAACACGAAGGGTTACCGTTTCGCTGTATCCAACGGTTTTCGAGAACGAGCGCTGATTTGTGTCCTGCCAGCCGCCGCCGTCCACACTGTACTGGTACCCGGTCACAGCCCGGCCGTTGCCATCCGGCTGGTTCCAGGTCCAGGACACTGTCTTGTCCCCGACGCCGCTGCTCTTGCTGCCGGTCACGGTGGGCGCAAAGGCGAGACCATAGGGATTAACCTGGTTGGACGCTGGGCTCGCGTCGCCCGCGGTGGAGCTGCGGGACGAGACGGCCCAGACCACCACGGACGTGGGAGTGCCATTGGCTGCCGGAATGATTTCGCCTCCGGCCGCGATGCTGCCGCTGCCGCCGCCTGACGTCAGGCTGTACCTATACGTGATCTCCTGTGCTGTCGACCCATTGCGCTGGGCGTCTGTCAGTACTGGGAACCGAACGTCGATCTTCCCGCCACTGCCGCCGGTGTCGTAGAGCGTCGCAGTCGGTGTGCCGACCATGCCTGGCTTGCCCACCGCGCGTATGGCAGCCGACTGGGGGCTGGTACCGCTGGTTCCCGCCTTGTTGGTGGCGGAAACCGTAAACGTGTAGTTGGTTTCCGAGTTGTCCACCGTCACGTTCTGGGTGGTGCCGGCAACCTGCTGGCTGGACACCACAGCCCCGCCGCGGAGGGTGGTCAGGGTGTAGGCCGAAACGGCGTCACCGTTGTTGTTGGGCGCAGCCCAACTGACCTTCAACTGGCTCTGCGAACCCAGTGAACCCGCCTGGGCAGCGGTAGGCGCGGTAGGAGTTGCCGGGACCCCGGCAGGAACTTCCGCAGCCGAGTACGGGCTCCACTCCGACGGCTCCTTGGCATCATTGCGCGCCAGGACCCGGACCTTGTAGGACACCCCGTTCTGCAAGCCTTTCCAGACGTAGCTGACAGCGGTCAGGTTCTGGATCTGGGCGTTCTGCCCGGGTGGCGCCGGCGAGATTTCCAGGTCGTAGGACTTCACCGGCGACCCCTTGCTGGCCGGGGCGGTCCAGTTGATGGACAGCTCCTTGTCGCCGAACTTCATCGACGGCGCCAACGGGGTATCGGGCTTGACGTCCGGACGCACCTCCGCGGAGGCCGGCGACCGGTCAGACTCGCCGAACTCGTTGGTGGCCGTCACCTGGAAGTGGTACTTGGTGTTGTTCACCAGCCCGTTGAGGGTGCAGGTGTTGGCCGGGCAGTCCTGCTGGAACCCGGCCTCGCCGTACACCGTGTACTTGGTGATGGGCGAGCCGCGGTCTGCGGGCGCAGTCCAGTTCAGCAGCGCGGTCCGGTCCCCCACGCTCTGGGCCTGCGGGGTGGTGGGCGCCTGGGGTTCGTCCTTGACGGTAAGCCGGATGCGGGCGGTGGCCTGGCGGGAGGAGTCCCCCGTCTTGTCGGCCACCGTGTAGGACACCACCATGGTTCCGGTGAAGCCTGGTGCGGGCGTCACCGTCACCGAGTCTCCGCTGACCTCCACGTTGCCGCTGCCGGTTTCCGTTGCGGCCGCGATGATCTTCAGGGCCGTCTCCGGGAAGGGGTTGGCGTCGTTGGCCAGGACGTTGACGGTCACGGGCTTGCCGGCGGCGGCGTTGGGTTCCACGTCGTCGTTCGCCACCGGTTTGGGCCGGTCCGAGGCGGTGACGGCCAGCTGGTAGGTGGCGGTGGCTTCCAGCCCGCGCGGGTCCCGGGCCTTGACCTGGACGGCGGCAGTGGTTCCCGTGCCGCTGGAATCCGCGGCCGAGACCTTCAGGGCTTTGCCGTCGATGCTGGCGTTGAAGCCGGCCGGAGACCCGCCCACCAGTTCGTACTTCATCTTCTCAACGTCATCCCGGTCCGGATCGGACGTCAGCTTCCCCAGGTCAGTGCTGGCCGAGTCCCCCTTCGGGACCTCCACATTGGCGCCCAGGAGCTCTGGCGGGTTGTTCTTGTTGGGATCGGGCAGCACCTTGGTGCGGATACTGAGCGTGGACTTCAGGCCGGCCGGATCATCCGGGCCGGTACCGTCCGTCACTTCGAAGGTCAGCGAGCCCGGGCCCACGTAGTCGGCGCCTGCCGTGTACTTGAGGCCGGTGCCGTCCCCGGTGACGGGATCGCCGCCGTCGGCGCCGATCAGTTTGATCCGGTCCGCCTGGGTCAGCCGTGGGGAACGGCCCTCGCGGACTTTCACCCACTCGTCCAGGTCAACGTCCACGGACTGGCCCGCGATCACCTCGATGACTTCGTCCTTGGCCAGGGTGGGTACCTGCTGGCCAAGGCCCGGGACCCAGATGACCGCCGTCGACTGCTGGCCGTCCACGTCCTCCACGGTGTACGGGATCAGCTGCGGCTGCTCGGTCAGGTCCACCACCATGTTGCCCTCGGCGCCGGGCCGGGCCGTGGTGGCCTCGGTGCTGATCTTGAGGTTTTCGCCCACGCCGTCGGGGTCCTCGTCGTTTTTCAGGACGGGGACATCAACAGCGGTCTTTCCCAGGGTCTGGGCGGACGTCACCCTGTCGTCCCGGGCGATCGGCGCCTTGAGGGGCACCTCGTTGTCCACCACCACGCGGATGGCAGCCTGCGCCGAGGCGTCCCTGTCATCGGCGATGGTGTAGCGCACGTTGACCGTTCCGGCTTCGCCCGGCGCCAGCAGGATGATCCTGCCGCTGGCCTTGCTCACCGTAGCCTGCAGTGCCGGATCAGCTTCGATGCCGTCGGTCAGGATGCGGATGAGGTCGCCGTCCGGGTCGGTGTCATTTCCGGTGGCGTCGACGGCGATCTGCCGGCCTGGCCGGACCCGGACTTCGTCGTCCACGGGCGTGGGTTTCTGGTTGACCTCGCCGCGCGGGGCCATCCCGACAGTCACCGTGCCGGTGTTGACCGCGCCCTGCCGGTCCACCACCTTGTAGCGGAACGTGTCCGTACCGGCGCCGTCGCCGGCCGCCGTGAAGTCGATGAAGTTGCTGCCCACCGTGGCGGTACCCATGGCCGGGGTGCTGTCGATGCCGGTCAACTGGACCGAGTCGCCGTCGGGATCGATGCCGTCCAGCGGGACAGGAATGCGTACGGTGCCGCCAGCCACCACCCGTGCCGTCAGGTTACGCGGCTGCGGACGCGAATTCTCGGCGCCTTCCAGCGGCAGGACATGGATGGTCACGGCCGCGGCGCTCTTTTGGCCCTGCGGGTCCACGGCGTTGTAGATGGCCCGGACTGTCTTGGGCTGGCTGCCGGCAATAAAACGGAGGGTGTTCTCCGAGACGAAGCTTTTCCCGTCCGCCGGGTCCACACCCTGCGGCAGGACCGGGTCCACGGTCAGTTCCTGGCCCTGCGGGTGGGTGTCGTTGTCGAGCACAGGGATGGTCACGACGTCGTTGACCCGGACATTCACTTCGTCCGGCTTGGGCTGGGGTGCTTCCACGACGGCGGGCGCCGGGACCGGGACCACCGAGACGCTGCCGGTGGCCGGCTTCTTCCCGTTGGACATGGTGTATTCGAAGAGGATGGGGTCCTTGGTTCCCAGGATGTCCGTGATGCGCAGGACGCTGTGGTTGATCACGCTGACCGACGCAGTGGAATTCTCCGGGAGCTTCACCGACTGCAGTACCAGGACGCCGCCGGACGGATCGGAGTCGTTGGCGAGAGGGTCCAGCAGCACGCTTCCGCCCGTGGGCATCAGCGCGACGTCGTGGACGGCCACGGGGTTGCCGGTGTCGTCGCCGGATTCCACGTCCACCCGGATGAGGCCCTGGCTGCTTTGCGGCCCGTTGCTGGCGATGTAGGTGAGGTAGACGGGCCCGGGGGTGGTGCTGCGGAAGGTAAACGTGCCACCGTCGGTGACGGGGCCCAGCTCGGCGGGGCCGTTGGCTTCCACCTGGGCCAGGCGGAGGGCGCCCCCGTTGGGGTCGACGTCGTTCTTCAGCGGTGAGATGACCAGGTCCTGGCCTACCACGGCGGTGACGTGGTCGGCGTTGACCACCGGTGCCAGGGCTCCCGGGGGCTGGACGTTGACCACTACTTTCCCGGTGACGGTGGCGCGGCCGTCCCAGATGGTGACTTCGACGTTCTTTTTCCCGGCGGTGGCGCCGGAGTCCTGGAACGTGAGCAGGCCGTCGCGGCGGACCTTGACCTGGTCCTGTTCGTTGTCTGCCTTGGCGTCAAGGAGGACCAGGTCGTCGCCGTCGGGGTCGATCCAGTCGGTGAGGATGTTTTGGCTGACGGTTTTGCCTTGTTCCACCAGCATGGTGGTGTTATCGCCGCGCTTGAACTGCGGCGGCTTGTTCTCCTCCGGACCCACAACGCTGAGAGTCACCTGCCCTGCGGCGGAGAGGCCGCGGCCGTCAGAGGCGTTGTAGCTGAACGTCTCCGTCCCGGGTTTCGCGTCGGCCGGGACGGAGACCTGGAACGCGGTGCCGCCGTAGATCTTCTCCAGGGTGCCCGCCTTGGGGCCGGAGTCAGTCACGGCTGCGGTGAGGACGTCGCCGTCGGGGTCCGAGTCATTGTCCAGGACGCTGAGGATGGTGGTCCGGCCCGGGCGGACGCCGACGGCGTCGGGCTTGGTTTCGGGCGGACGGTTGGGTTTGGTGCGGTCCGGCAGGACGTTGATGGTGTTGTTGTCCGCCGATTCCTGGTCTTGTTCGTCGGATTCGTTTTTGGGTGGAACTACGTCGTCCCAGTTGTTGACCAGTTGCATGTTCTGGTTGACCAGCCACACATTCCCGGAGTTCACATCGTTCAGGACCACCAGGTCCCGGTTCACCCGGAAAACATACGACG
>NZ_JARVSG010000041.1:0-69061 GCF_030209335.1 Pseudarthrobacter sp. fls2-241-R2A-168
AGGTCCGTTCGTGGACGGGCGCTTCCGGCGGGATCATCGCATGCTGGATTTCAATGGCTTCGGCGGCGTCCCGGGCCTTCACGCCGGCGATCTGGGCTTCCAGCTGCTTTGTCACTGCCAAGCGCTCGAGTCGGATCTCATAGCGACGCTGCAGTACATCCACGCCAGCTCCGCCACTGGCAGCGGCCCCGGGACCGGCGTCGGCTTCCAGCCGCTGATCTTCCAGGAACAGGGCATCAAGCAGGGCAGTTGAGGCGTGAATGTCTTCCATCGTTGCCGCCGTACCCGCGCCGTTTCCCATAGAAGAATCATCCATCGAGGCACTGACATTCGGGGCGGCGTCAGCGGATGGGTGAACCGGCGCAGTCGGCGCGGCGCGAAGCAGCGCGTCCCTGTTGACCCCCGTGCCCTCGTGGTTTCCCATACCGACAGCATCCATCGTGGCACTGACATTCCCTGCCCGGGAGAAGCCTCCGCGGGGAAAGTACTCCTAGCCGCCGGCGAACGGAGGCAGCACGTCCACGACGTCGTCGGCCTTTAGGACAACACTGTGGTTCCGCACCGCCACCTCATTCAGCAGGAAGCTGCTCCGCGACAGGATGCGGGGCAGCGGCGGGGTTCCGGCAGGTGGCTCGGGCCGCTCCACAGAAAGGACCGACTCCAGCAGGTCGGCAACAGTGGCGCCCGGCGCCAGCTCGAAGCGCTCTTCCTCAACGCCTGCCGCAGCGCGTGCGGCAGCGAAGTATCGTACGTTCAAATGTCTCAGCCCCCGATGGCGCTCATGCTGCGGTCCGGCTGGACGAAGTCCGGAGCGTCAAGTCCCACGTGGTCCATTCCGTGTGCTTTTGGCTTGAGCCACATGGCGTCCTGCCAGCGCTGGGCGAGCGCGTCGTCGCTTGCGCCCGAGCGCAGCAGGCCCAGCAGGTCGAATTCCTCACGCGAGAACAGGCAGCTCATGATCTTGCCTTCGGCCGTGATCCTCGTCCTCCGGCAGTCCGAACAGAACGGTTCAGTCACAGAGGCAATGATGCCAACGGTCCCCAGCAGCGGGCCGGAATCAGACCCCGCCGCCCGCCGTCGTACTTCAAAGCGTTCCGCAGGGGCACCATCGCGGGCGCGCGGATCAGAGCTGAGGACAAAGTCACCCGACAGCAGAGAGCGGATCTCAGCAGCCGTGATCATGTTCCGCCGCGTCCAGCCATGGTCAGCATCAAGCGGCATCTGCTCGATGAACCGCAACTCGTAGCCGCGGTCCAGCGCCCATGCCAGCAGTGATGGCGCCTCGGCGTCGTTGATGCCGCGCATGAGGACTGCGTTGAGCTTGACCGGGCCCAGGCCTGCAGCCCAGGCCGCGTCCACGCCGGCCAGCACCTGGTCCAGGAACGGCCGCCGGGTCAGCTTGGTGAAAGTCTCCTCGTGCAGCGAGTCCAGGGACACATTGATCCGGGTCAGGCCGGCCGCCTTCAACGCGGCCGCCTTCTTTGCCAGGCCCACGCCGTTGGTGGTCATGGAGATAGGCAGCTCAGGATGATTGCTGCGGAGCGAGGCGATGATGTCCACCAGGTCGTGCCGCACCAGCGGTTCACCACCGGTCAGCCGCAGTTCACGCACGCCCAGCTGCTCAACGCCGATCCGCACAATCCGCACGATCTCCTCCGCAGACATCACTGCCTGCTTCGCGAGCCACTCAAGGCCCTCAGCGGGCATGCAGTAGGTGCAGCGAAGGTTGCATTTGTCCGTCAGGGAAAGCCTCATGTCCGTGGCGCGGCGGCCGTAACGGTCGGCCAGCCCGGCCGGAGCATCGGCGGGGCGCGCACCGGGTACGGAGGGCAGCGCTGCCCCCGCATCTTCCCGTGGCTGGGGCATGCCTAGCTGGACACTCATGAATTCAGGCTACGCCACAATGGGCTCCGCATCACACCGTGACCGGTCCGGCCGGCAGCAGCAGAATCCGCGGCCCACGACCGGCGCCGCGGGCAGCCAGCGAACCTAAGCTGTAGGTGTGAACAGCTCCCAGCCACAGCATGCAGCGAACGACGGCGTGACACGGCTTCCCGAGCGCCCGGTGCCCTCGGTGCCCCCCGGGCCGGTCCCGCGGCACCGCGTGTGGCCCGCCGCCGCCGCGGGCGCCGTTGCGGTGGGCAGCGCGGTGGTGCTTGGAGAACTTCTGGCCGGTATTTTCAGCCCGGCGCTGTCGCCCATGACAGCGGTTGGCGGCGCAGTCATCGATGCCGTTCCACCCGGTATGAAGGACTGGGCTGTAGCGCTGTTCGGGACGGCCGACAAACTTGCACTCCTGGCTGGCATGGCCCTGGTCATTGCCGCGCTGGCCGCGATGGCGGGAATAGTCGAAGACCGGCGCCGCTTTGCCGGCATCGCCATCGTTGGCCTCTTTGGGCTGGTGGGGCTGGCAGCCGTCCTCACCCGGGCCCAAGCCAGCTTCAATGCGATGGCCTTGCCGGTAATCACCGCAGTCATTGCCGGTGCGCTGCTCAGGTTCCTGATTCGGCGGCTGCAGGAGTGGACGGGCAGTGAGCGCACCTCCGATACGGAAGCCGTGCCTGCCCGCCGTCGTTTCCTCCAGGCCCTGGCAGGCGGGGCTGCCTTCACGGTGATCGGCGGGGCGCTGGCATCGCTCTGGCGCGGCGCCGCAGCGGCCGCCAGCGAAGCAAGGAGCCGCGTGGCGCTGCCGGTACCCGCCTCAGCAGCGCCGCCCATCCCGTCCGGAGCCGAGACCGGCCTGGATGGAATGCAGCCCCTGGTCACGCCCAACCCTGACTTCTACCGCATCGACACCGCACTCACCGTTCCTGCCCTCGATCCGGATACCTGGGTCCTCAAAGTCACCGGAATGGTGGACAGGGAAGTTGAGCTGTCCTTCGCCGATCTCGTGGCGAAACCCCAGATCGAGCGCCACGTAACTATCGCGTGCGTGTCCAATGAAGTGGGCGGAGACCTGATCAGCAATGCGCGCTGGCTGGGCTGGCCCGTCCGCGAATTGCTGGCACTCGCCGGGCCACAACCCGGCGCGGACATGGTGCTCTCAAGGAGCACGGACGGCTGGACCGCCGGCACCCCGCTCGAGGTCCTCACCGACAACCGGGATGCGCTGCTTGCCGTCGGCATGAACGGCGAGCCCTTGCCCCTGGAGCACGGATTTCCCGTCCGGCTGGTGGTGCCTGGTCTCTATGGCTACGTGTCCGCCACCAAATGGGTTACCGAGCTGAAGGTCACCAGGTTCGCGGACGACGCCGGCTACTGGACTCCCCGCGGCTGGTCTGAGCGCGGACCCATCAAAACGTCGTCCAGGATCGATGTCCCGCGCGATGGCCGTGGGGTGAAGGCCGGAACTGTGATGTTCGGTGGCGTCGCCTGGGCGCAGCACTCCGGCATTGGGAAGGTGGAGCTCCGCGTGAACCGGGGCGCGTGGCAGCAGGCGGAGCTGGGCGAAGGCATCTCGGTGGACACCTGGTACCAATGGAAGGTGGGCCTGGAGCTGGCAGCAGGCCAGCACGAAGTCCAGGTCCGCGCAACTGATCTCACGGGCCGGGCCCAGGACGAACAACGCAGGCCGCCGGCCCCGGACGGAGCCACCGGGTTCCACACCATTAGAGTGGACGTGCAACCCTGATGGCTACCGAAGGCGGAACCATGACCAGCCCGCAACCGCATGGAACGTCGCTGTCCGGGACGTCCCAGCCCCCAACCTCCCACCCGGCGCGGCACCAGGAAAAGCACCACCGGCACCAGGCGCGATCCGTGGCTGAGCACGCGGCCGCCGTCGCCGAACTGCTGCAGCCGCTGCGGTCACCGGGCCGCACCGAAGTGCTTCCGCTGGGCGAGGCACTGGGCCGGGGCCTGGTCAAAGACGTCACCGCCCCCATCAGCCTGCCGCCCTTCGCCAATTCCCAGATGGACGGGTACGCCATCCGTTCCGCTGACCTGCCCGACGACGGCGGCGAGCTGCGCGTGATGCCTCCCGTTCCCGCCGGCGCCAGTCCGGCCGCCCTCCAGCGCGGCACAGCCGCCCCGATCATGACCGGAGCCATGCTGCCTGAGGGGGCCGACGCCGTCGTCCCCATTGAGCGGGCCGTTCCGGACCGTTTCCTGCCGCCCACCGGACAGTCCACGGCGCAAGCAACGGTGAAGCTGCCTGCGGCAGCCCCGGGCACCTACGTGCGGGAAGCCGGCAGCGATGTGCAGGCCGGCCAGACCGCCCTGGCGGCGGGCACCTTCCTGGGCCCGGCCCAGCTGGGACTGCTGGCCGCGTTGGGCATCCCGGAAGTGACTGTCTACCGGGCCGTGACGGTCCTGCTGGTCACCACCGGTGATGAAGTGGTGGAACCGGGCCAGGACCTTCCCGCCGGCAAGATCTATGACTCCAATGGCACGCTCCTGGAAACTGCGATGCGGCAGGCGGGCCTCGAGGTCCGCCGGGCAGGTATTGTCACAGACAACCCGGGAAAGCTTCGTGAGCTGCTTCGCGCCGAGGGAGCGGCGGTGGACCTCATCGTCACCACCGGCGGGGTCAGCAAGGGTGCCTACGAGGTGGTCCGGCAGGCCATGGAAGACCAGCCGGTGGAATTCCTCCACGTGGCCATGCAGCCGGGCGGCCCGCAGGGAATCGGCACCTTCGAGGGGCGGCCGTTCCTGGGATTCCCCGGCAACCCGGTCAGCTGCCTGGTCTCGTTTGAAATGTTCCTGCGCCCTGTGCTGGGCCGCCTGCTCGGCGCTCCCGCACCCCGCCTGCCGCTTCGCGCACGCCTCGGACAGCCAGTCGCGTCTCCCGCAAACAAGCACCAGGTCCGCCGAGGTACATTGCAGCCTGACGGCACGGTAGAGCTGCAGGGCGGCGAAAGTTCACATCTGATGCATGCGCTCGCCGGTTCGAACGTGCTGCTTCACGTCCCACAGGGGGTGGCCGAACTCGCGGCTGGAGCGGAGGTGGAAGTATGGATGCTGTGAATGCAGAAGAATCCCCGGCCGCGCTGACGCACCTGCGCCAGGACGGCAGCGCCCAGATGGTGGACGTCTCCGCCAAAGCCGAAACCACCCGCGAGGCCACCGCCACCGCCACAGTCCGCACCACCGCAGAAGTTATGGGCCTGCTCGGTTCCGGTGGACTGCCCAAAGGCGACGCGCTCGCCGTGGCGCGCGTGGCCGGAATCATGGCCGCCAAAAAGACCCCCGAACTGATTCCACTTTGCCATCCGCTCCCGCTGTCCAAAGTCACCGTGGACTTCGACCTTGCCGCCGATTCGGTGTCGATCCTCGCCACGGTCAAGACCAGGGGAGTCACAGGAGTGGAGATGGAGGCCCTCACCGCAGTGTCCGTCGCTGCGCTGAGCGTCTACGACATGATCAAGGCAGTGGACAAGCACGCCGTCCTGGACGACATCAAGGTCCTGGCTAAGAGCGGCGGCAAAAGCGGGGACTGGGCACTGTGAGCACCTCGAGCCCCCTTAGTGCCCCCGAGCCGCACCGCCACGGCGACGTACTGGGCCGGAAGGCCGGCGTCGTGATCGCCTCCACGCGGGCCGCTGCCGGAATTTACGACGACGAAACCGGCCCCGTGATCAGCGATTGGCTGACCGAACACGGCTTCGACGTCTTCCCGGCCATGGTGGTGCCCGACGGCGAGCCCGTGGGCGCCGCGATCCGCGCACTCCTCACCCAGCGGCCCGCCGTCGTGATCACCAGCGGCGGAACTGGCCTCAGCCCGGACGACCGTACGCCGGACGTCACCCTGCCGCTCCTGGACCGCGAGATTCCCGGCATCATGGAAGCGATCCGCCGGGCGGGTGCTGCGAAGACTCCACTGGCCGCGCTGAGCCGTGGCTACGCGGGCGCGGCGGGCCATACTTTCATCATCAACCTGCCCGGATCACCCAAGGGGGTCATGGACGGACTGACCGTCCTGGACCCGGTCATCGGGCACCTCTGCGACCAGCTGGAAGGCGGACATGGGCACTGAAACATCATTCGAGGTGGTCAACGCGGTCCTGAGTGCGGAGCCCATCTCCGTTGACCAGGCCATCGCGGCGGTTGAAAGCGACACCGCGGGCGCGGTGGTCAGCTTCAGTGGGGTGGTGCGCAACCACGACGGCGGCAAGCCGGTTGAGCGCCTCAGCTACAGTGCGCACCCCACGGCACACCAGGTGATGGCCGACGTCGTTGCCCGGCTGGTCGCTGAACAATCGGGAGCCGGCAGCTCCGGCGGGGAAAGCGGCGGGTCCGTGCAGTCCGTCCGGATCTGGGCGGCGCACCGGATCGGCATGCTTGAAATCGGCGACCCGGCGCTGGTATGTGCCGTGTCTGCCGCCCACCGGGGGCAGGCATTTGCCGTCTGCTCCGAGCTGGTGGACCGGATCAAGGAGCAGGTTCCCATCTGGAAGGAACAGTTCTTTACCGACGGAACCGTCGAATGGGTTGGCGCAGGCAACTGACCCTGTTCCCTCCAGGTTCCGTCCAGTCCGGAACGGCTCATGCGAGGTAACGCACACTCCCCGGTTCCTGCGCGGCTGGAGCCCGCCGGTAGGCTTAACGGCATGACCGAACAACTCTCCGCGCCCTTGCCCGTTGCCGTGCTGGGCGCGAACGGGCGCATGGGCGCCGAAGCCGTAAAAGCCATCGAAGCCGCGCCGGATATGAAACTGGTCGCAGCCCTGGGCCGCGGAGATTCACTGGACCAGATCACGGCAGCAGGTGCCCGCTTTATGGTTGACCTGACGGTGCCGGAAAGCACCGAGGCCAATGTCCGCTTCGCCGTCGAACAGGGCATCCACGCTGTCGTGGGCACCACCGGCTGGGACGCTGCAAAGCTGTCAGCGCTTGAGGACCTGCTGGCCGGCCACCCGGAGACCGGCGTGCTGATCGCCCCCAACTTTGCCCTTGGCTCAGTCCTCGCCTCGGCTTTCGCTGCGAAGGCATCCAAGTACTTTGAGTCGGTGGAGATCATCGAACTGCACCACCCTGACAAAGTGGATGCGCCCTCCGGTACCGCCGTCCGCACCGCGGAGCTCATCGCCGCCGAACGCGCCGCTGCCAACGTTGCCCCGAGCCCCGATGCCACCACCAGCGAACTCGCCGGTGCCCGTGGCTGCGAGGTGGACGGTGTCCGTGTCCACAGTGTGCGGCTCCGCGGCCTCGTGGCCCACCAGGAGGTCCTGCTCGGCAGCGCCGGCGAGCAACTGACCCTGCGTCACGATTCTTTTGACCGCGCCTCCTTTATGCCCGGCGTGCTCCTTGGCCTGCGTAAGGTGGCCTCCCACCCCGGACTTACGGTGGGCCTGGACGGCTACCTGGACCTGGGGCTATAGCCGTGGCCGGGCTCATGGCTGGCTTCCGGAAGAACCGCACCAAGATCTGGGTGGGTGCCGTCACGCTGCTCCTGGTCTTTTACCTGGTGGTGTCCTTCCAGCGTTCGGTCCTGCTGCTGACGGACAGCAATCCTGCAGCCGTAGCCATCGGCGCTGCTTACCTGGTGCTGCCCGTGATCGGCGCCTGGGCGCTGATCCGCGAGCTGATGTTCGGCGCCCGCACCGAACAGATGGCCAAAGTCCTCGAGGCTGAAGGCGGGCTTCCCGTGGACGAACTGCCCCGGACGCCTGCCGGCCGGATCGTCCGGTCCGCAGCCGACGCCGAATTCGAGAAATACCGGATCGAGGCCGAGGCGGCGCCCGAGGACTGGCGCTCCTGGTTCCGGCTGAGCTGCGCGTACGACGCCGCCGGCGACCGGAAGCGCGCCCGCGCCTCCATGCGTGATGCCGTTAAACTCTTCCGGGGCAACGTTCCGGCTTAGCGGACGGCTTTTACCCCGCCGCGGCCCAACTGGTTTGCCGCATGCCCCAGCCATTCCAGCGGCCCACGCCATTTGAGCAGCACAAACACCATGCCAATGATCACCGCCGAGGCGGCGTGGGCGAAATACATGGCGTCTTCGTTCCAGCCCTCCGGCATTGGCTTGAGATAGAACGCCGAAACCACCCACACATGGACGGAATACAGGGTCAGGGTCATGGCGCCCGCGCCCCGGAGGGGCAGCAGCAGGTCCAGGGCAACCCACTCGGCCAGCCTGCCCAACAGCAGGAACGCCCCGATGATTGCTGCGGCCACCGCGGACGTATGCAGCAGGTCCAGGCTGGTTGCCGAGTGGGGTGCCGCGGATGCCAGCCACCACCACGAACCCTCCTGCGGGATGCCGGTCAGGTTGACCTGCAGAACGCTGCCCAGCGGATAGCCGGGGGAATTCAATACCTTCTCCAGCGCCGCACGGCCGCCCCAGTCTTCCATCGCCGCAGTGCCCAGTGATTTGGACAGGACGGCAATGATGGTTCCGCCCACCAGCAGCACCCAGGGCACCAGCGCTTTATGCAGCATCAGGCGGCCGACGACGAGCCCCACCAGGAGGTAGGAGAGCCACTGGAAGACGGGGTAATAGCCGGTCAGGAAGACGTCGGCCAGCAGCCTTCCCGGTGTGGACAGGTCTTCCCAGGAGGGGTTGTGGCCCAGCTTGAGCGGCGGGTTCGCGGCGAGCAGCCACGGACGCAGCAGGTACGCCAGCACGGGGGAGACCAGAATCCAGCCGGCCGCCCAGGCGCAAAGCGCCTTCAGCTGCAGGCCCAGGAACGGCAGTACGCACAGGAACAGGACTGCGTAATGGACCAGGATGATGGCCAGGTTTACTTCCAGGCCACCGAGGGAGAGTCCGACGGCGGCAATCACCAGGGCGCGCAGGGCCACGCCGCGCCGGGCGCCGGACAGCTCGGGACCCTGCAGCGGCTTGTGCTTTCCCGTGGATAAGGCAAGGCCCACTCCAGCCAGGACCGCGAACAGGGCGGCCGCCCGGCCCGAAAAGGTCAGGCCGATCCAGGTGGGCGTAAGGTTGGCGTTCGACTCGAAGGTGGGAAGCAGGTGGGTGGCCATCATTCCCAGCAGTGCAAGCCCGCGGGCGGCGTCTATGCCGTGCAGCCGTGCCGGGGCGGACCGTCCGGGAGACGTCCTGGTGGAAGCGGCGGCATTACGGGAGGTCATGTCCAGATCGTCTCACATCCGCCTGTGGCGGGCCTGTCAAAGAGCTCTTGTATTCGAATATATGTTCGAATACTATGAATCGCATGCAAACGCCATCATCCGGAGCCCCATCCTCCGGAGTCCCATTATTCGGTGCTCCAGCACCCGGAGCCCAGGCTTCGGGATCACGCCATGACGGGCCGCTGAAGGCCATGAGCCCCGGCGTGGTCGATTACCTCTTCCGCCAGCTGGTGACAGGAAAGACGTCCGAGGATATCCAGTGGGAGCAGGAGGGCATCAGCCTTTCCGCACAGCCGGAGGGCGCCGAACTGGCCCGCCGATTGGCCGAGACGGACATCGACGCCCTGACGCCCGTGGAACTGTTCCACTACATGCGGGCCGCCCAACGCCTGGCCACCTGGGCGGAAGGGCTCCGCCAGGCAGCCGTGGGCAGGTATTGCCACCCCGGGCCTGTGTAACCCCGGCATGCCTAGGATGGAGGCGTGACTGACACCCTTCCTGTCTCCGTCATTCAGTACCGTCCGCTGGATGGAGGCATCCCGGCCAACGCTGAGGAGCACGTGCGCCTTATTGAGGACGCTGATGACCATGGCGCCCGGCTGGTGGTCTTCCCGGAGCTTTCCCTGACCGGCTATCGGCTGGATCTCCTCGACAGCCCTGGCTCGTGGGTAACGCCGGGTGACCACAGGCTCGCGGATGTCCGGGAGATCTGCCGCAGGACGGGGATTACCGCCATCATAGGGGCCGCCCTTCGGGAGGCCGACGGCACCCCGCGGCTGGCATCGCTGGCCGTCCACCCTGATGGGAGTACCGAGACGGCCTTCAAGACCCACCTCCACGGGGATGAACTCGAACTCTTCACGCCCGGAGAGGGGGCCACTTATATAGAGGTGGACGGGTGGAAGACTGCTCTGGCGATCTGCCTGGACGCCTCCGTGCCATCGCATTCCGGTGATTCCGCGGCTGCTGGCGCCGACCTCTATTGTGTGTCCGCGCTCTACACCAAAAACGAGGAACACCGCCTTGCCCTCCACCTTGGTGCCCGCGCCATGGACAACCGGATGTTCACGGCGCTGGCCAACCTCGGCGGCACCAGCCCGTTGGACGAATCATGCGGCCTCAGCGGCTTTTGGGGACCGGACGGGCTCCCCCTGAAGCAGGCTTCGGGCACCGGTACCGAGATCGTTTCAACCGTCCTGCAGCGCAGCCGCCTCAAAAAGTTCCGGCAGTGAACGGCCAAAGCGCGGGCCCCGGGTATACCGGAAACCCCTATTTGACGTGCATCACGCCCGCCCTATTGTCCTAACCAGCGGTGGACAGGGTAACGTTTTTTCCATGGCTGACACTTCCGCGCACATCCCTGCCCTCGGTACCCTCCTGACCGCAATGGTTACGCCGTTCGCCAAGGACGGTTCAGTTGATTACCAGCAGGCAGCGGAACTGGCCACCAAGCTCGTGGACGACGGCTGCGACGGCCTTGTGGTCACCGGAACCACGGGTGAAACCTCCACCCTCACCGACGAAGAGAACCTTGGCATGTTCCGCGCCGTCAAGGAAGCCGTGGGCGGCCGTGCCGCGATCATCGCCGGTACCGGCACCAACGACACCGCGCACTCGGTGCACCTTTCCCAGCAGGCTGCGGCGCTCGGCGTCGACGGCATCCTGCTGGTGACCCCTTACTACAACAAGCCCAGCCAGTCGGGCCTCCGCGCGCACTTCGAGACCATCGCCTCGGCCGCCGACGTGCCCGTGATGCTCTATGACATTCCCGGCCGGTCCTCCATCGCCATCGAACCCGACACCATGATCCGGCTGGCGCAGCACCCCAACATCGTCGCGGTGAAGGATGCCAAGGCGGACTTCGTGGCCGCCACCCGCGTCATGAGCGAGACGGACCTGCTCTTCTACTCCGGCGATGACGGACTGACGCTGCCCTGGATGGCGCTGGGCGCCGTCGGCCTGGTGGGCGTGACCACCCACGTGGCCACCCGCCGCTTCCGCGAACTCATTGACGCCGTGAATGCGAATGACCTCGGCACCGCCCGGAAGATCAATTTCGAACTCCAGCCGGTAGTGCGCGCAACCATGACCCGTGTCCAGGGCGCCGTGGCGGCCAAACAGATTCTTAAATGGCAGGGAGTCCTGCCCAACTCGATTGTCCGTTTGCCCCTCGTGGAGCCGGACGAAGCCGAGATCGAAACCATCCGCGGGGATTTGGCGGAAGCGGGGCTGGTCTTTTCCTAAAAGCTAAGACCGGCACGCCCTTCCGCCTGGAAAGTAGTGCAATATGACCCAAATCGCCCTGACCGGCCTTGTCACCCCGCCCCGCCTGCCCAACGGCACGTTGCGGATCGTCCCGCTCGGCGGGCTGGGGGAGATCGGCCGGAACATGGCCGTGTTCGAAATCGACGGCAAACTGCTGATCGTTGACTGCGGCGTCCTCTTCCCGGAGGAAACCCAGCCCGGCGTCGACTTGATCCTCCCGGACTTCTCCTACATCGAGAACCGGCTGGATGACATCGTCGCCGTCGTCCTGACCCACGGCCACGAGGACCACATCGGCGCTGTCCCGTACCTGCTGCGGCTCCGCAACGACATCCCGCTGGTGGGCTCGCAGCTGACCCTTGCCCTGATCGAGGCGAAGCTGCAGGAACACCGCATCCGGCCCTACACACTCACCGTGGAAGAGGGCCAGGTAGAGAAGTTCGGCCCCTTCGAATGCGAGTTCGTAGCCGTTAACCACTCCATCCCTGACGCTCTGGCCGTCTTCATCCGCACCGCAGGCGGTACCGTGCTGCACACGGGCGACTTCAAGATGGACCAGCTTCCGCTCGATGGCCGCATCACCGACCTCCGGCACTTCGCCAAGCTCGGCGAAGAGGGCGTTGACCTCTTTATGTCGGACTCCACCAACGCGGACGTCCCGGGTTTCACCACCGCGGAAAAGGAAATCGGCCCTACCCTGGAGCGGCTCTTCGGCCAGGCCACCAAGCGCATCATCGTGGCGTCCTTCTCCTCGCACGTCCACCGGGTCCAGCAGGTCCTGGACGCGGCCGGGAAGCACAACCGCAAGGTGGCGTTTGTTGGCCGCTCCATGGTCCGGAACATGGCGATCGCCGAGAAGCTCGGATACCTGGATGTTCCGCCGGGCCTGATCGTGGACATCAAGAACATCGACAACCTGCCGGACAACCGCGTGGTGCTCATGTCCACCGGCTCCCAGGGTGAACCGATGGCGGCCCTGTCCCGGATGGCCAACGGCGACCACCGCGTGGTGGTGGGCGACGGCGACACCGTCATCCTGGCCTCCAGCCTCATCCCCGGCAATGAAAACGCGGTCTTCCGGATCATCAACGGCCTGCTGAAACTCGGCGCTGATGTCATCCACAAGGGCAACGCCAAGGTCCACGTCTCCGGCCACGCCGCTGCCGGCGAACTCCTCTACTGCTACAACATCCTTGAGCCGCTGAACGCCATGCCCGTGCACGGCGAAACCCGGCACCTGATTGCCAACGGCAAGATCGCCATCGAGTCCGGTGTTCCGGAAGCCAGCGTGATCCTGGCAGACAATGGCACCGTGATTGACCTGAAGGACCACCGCGCCGATGTGGTGGGACAGGTGGAAGTGGGCTTCGTCTATGTGGACGGATCCAGCGTGGGCGAAATTACCGACGCCGACCTCAAGGACCGCCGCATCCTCGGCGATGAGGGCTTCATCTCGATCATCACCGTCGTCAACCGGACCACCGGCAAGGTGGTCTCCGGACCGGAAATCCACGCCCGCGGCGTGGCCGAGGACGATTCGGTGTTCGATGACATCATCCCCAAGATCAACGCAGCGCTGGAAGAAGCCGTCCTGAACCACGCGGACCACACCAGCCACCAGCTCCAGCAGGTGGTCCGCCGGGTGGTGGGTACGTGGGTCAATCGCAAGCTGCGCCGCCGCCCCATGATCATCCCCGTGGTCCTCGAGGCTTAAGAGGGTCCCGCACCGGCTCCGGCCCGTACTCCGCCACACCGGGAGTGCGGGCCGGAGGTGTTTAACCCGTCCTGCGCCACGCCCGTTGAGCAGGGGGGATTCATGGGGCTCCAAATCCCCGGGAAAACGGTGCGGTTCCGGTAGCGTGGCTACCATGGCCACTCGTACTACTTCCGCGCCCAATGGATCCAGCAAGGCCAGTTCCGGCAGCAAATCCGGCGGCCGCGGTTCCGGCTCCACGGCAGCGAAATCTCCGGCCAGGTCCGGACGGGCCGGGAGTTCCGGTACGGCCAGGACACGCCAGCTTCCCGCCGTCGAACAGCACCAGCCCTGGCTGCTCCGCGTCGTGGGCGGAGCATGGCTGGGCATCGGCCATCTCGTGGGCGGGGGAGTGCGGCGCATCGGCCATGACGTCAGCGACCTCCCGGCCGACGAACGCCGCGACGGCGCAGCCCTCTTCAACCTTGCCCTGGGCATCTTCATCGCCACCTTCGCCTGGTGGGGCCTCACCGGCTGGTTCCCGGACGCGGTCTACAGTGTGGTGAACGGGACGTTCGGCTGGATGTCGCTGCTGCTTCCGCTGATGCTTTTTGTGTGCTCTTTCCGGCTCTTCCGCCAGCCCTCAGACGGGCGGGGCAACAACCGGGTGGGCATCGGCTTCCTCATCATGACGTTTGCCGGCTGCGCCCTGGCGCACGTCCTGGGCGGACAGCCCACTGTCGCCCAGGGCTTTGACGGCCTGCGCCAGGCCGGCGGGATGCTGGGCTTCCTGGGCGCCTCTCCGCTGGCCGCGATCCATCCCGCCGTGCCGCTGGTGCTCTACGGGCTGCTGGCCTTTGTGTCGCTGCTCATCATCACCGCCACCCCGTTCGGTGCCATCCCGCGGCGGCTGCGCGGCGCGTACGAGCACCTGATGGGCATCGACCTCCAGGAGCAGGACGGGAACGGCCACGACCGCAGCTACCTTGAGCGGACGCCGCCTGCGGCGCCGAAAAAGAAGAAGCGTCGCTTCTTCGGCAAGGATGAGGAGTCCGACGCCGGCCTGGAGGGTTACGTCGGGGACGAGGCCTTTGAGCATGCCGTCATTGACGACGACGAGCCCGAGCCGCCGCGGCCCGCCCCCGGTGTGCGCCGGCCCACCCAGGCGGAGATCGCCGTCGAAAAGATCAAGGCAGCACAGGGCCTCGGCAGCGCCGCGGCAGCCGGCCAGGACAACGCCACCGAAGCCATCCCCATGGTCACCCCCGGCATGGCAGCCGCCGGCAGCAAGCCGGCCGCCGCACCCACTGTGCCGTCCAATCCGGTGGCTCCCGCGCCGCCGCCCGTCCCCATCCCGCAGCGCACCGAGCAGTTGTCCCTCGCCGGCGACGTGACGTACACGCTCCCGGCGTCGGACTACCTGACGCCCGGCTCCATCCCGAAGGAGCGCACGGAAGCCAATGACGCCGTCGTCGCCGCCCTGACGGACACCCTGCAGCAGTTCAACGTCGATGCCACAGTTACGGGCTTCAGCCGCGGCCCCACTGTCACCCGCTACGAGATCGAACTGGCGCCGGGAACCAAGGTGGAGCGGGTCACCGCGCTGTCCAAGAACATTTCCTACGCCGTCGCATCCAGCGATGTGCGGATCCTCAGCCCCATTCCGGGCAAGTCCGCGATCGGCATCGAGATCCCCAACACGGACCGCGAGACCGTCTCCCTGGGTGACGTGCTCCGCAGCCAGAACGCCCGCCGCACCGACCACCCGATGGTGATGGGCGTGGGCAAGGATGTTGAGGGCGGCTACGTGGTGGCCAACCTGGCCAAGATGCCCCACCTGCTGGTGGCCGGCGCCACCGGTGCCGGTAAGTCCTCCTTCGTGAACTCCATGATCACGTCCATCCTGATGCGCGCCACTCCGGACGAGGTGCGCATGGTGATGGTGGACCCGAAGCGCGTGGAACTTACCGCCTATGAAGGTGTCCCGCACCTCATCACCCCCATCATCACCAACCCCAAGAAAGCCGCCGAAGCCCTCCAGTGGGTGGTCCGCGAGATGGACGCCCGCTACGACGACCTCGCCAACTACGGTTTCAAGCACATCGACGACTTCAACAAGGCCGTCCGCGCCGGCAAGGTCCAGCCGCCGGTGGATTCCAAGCGCGTCATCCGCCCCTACCCCTACCTGCTGGTGATCGTGGACGAACTCGCCGACCTCATGATGGTGGCGCCGCGCGACGTGGAAGACTCGATCGTCCGCATCACCCAGCTTGCACGTGCCGCCGGCATCCACCTCGTCCTGGCCACCCAGCGGCCGTCGGTGGACGTGGTGACCGGCCTGATCAAGGCCAACGTGCCGTCTCGTATGGCCTTTGCCACCTCCTCCGTCACCGACTCCCGCGTGGTCCTTGACCAGCCCGGTGCCGAAAAACTCATCGGCCAGGGCGATGCCCTCTTCCTGCCCATGGGCGCTTCCAAGGCCATGCGTGTCCAGGGCGCCTGGGTCACGGAGTCCGAAATCCACAAGGTGGTGGAGCATGTCAAGGGGCAGCTCCAGGCCAGCTACCGCGACGACGTCGCGGCGGAGGCGCCCAAGAAGCAGATCGACGACGACATCGGGGACGACCTCGAGGTGCTGCTGCAGGCCACCGAACTGGTGGTCACTACGCAGTTCGGCTCCACCTCCATGCTGCAGCGCAAGCTGCGCGTGGGCTTCGCCAAGGCCGGCCGCCTCATGGACCTGCTCGAATCCCGCGGCGTGGTGGGCCCCTCGGAAGGTTCAAAGGCCCGCGACGTGCTGGTGAAACCGGACGATCTCGCCCCCGTCCTGGCCGCCATGAAGGGCCAGGAGGCGCCGGCCGCACCGGATGCGCAGACTGCTGCGCTCAGCGACAACGCCAACGCGAACATCGCCCAGGGCGGGTACGCCGAAGACCTGGTGGCCGCGGACCTGGACCAGCGGAAGCAGAACGTGGAATATTACGACGGCTCCGACTCTCCGCCGGGCGGGTACGACGACGAGGACGGCTCCGAGGACGCATGGTCCCTCACGGGCCGCTAGGCCGGAGACGGTAGCCTAGAAAGGTGACTAGCACAGATGCCACCGCCGCCGGCTCCAGCCGTGCCGGGGTCTGGAACCTTCCCAATATCCTGACCATGCTCCGCATCGGGCTGGTGCCGTTCTTCGTCTGGTTCCTGATCGCCGACGCGCCCGGACTCCACAGCCAGTCCGGGCCCTGGCGCTGGGCGGCGGCTGCCGCGTTCGCCGTCGCGATTTACACTGACAAGCTCGACGGCGACATCGCCCGGAGCCGGAACCTCGTGACCGACTTCGGCAAGATCGCCGACCCCATCGCGGACAAACTGCTCATTGGTTCCGCCCTGGTGATGCTGTCCGTGCTCGGCGAACTGCCCTGGTGGGCCACCTTGGTGATCCTGGTGCGTGAATGGGGCATTACCGCCCTGCGCTTCTTCGTCATCCGCTACGGCGTCATCCCCGCCTCGCGCGGAGGCAAACTCAAAACGGTGGTCCAGACGGCCGCCATCTTCCTGTACCTGCTCCCGCTGGGTGCCATCGCACCGTGGCTCACGTGGGTGGCGTTCGCCGTGATGATGGTGGCCGTTGCCATCACCGTCTGGACCGGCGGCGAATATGTCGTCGAGGCCATGCGCCTGCGCGCCAGGGGGAAAGTGCAAGGAACCACGAAGGGCGGGCAGGAACCGGCATGACCAACCAGCAGCATCTTTCGCTTCACCATCTGGCCGAGCAGGCAGTCCGGCAGGCCATGGAGCTCAAACTTACGGTGGCAACAGCGGAATCGCTGACTGCCGGCATGATGTCCGCGGTCCTGGCCGACACACCCGGCGCCTCCGGAATGCTGCAGGGCGGTGTGGTGGCCTACCAGAACTCCGTCAAGGCGGACGTGCTGAAGGTGTCCGCGGAACTGCTGGCCAACGCCGGATCCGTTGATCATGACGTTGCTGCTGCCATGGCTGAAGGGGCACGCTCGGCCCTTGGCGCGGATATTGGCGTCTCCACCACCGGCGTTGCCGGGCCGGAAGCACATGATGGAAAGCCCGTGGGAACGGTGTATATCGGCGTTGCGACGGCAGCGGGAACAAATGCCTTCGAGTATGTGTTTTCAGGGAGCCGGGCAGAGATCCGGGGGCAGGCTTGCGGCGCTGCGCTGGAACAGTTGATTCAGGCTCTGGCGTCCTGAAGTTACCCGGCTGTAAAGTTGGCGGGAACAAAAGCCGGTACCGATTAGTTATTACATTGTGTCGCTTCCGGAGAGCGGAGGCGCCTAGGATGAAAACACCAACGGTTCGCTACACGGCGGACCGGACTGAACGAGGAGCAAGGCGATACAGATGGTAAAGCAGCCCGTATCCGTAAACGGCGTTGTCCGCTGGAAGGATGTGGGCCTCGCCGATCAGGCTAAGAGCGAACAGAAGGAGCGCAAGATGGTGGTACTTCGTCACGAAATCGGTGATGTCCTGCGCGATGTTCGCCAGCGTCAGGGGCGTACGCTCCGTGAGGTTTCGCACAGCGCCCGAGTCTCCCTGGGTTACCTCAGCGAGGTGGAGCGCGGTCAGAAGGAAGCGTCTTCCGAGCTTCTGTCCTCAATCTGCTCGGCCCTGGATGTCCCGTTGTCCAGCATGCTCCGGGAGGTCAGTGACCGCGTGGCAGTAGCCGAAGGCGTAGCTGTCCCGGACACCGTACCGCAGGAATTCTCCCAGCGTTACGGACGCGACCTTGAGCGCGATCTCAACAACGAACTCAACGATGAACTTTCAACCGGCCTCCTTTCCGGCGCCCGGTAAGGACTGATCCACCATACGGTGGCATCCTGCACGGAAAGCCCCCGGCATCCGCCGGGGGCTTTTTCGTGTTTCCGGGCACTTTTCCAGGTGCCGGCGCCAGCCTTTGCCTGCCCCGCGGATTTGTCGTTTGGACCTAGATGTCGTGCGGGAAACCGTCACGTTCGTAGGTGGCGTTGAGCTTGGCCATAAACCGGGCAAGCTCCTGCAAGTCCTCCACAGGCCATTCACCCAGCCGCTCCCGAAAGACCTCCCGGCGCGCGTCCTGGACCTGGTGCATCTTTTCCTCGCCCTTGGGAGTGAGCCGGATGGCCTGCGCGCGTCCGTCCAGCGGGTCCGCTTCCTTGGAGACCAGCCCGATGCTTTCGAGGAACGCAATCTGCCGGCTGACGCTCGGCTTGCCCACGCCAATGTTCATTGCCAGATCGGTGAGCCGGATGGGGCCTTCCCTGCGGATCACTGTCAGCAAACCATAGGCAGCCGGCTCCATGTCCGGATGGACCTGGCGGGAGAGCTGGTTGGAGATGGCACGTGCGCGCCGCCAGAAGACGCTGATCTGGTGTTCGACGTTCTGCAGTGCGGCATCCACCAG
The DNA here is from genome assembly GCF_030209335.1 of Pseudarthrobacter sp. fls2-241-R2A-168. NCBI lineage: Bacteria > Bacillati > Actinomycetota > Actinomycetes > Micrococcales > Micrococcaceae > Pseudarthrobacter > Pseudarthrobacter sp. fls2-241-R2A-168. The sequence goes on from NZ_JARVSG010000041.1 coordinate 18,405, forward strand.
GTGATCGTCGTCGCGGCCAGCGGGGGTCGGGGCGGCAGGGGAGTTGCTCATGGCAACAATTCTAGGGTCCGGGATCATGAGAGACTCAACAGGTGCGAATCAGCGATTATTGGCGACTTATGGATGATGAATTTGGCGCCGGCTACTCGCGGGTCCTCAGCAGCACCCTTGTCCTCGCCGGGGTGGGCGGCCGCACCGCGGACCAGGCGCTGGCTGCCGGTGTGGAGCCCCGCAAGGTCTGGCTGGCGGTCTGCGATGTCCAGGACGTTCCCGCCGAGCGCCGGCTGGGCCGGGACGTCAAGCCCCGCGTCGAATAGGCCCAATCCTTCGGGACACGCCGGACTATTGTTCGAATACCTGTTCGGGTAAAGCTATGCTTTTCCTAGCGGGTTATCCACATAGCCGCCGTCCTCAGGCCGGAATGTCAGTGGGTCCCATTAGCGTCAGAGATGACCAATAAACGGCCGCTGAGGCCACTCCAAAGCGAGAAAGCATTAGAGGTGTGAACCATGGCGGCAGCCCCGGATCGTGCAAAAGCGCTCGAAGCAGCGCTGGCCCAGATCGACAAGCAGTTCGGTAAAGGCTCAGTCATGCGGCTCGGCGACGAAGTCCGGGCCCCCATCGAGGTCATCCCCACCGGTTCCATTGCCCTGGACGTGGCACTGGGAATTGGCGGCCTTCCCCGCGGCCGCGTGGTGGAGATCTACGGTCCGGAATCCTCCGGTAAAACCACCGTGGCACTGCACGCCGTGGCCAACGCCCAGCGCCTGGGCGGCATCGCCGCCTTCATCGACGCCGAGCACGCTCTGGACCCCGAATACGCCGCCAAGCTCGGCGTGGACACGGACGCGCTCCTGGTCTCCCAGCCGGACACGGGCGAGCAGGCACTGGAGATCATGGACATGCTGGTCGGTTCAGGCTCCCTGGATGTCATCGTCATCGACTCCGTTGCCGCGCTGGTGCCCCGCGCCGAAATTGAGGGTGACATGGGTGACAGCCACGTGGGCCTCCAGGCCCGGCTGATGAGCCAGGCCCTGCGTAAGATCACCGGCCGCCTGAGCCAGACCAAAACCACGGCGATCTTCATCAACCAGCTCCGCGAAAAGATCGGCGTCTTCTTCGGTTCCCCCGAAACCACCACCGGTGGTAAGGCACTGAAGTTCTATGCCTCCATCCGTATCGACGTCCGCCGCATCCAGACCCTCAAGGAGGGCGCGGATTCGGTCGGTAACCGTACCAAGGCCAAGATCGTCAAGAACAAGATGGCCCCGCCCTTCAAGGTGGCCGAGTTCGACATCATCTACGGCCAGGGCATCTCCCGCGAGGGCGGCATCATTGACATGGGTGTCGAGCACGGAATCATCAAGAAGTCCGGTTCCTGGTTCACCTATGACGGCGACCAGCTGGGTCAGGGTATGGAGAACTCGCGCCGGTTCCTCCGCGACAACCCGGAACTGGCCGCCGAGCTGGAGCGCCTGATCAAGGAAAAGCTCGGCGTTGGGGTGAAGCCGGCAGAGGCTGAGTCGAAGGATTCCCCGAAGCTGAAAGCCGTAGACGGGTTCTAACCGTTGAGCGGTACTGACAGTGCGCGTCCCCGCCGGTCCCGGACCGGCGGGCGGCGCGCCTCCTTTACTGATGCTTTCCAGGACGGGCCCGACGCCGGCTCTCCCGTCGCGGAGGACGCTGAGCCTGACCCCTTTTCCGTTGCCAGGAATATCGTTTACCAGCAGCTGACGGCCTCGGCGAAAAGCAGGCTCCAATTGGCCCGCAAGCTTGCCGAGCGGAACATCCCGGAGCACGTTGCCGAGGAAGTCCTGGATAAGTTTGAGGAAGCACGCCTCATCAACGACGCCGATTTCGCCGAGATGTGGGTGCGGAACCGGTCGCAGACCCGCAAGCTGGCCAAGGGTGCGCTCCGGCGGGAGTTGTCGGAAAAAGGCGTGGACCAGGAGACGGCGGCGGCGGCCCTGGAACAGATCTCCGACGCCGATGAAGAGGCTGCCGCGAGGAGCCTGGTGGAGCGGAAGCTCCGGCCTGGCACCGATCTGGCAGACCCGGCAGAACGTGACAAAACCACGCGCCGGCTGGCATCCATGCTGGCGCGGAAGGGTTACCAGCCATCGCAGGCCTTCCGGATTGTCTCCGAGGTTCTTGACCAAGCGGCTGCTTCCGACGCCTGAGCTTTCACCCGTTACCCTTAACAGGTGAGTTTGACCATTCCTTCCCCCCTTTCCGGCACCAACGCCCCTTCGGATCCCAGTGCTGCGGCGCGCCCTGACGCGGCCCTGGAAACCGGCGGCCAGAAGCCACGCACCTACGAGGTCCGTACCTTCGGCTGCCAGATGAACGTGCACGATTCCGAGCGTATGGCCGGAATGCTGGAAGCCGCAGGGTACGTGCCCGTGGATGGCGGGCAGGCCGACGTCGTGGTCTTCAACACGTGCGCCGTGCGGGAAAACGCCGACAACAAGCTCTACGGAAACCTCGGCATCCTCGCCCCCGTGAAAGCGGCCAACCCGGGAATGCAGATCGCGGTGGGCGGCTGCCTGGCGCAGAAGGACCGGGAAACCATCCTGAAGAAGGCGCCCTGGGTGGACGCCGTGTTTGGAACCCACAACGTCGGTGCCCTGCCTGCCCTGCTGGAGCGGGCCCGGCACAACCACGAAGCCCAGCTGGAAATCCTTGAGTCCCTGGACGTTTTCCCGTCCACGCTTCCCACCAAGCGCGACTCCGTGTACTCGGGCTGGGTCTCCATTTCAGTGGGCTGCAACAACACCTGCACGTTCTGCATCGTTCCAGCCCTGCGCGGCAAGGAGAAGGACCGCCGCCCCGGCGACATCCTCGCGGAGATCCAGGCCCTGGTTGACGACGGCGCCATCGAAGTCACCCTCCTGGGCCAGAACGTGAATTCCTACGGCGTGGAGTTCGGCGACAGGCAGGCCTTCTCCAAACTCCTGCGCGCCTGTGGCGACATTGAGGGACTCGAACGGGTGCGTTTCACCAGCCCGCACCCAGCCGCCTTCACGGATGATGTCATCGACGCCATGGCCGAGACGCCGAACGTTATGCCGCAGCTGCACATGCCCCTGCAGTCGGGCTCCGACAAAGTCCTGCGCGACATGAAACGCTCCTACCGGTCCACCAAGTTCCTCGGCATTCTGGACAAGGTCCGGGAAAAGATACCCCACGCCGCCATCTCCACCGACATCATCGTTGGCTTCCCCGGTGAAACTGAAGAGGACTTCCAGGCAACCTTGGACGTAGTGGAAAAGTCCCGCTTCGCAACGGCCTTCACCTTCCAGTACTCCAAGCGACCCGGAACCCCTGCCGCCGATTTGCCGGACCAGCTGCCCAAAGCAGTGGTGCAGGAACGGTTCGAACGGCTCACTGCCCTGCAGGACCGCATCGCCGCCGAGGAAAACCGGAAGCAGCTCGGCCGCAGGGTGGAGGTCATGGTCACCGCACAGTCGGGCCGCAAGGCAGGTGAAACCCACCGCCTCTCGGGCCGGTCCCGGGACCAGCGCCTGGTGCACTTCTCCGTACCCGAGGGAGCGCCGGCACCGCGTCCGGGCGATCTCGTCACGGTCACCATCACCGAGGCTGCCGCCTTCCACCTCGTGGCCGATCCCACCCCGGAGGACTACAGCCTCCGCCGGTCCCGCGCCGGCGACGCCTGGGACAGGTCCCAGGCCGACTCCTGCGGCGTTCCCGCCCCGGGCAGCGGCAACGGCAATGGCCGGACCGGCGTTTCCCTGGGCATGCCCTCGCTGCCCGTGCTCACCCGCTGACGGTGGGCGCCCAGCCCGCTATCGCCGTCGTCGGTCCCACCGGCTCAGGCAAGTCAGACCTTGCCGTCAACCTGGCGCTCGAACTCGATGGCGAAGTCATCAACGCCGATGCCATGCAGTTCTACCGGGGCATGGACATCGGGACGGCGAAAATCAGCCTGGCCGAACGCAGGGGAGTACCGCATCACCTCCTGGACATCCTGGACGTGACCCAGGAGGCCAGCGTCTCCCAGTTCCAGGAGCAGGCGCGGGCAGCCATCACGGATATCCACTCACGCGGGAAACGCGCCATTCTGGTTGGCGGTTCCGGGCTTTATGTGCGGGCCGCGCTGGACGTCCTGGAATTCCCAGGAACCGACCCTGCGTTGCGGCAGCGGCTTGAGGATGACCTGGCGGCCCAAGGGGCCGGGGCGCTGCTCGCCCGGCTCCAGGCCGTGGATCCTGTGTCCGCCGGCCGTCTCTCCGACAGCAGGCGCATCATCCGCGCGCTTGAGGTCCATGAGCTCACCGGCCGCCCGTTCAGTTCTTTTATGCCCCAGCGGGAGTACTTCCAGCCTGCCGTGCAGATCGGGCTCAGCGTTGACCGCGACCAGTTGCGGGAGCGGCTGGCCCTTCGTGTGCACCGGATGGTGGACAACGGCCTGCTCGCCGAGGTGGAGCAGCTGGAGGCCCAAGGCCTGCGGCGGGGTAAAACAGCACCCCGGGCCCTGGGCTATGCGCAGTTCCTGCAGGTGCTCGACGGCGCAGCAACAGTCCCCGAGGCCGCCGAAGAAACCATCGTGGCCACCCGGCAGTTCGCCCGGCGCCAGCTCACGTGGTTCCGCGCCGATCCGCGCATCAACTGGCTGGACTGGCAGGATCCCGCGCTGACCTCCCGCGCGGCCTCGTTCTGCGGCTAAGGGACTCTGCTCGCAGCTAGCCCAGGTTTCGGGCCAGCCCCACCCGGCCGGTACCCTTGACAGCATGAACGCAACCCTTGCTGAGACAACAGAGCACGCCTTCCGCACACTGGGCGGGCTGCGCTTCTCCAAGGGCCACGGCACCGGCAATGATTTTGTCCTCGTTGCCGATCCCGAGGGAGGGCACACCATCGCCCCTGAGCAGGTGGCGGCCCTGTGCGACCGCCACCGCGGAATCGGCGGCGACGGCCTGATCCGGGCAGTCCCGTCCCGTTTCCTTCCCGAAGGCAGGGAGTTGCTGGCTGCCGCCCCTGACGCCGAATGGTTTATGGATTACCGCAACGGGGACGGGTCGCTGTCCGAGATGTGCGGCAACGGTGTCCGCGTTTTTGTGCACTTTCTGCGCGCGGAGGGCCTGGTGGATCTGCCCGACGGCGGTGCGCTCACCATCGGCACTCGTGCCGGTATAAAAACCGTCGTGCGCACAGGCGACGATTACGCCGTCGACATGGGTCCATGGGAGTTCATTTTCCCCGGCGAGGCCACCGCCAAGGCGATGGATTCGCTCGTCACCGCCGACGGGCTGGAAGTTCCGCGGCCCGCGCTGTCCGTGAGCATGGGCAACCCGCACACCGTAGTTGCCCTGGCCGAACTTTCGGAACTGGCAGGGACCCGGCTGTACTCCGCCCCCGTGGTGGACCCGGTGCCCGCCAACGGCACCAACGTGGAGTTCGTTGTTCCCGCGGAACCACTGGTGCACGAGGGCGTCGGCTCCATCACCATGCGCGTCCACGAACGCGGTGTGGGGGAGACCCAGTCCTGTGGCACGGGAGCCTGCGCGGCTGCTGTGGCCATCCGGCACTGGGCAGGAGCGGAAGCGCCGGACACCTGGCGCGTTCACGTCCCCGGGGGCGTAGTGGGCGTGAAGTTCTTCGCCGGCCCCGGCGGCCAGGAACACGTGGAGCTCAGCGGGCCCGCCGCTATTGTGGCATCAGGGACGCTTTCCTGACTTTCAGGATCCTGAACGACTTGGAGGTGGACTCCCGGCTTACGGCAAAGGAAGCATCCAGTTCCGCCGCCAGCCAGCGCTGCAGCGAGTCCGAGCCCAGGTTCTTTTGCACCACCAGCCACGCCGTTCCACCCGGAGCCAAACGGGGCAGCCACAGCCTCAGCAGGGAGTGCAGTTCATCCTTGCCGATCCGGATGGGCGGATTGGACCAGATGGTGTCGAACCGCACCTCAGGATCCACAGCCTCGGGCGTGCTGGCCACGACATTGGACAGCCCCAGTGCCGCCGCGTTCTCGCTGGTCAGGGCGATACAGCGTTCGTTGACGTCCACCGCGTAAACGGTCGAATGCGGCGCGCGCAGGGCCATGGTCAGCGCGATCGGGCCCCAGCCGCAGCCGATATCCAGCAGGTTGCCGGTAGGCGAAGGGGCAGGAACCTCTGCGAGGAGCACCGCCGTGCCCTTGTCGATGCCGTCCGGACTGAAGATGCCGCTTGAAGTCTGCAGCCTGCGTGTTTCCCCTGCCAGTTCCACCGTGAGCGGCTTGCGGGTAAACGGGCCGGCGGGGGATGGACTGAAATAGTGAGCGGACTCCATAACTGGCCAGAGTAGTTCCCCTTGCAGCGTAATGGGAAACCGCACATGGGACGGCTCTGTTAGGGTAGAAGGCATGTTCCTGATCTTCGAGTAGCCGGCACGGGCCACGCCCGTCCCGAAGAAACTGTCCCACAGCGATGCAGGCGTTTCCGCCTTCCGCACATGTGCACCGGACCACGCCCACGCGTTCGCTCCGGCCGCCGGACAATACTCGAAAGTCAGCCACCTGCTGTCCCTTTCGCCGCTGCTCCGGCGCCTTCCCCTTCGCCGCCTCACGGGAGGCGGCCCACCCGCCGGGCTGCACGCCGCCCGGTGAGACAAACCAGGAGAACTGCATGACCGCAGGCCGTCAGCCCAGCGCGAATACTTCCCCAATCACCAGCAATCGGCACTATTCTGGAAGTGCCGAACCTTCAAAGGAGACCATGACCAGCCAGCCCAACACCGGATCCGATCCAGCCGCCCAGGACATGAGCCCTGAGGAAATCCAGGCCGTGATCGACCGGATTCTCTCCAAGGACGTACCGGCCAAGACCCTCAGCACGCCAGGCGCAACGCCGCGCGGCGACGGGAAAGCGGTACTGGGCAAAGCCCAGGCGATTTCCCGCCTGGATGAAGAACATACAAGCTACGACGGCGACCAGCAGGATCTTGAGGAACGCCGGGCACTGCGCCGCACGGCAGGCCTGTCCACCGAACTCGAAGACGTCACCGAAGTCGAATACCGGCAGCTGCGGCTCGAACGCGTGGTCCTGGCAGGGCTGTGGTCCGAAGGCACCCTAGCCGACGCGGAAAACTCGCTGCGCGAGCTCGCTGCCCTGGCCGAAACCGCCGGCTCAGAGGTTCTCGACGGCCTGGTGCAGCGCCGCGACAAGCCGGACCCGGGAACGTTCCTGGGCTCGGGAAAGGCGCTGGAGCTGAAGGACATCGTGTTGTCCACCGGCGCCGATACCGTGGTGGTGGACGCCGAACTGGCCCCGTCCCAGCGGCGTGGCCTTGAGGACATCGTCAAGGTCAAGGTCATCGACCGGACGGCGCTCATCCTGGACATTTTCGCCCAGCACGCCAAGAGCCGGGAAGGCAAGGCCCAGGTGGAGCTGGCGCAGCTCGAGTACCTGCTGCCGCGCCTGCGCGGCTGGGGCGAGTCGATGTCCCGCCAGGCCGGTGGCCAGGTGGGCGGTGCTGCAGCCGGTATGGGTTCGCGCGGTCCCGGTGAAACCAAGATCGAACTGGACCGCCGGAGGATCCGCACGCGGATGGCCAAACTGCGGCGGGAGATCGCCGCGATGAAGCCGGCCCGTGAGACCAAACGCGCCAACCGCCGTCGTAATGAGGTGCCCTCGGTGGCCATTGCCGGGTACACCAACGCCGGCAAGTCCTCCCTGCTGAACCGCCTGACGGACGCCGGGGTGCTGGTGGAGAACGCGTTGTTCGCCACGCTGGATCCCACGGTCCGGAAGGCCGAAACTGCTGACGGCCTCGGCTACACGCTGGCCGACACGGTCGGTTTTGTCCGGTCGCTGCCCACGCAGCTGGTGGAGGCCTTCCGCTCCACACTGGAGGAAGTGGCTGACTCTGACCTGATCCTCCACGTGGTGGACGTTTCGCACCCGGACCCCGAGGGCCAGATCGCGGCAGTCCGCAAGGTCTTCAGCGAAGTGGACGCCCGCAAGGTGCCCGAAATCATCGTGCTGAACAAGGCTGACGCCGCGGATCCATTTGTGGTGGAACGGCTCAAGCAGCGCGAACCGCGGCACGTGGTGGTTTCGGCCCGCACAGGGGAAGGCATTCCCGAGCTGCTGCAGGCCATCAGCGAGGCCATCCCGCGGCCGTCCGTCAAGCTTGACCTGCTGATCCCGTACGACCGGGGAGACCTCGTCAGCAAGCTGCACGAATCGGACGCCGAGATCATCAGCGTCGACCACGATGAAGCCGGTACCCGGGCAGTAGTCAAAGTCCGGGAAGGCCTGGCGGCTGAACTGGAATCCTTCGTCACCCATGACTGAGGCCGTGGCTGACGAAGCCACAACCACGCCCGGCGAGCAGTTCGTGATCGAGCTGCTCGACCGGGCAGTTGCGGGCATGGGCGGGCAAAGCCGCAGCGGCCAGCACGAGATGGCCAGGCAGGTTGCACGGGCCATCGAAACAGGCGACCACCTCCTCGTCCAGGCAGGCACCGGCACGGGAAAATCGCTGGCATACCTGATACCGCTGATCGCGCATGCCCTGGAAAGCGACAAGCCCGCCCTGGTGTCCACTGCAACGCTTGCCCTGCAGACCCAGATCGTGGGCAGGGACTTGCCCAGGCTCCTGAAAACCATCACTCCTGCCCTGGACCGGCCCGTCAAGGTGGCGCTGGTCAAAGGCAGGTCCAACTACGTGTGCCTGCACAAACTCGAAGGGGGTTTTCCCTCCGAGGAGCCCGCCGAGGGCCAGTTGTTCTCCCTGGGGGAGGACACCAGCGTCCCGCACTTTGCGGCCGCCGTTGGCGGTCCCTCCTCCCAGCTGGGCAAGGAAGTGGTCCGGCTGCGGGAGTGGGCGGAGAAGACCACCACCGGCGACCGGGATGAGCTCCTGCCCGGCGTCACCGACCGCGCCTGGCGGCAGGTCAGCGTCACGTCCATGGAATGCCTGGGAGCGCAGAAATGCCCGATGGCGGCGGAATGCTTCAGCGAACTGGCCCGCCAGAATGCCGCCGAAGCCGACGTCGTGGTCACCAACCATGCCATGCTCGCGGTCAGCGCCTTCGAAGGACTGGCCGTGCTGCCTGAGTACGACGTGGTGGTGGTCGACGAGGCCCATGAACTCCAGGACAGGGTGACGGGTGCTGTCTCCGGGCAGCTTTCGGTGGCCATGGTCCACGCCGCTGCCGCCGGCGCCCGCAAGCACACCGCCATTACCGTGGACGCCCTCAATGCCGCCGCCGCCAACCTGGAGGTGGCTCTGGCTGGCGTCCCCAACGGGCTGCTGCCGAACGGCCTGAACGACGAGCAGCTGGACTGCGTTGACCAGCTGCGTGAGGCCTGCCGGGCCGCGTTGTCTGATTCCAAGGGGGACAGCAGTACAACGGCCGACGGCGGGCGGCAGCTTGCGCGCTCCCGCTTGATGCTCATCCTGGAACTTTGTGAACGCCTCCTGGCAGCCCGGGAGAACAGGGAAGTGGTGTGGTTCTCCCGCGCCAGCTCCTTTGATCCGCAACAGGGATATTCGCAGCCGGATGAAACGGCTCGTGCGCTGATCAACGTTGCTCCGTTGTCCGTAGCCGGGCGGCTGCGTGAGGGCCTGTTCGAAGGGCACACCGTGGTGCTGACATCTGCAACGCTCGCCATCGGCTCGGCCTTTGAGCCCGCAGCGGGCGGCTTGGGCCTCGTGGGTGAGGGCGCACCCAGCTGGACCGGCGTTGATGTGGGATCGCCCTTCGACTACCCCAAACAGGGCATCCTCTACGTCGCAGGCCACCTTCCCAAGCCAGGCCGCGGAGTTTCCCCGGAGGCACTGGCCGAACTCGAAGCACTCATCCGGGCGTCCAACGGCGGTGCGCTCTGCCTGTTTTCGTCCCGGCGCGCGGCGGAGGAAGCGGCCGACGCGCTGCGGCCGAAGCTGGGGATGACCATCCTCTGCCAGGGCGACTCCACCATGACGGCGCTGGTGAAGCAGTTCGCAGACGAACCCGATACCTGCCTGTTCGGCACCATGTCGCTGTGGCAGGGCGTGGATGTTCCTGGCGGGGCCTGCCGGCTGGTGGTCATCGACCGGATTCCGTTCCCGAGGCCGGACGACCCCCTAATGACTGCGCGGTCCCGTGCTGTGGCGCAGGCCGGCGGCAACGGCTTTATGTCCGTCTCGGCCACCCATGCGGCAATCCGCCTGGCACAGGGAGCCGGGCGCCTGATCCGCTCCACCGGGGACAAAGGCGTGGTGGCAGTGCTGGATTCCAGGCTTGCCACTGAACGGTACGCGGGATTCCTTCGCGGGGCCCTGCCGCCCTTCTGGCCAACCACGGACCGGAAGACGGCGATTGCGGCCCTGGAACGGCTGGCAGGGGAGAACGCCTGACGACAGCACCTTCACTTTGCCGGCAGCGCCTTCGCGCTGCCGGCAAAGGGCTGATATCGCTGTTTAGCTGAAGCCGCTGCCTAGAGCGAGCGGAGTACTGAGACGACCTTGCCCATGATGGTGGCGTGGTCGCCCAGGATGGGTTCGTACTGGGTGTTCTGCGGCAGCAGCCACGTGTGGCCATCACGCTGGCGGAAGGTCTTGACCGTCGCTTCGTCGTCCAGCAATGCCGCGACGATATCGCCGTTCGCGGCGTCCGCCTGGCGGCGTACCACTACCCAGTCGCCGTCGCAGATCGCGGCGTCCACCATCGAATCGCCAGCCACCTTGAGCATAAACAGTTCCCCCTGGCCCACCAGCTGCCGGGGGAGCGCCAGGACATCCTCCACCACCTGGTCGGCCAGGATAGGACCGCCGGCGGCGATCCGGCCCACGAGGGGAACCATGGCAGTGTCCATGGCGGTGGGAAGTTGGGTCACTGTCGCGCTGGTGCCCGGCAAGAGGGCGGACGGCTCCGATGCCGGCTTGGGGGCACTCCCGTCAAGTGTCAGGGGCATCAGCACCTCCATGGCGCGGGGCCTTTTCGGGTCGCGGCGGAGGTAGCCGAGTTTTTCCAGCTGCGACAGCTGGTGGGTGACGCTGGAGAGGCTGGCCAGGCCCACGGTATCGCCGATTTCCCGCATGGACGGCGGATAGCCGTTGTCATTAACCGAGCGCTGGATGGTTTCGAGGATTTTCTTCTGCCGCGGCGTCAGGCCCTTGGCGGTCTTCTTCGGTTGGGAGGTTGCCCTGCCCCCGGCGGCTGCTGCTGCCATATTCGCCAATGCCTTTCAGTTTGCCCCGGCATTTCGGCCCGGACCCGGAGTAGCCGCCGTAATTGTCAGACCCTGCTGATCAACTTCAGAGGTGGTTGTTCTTGTCTTCAAAGCTAGGCCAGCCACATGGCATTTTCAAACATTTGTTCTAGCGAGTCTCGACATTATTCGTTGATAAGTGCTAAAACAGAGAAAGCAAAGTTCGAACATTTGTTCTACTCCGCTTGAAGCCATTCGAAGATCCGGATCAGTTCCGGGCGCATCGGGGGCAGCTGGGAAGGACATCGGGCAGCACGGTCAGGTCCAGGAGGGCTCAGTTCATGTCAGCTACATCTGCTTCACAGGGTTCACGTCCGCAGCTTCTTTCGGTGCATCAACTGATGTCGCAGCCGGTCCGCCGGCAGTCCGATCGTCCTGCGCCCCAGCCGCCGCTGCGGCTCACCCGCCGCGGGAAGGTGGTTCTGATCGGCATCCCCCTGGTGCTGCTGGCGGCTCTGCTGCTCTCCCTGGCAGGCTTCTTCAACTCGCCGGCCAAGGCCTCGGATTCCGCCGCAGACCTTTCCATTACCCCCACGGTCACCGTCACCGTGCAGCCGGGCCAGTCGCTGTGGGCCATTGCCGGAACCGTTGACCCGGAGCGGGATGCGCGGGACGTGGTGGCGGACATCGTGCAGCTCAACAACCTGAGCGCCGGAGCGGTGCACCCCGGGCAGCAGCTCTACGTGCCCACGCGCTAGCTGCACGCTGAGCGCGAACAGGGCACCGTCACATTTTCCGGTCTCCTGCACGGGCACTAAACTGTTCAGGTGAATGACCAGCTAGAGCGCCTGAACCGGCTTCCCCTCCGCAACAACCTTCGTGGGTTGACCCCCTACGGTGCGCCCCAGCTGGATGTTCCCATCCTCCTCAATGTCAACGAGAACACCCATGGCGTTCCCGCGGACGTCCGCGCAGCCATCAGCGCCGCAGTAACGGAAGCTGCCGCAGGCCTGAACCGCTACCCGGACCGGGAATTTACCGAGCTGCGCAAGGCCCTGGCGGAGTACTTGGGGCACGGGCTGGATGAGTCGAACGTCTGGGCGGCCAACGGCTCCAACGAGGTCCTCCAGCAGATCCTCCAGGCTTTCGGTGGACCCGGCCGCACGGCACTGGGCTTCCCGCCCACGTACTCCATGTACCCGCTGCTGGCCAGCGGCACGGACACCGAATACATCGTGGGTGACCGGGCGGAGGGCTACGGCCTGAGCGCGGAATCGGCCGCCCTGCAGGTCAAGGAACTGCAACCCAATATTGTTTTCCTTTGCTCTCCAAACAACCCCACCGGAACCGGCCTTGGGCTCGACGTGGTGGAGGCGGTGTACGAGGCCGGCGAAGCCAGCCAGACGATTGTCATTGTGGACGAGGCGTACCATGAGTTCGCCCATGACGGAACGCCCAGCGCTCTCACCCTCCTGCCAGGCCGCGAACGGCTGATTGTCTCGCGCACCATGAGCAAGGCCTTCGCCTTGGCGGGGGCCCGCCTCGGTTACATGGCCGCGGCACCGGAAGTCACCGATGCCCTGCGCCTGGTCCGGCTGCCGTACCACCTGTCCGCCATCACCCAGGCCACCGCGCTGGCAGCCCTTCAGCACCGCGAGGCCCTGATGGCGGACGTTGAGGACATCAAAGAACAGCGCGACAGGATCGTGGTGGAGCTGACCAGGATGGGCCTGAAGCCCGCCGCCTCGGACTCCAACTACGTTTTCTTTGGCGGGCTCGAGAACCCGCACCAGGTCTGGCAGGAATTGCTCGAGGCAGGCGTGCTGATCCGCGACGTCGGGATCCCGGGCCACCTTCGCGTCACCGCGGGCACGAAGGCCGAAACCACAGCGTTCCTCACGTCGCTGGAAAGCATCCTTGCCGGCCAGTCGAAGCTTCCCGCCTAGACTGGAAGTATTGGCGCTGGGCGCCCTGAACCACTCCTTCTTCCCAAAGGACACTTGACCATGAGTTCCATCGGATCCACTGCGGCCAGGACGGCGCGCATGGAGCGTGCCACCAGCGAGTCCTCCGTGCTCGTGGAGATCAACCTCGACGGTACCGGCATCTCGGACATCGACACCTCGGTGCCGTTCTACGACCACATGCTCACCGCGCTCTGCAAGCACTCGCTCATCGACCTCACGGTCAAGGCCACCGGCGACACCCACATCGACGTCCACCACACCGTGGAGGACGTTGCCATCACCTTTGGTGAAGTACTGCGCACCGCCCTGGGCAACAAAGCGGGAATCCGCCGCTTCGGTGAAGCCACCGTGCCCCTGGATGAAGCGCTGGCCCACGCCGTCGTCGATGTCTCCGGCCGCCCGTACCTGGTGCACGGAGGCGAACCCGCAGGCCAGGAATACCACCTGATCGGCGGGCACTTCACCGGCTCGCTGACACGCCACGTCTTTGAAGCCATCACCCTGCACGCCGGGATCTGCCTCCACATGAACGTGATCGCCGGCAGGGATCCGCACCACATCGTCGAAGCCCAGTTCAAGGCCTTCGCCCGCGCCCTCCGCGCTGCCGTTGAATCCGATCCCCGCGTCGAAGGCATTCCCTCCACCAAGGGTGCGCTGTGAGCGGCCAGGTCCTGCGCGACGGCGCCATCATCGATCCGGCAGCTTCACAGAAGCTGCCGTCCCCCGAGGGGAAGCCCACCGTCACGGTGCTGGACTACGGTTCGGGAAACGTTCGCTCTGCAGTCCGTGCCCTGGAGCGCGCGGGCGCCGAGGTAATCCTCAGCTCCAAGCCCGAGGATGTCCTGAACGCTGACGGCCTGGTGGTTCCCGGCGTCGGCGCTTTTGAAACCGTGATGCGTGAGCTCAAGGCTGTGGACGGCATCCGCCTCATCGGCCGCCGCGTCGCCGGCGGCCGCCCGGTCCTGGGCATCTGCGTAGGCCTCCAGGTGTTGTTCGAAGCCGGTGTGGAACACGGCACCGAAGCCGAAGGCATCGGCGAATGGCCCGGCAAAGTGGAACTCCTTCCCGCAGATGTTGTTCCCCACATGGGCTGGAACACAGTCAAGGTGCCGGAGGGCTCAAAGCTCTTTGCCGGCGTCGAAAACGAGCGGTTCTACTTCGTGCACTCCTATGGGGTGCAGGAATGGAACTTCGATATCATCCAGCCGCGGATGGCCCCGCCCCTGGTCACCTGGTCCGAGCATGGCGCCCCGTTCATCGCCGCCGTCGAGAACGGCCCGCTCTGCGCCACCCAGTTCCACCCGGAAAAGTCCGGCGACGCCGGTGCGCAGCTCCTGCGCAACTGGGTGGATGCCCTGCGCCGGCCGGCTGAGGCAGGCAACGCAGGAGCAAGCAGCACGGACGCAACCGCCGCGGACTCAGGTGACCGGGCGCCGGATGCCGAAGAGACCGCCGGCGGCGGCGCCTAGTGTGGTCTGTCCTGCTGATGGGCCTCGCCGGCCTGCTCATTGGCGGCGGCATCTCGTTCCGGCAGCAGCACAAACCGCTCTGGACGCAGGTTTCCTTCTACGTCCTGGCGGGCATGGCGCTGCTGGCCGCCTATCTGCTGACGCTGCCGGCCAACTAAGCCAGACCCTGACCCGTTCCCCCAACTTTCGAGGATTTTGATGAACACCGCTACCGACCTGCCGGTCCTTGAACTGCTGCCCGCCGTCGACGTCGTCAACGGCCAGGCCGTCCGGCTGGTCCAAGGCGAAGCCGGCAGTGAAACAAGCTATGGAACCCCGCTGGAAGCGGCACTGAACTGGCAGCAGCAGGGTGCCGAGTGGGTCCATCTGGTGGACCTGGACGCCGCCTTCGGCCGCGGCTCCAACGCGGAGCTGCTGCGCGAAGTAGTGGGCAGGCTGGACATCAAGGTGGAACTCTCCGGCGGCCTCCGCGATGACGCATCACTCGAAGCCGCCCTGGACCTGGGCGTGGCGCGCGTCAACCTTGGTACGGCAGCACTGGAAAACCCTGAATGGACCCAGCGGGCCATCGAACGCTTCGGTGACAAGATCGCCGTCGGCCTCGATGTCCGCGGAACCACCTTGGCCGGCCGCGGCTGGACGAAGGAAGGCGGGGACCTCTGGGACGTGCTCGGCCGGCTTGAGGAGGCTGGGTGCTCGCGCTACGTGGTCACCGACGTGACCAAGGACGGGACCCTGCAGGGACCCAACGTGGAACTGCTCCGCCAAATGGTCGAAAAGACCGGCAAGCCTGTGGTGGCCTCCGGCGGTATTTCCAGCCTGGACGATCTTAAAGTCCTGCGTTCCCTGGTGCCTCTAGGGGTTGAAGGAGCCATCGTCGGCAAGGCCTTGTACGCCGGTGCCTTCACCCTGCCCGAAGCCCTCGACGTCGCCGGCCGCCGCTAGCCTGCCGGAAGCAACGAGCAGCCACGACATGTCCAGCACCGAACCCGGATCCGGCACCCCTGCACAGCGCCACCTCCCGGGCCACATCGCCGCGGCGCTGTCCGGTGCCGGGGGTGCCACCGACTCGGCCGGCCAGCCCTGGGCGGGCCGGAGCCTGGCCGGGGACGATGCCAAAATCCACAATTTTGAGGACGACGACGGACTGGCCGACACCGGCTATGTCGCCGCACTTGCTGCTCTGAAGGCGGGACAGGGGGACGAGGCGGCTGTCGTTGGCTCCCTCGCAACCGCCCGGGTTTTTATCCCGATCGTTGCCCAGCTTGCCGAAGAAGCCGAAGGCCAGGACGGCCTGCACGCCGACAAGCAGGCGGACATGGCACTGGTGACCCTCAAAGCCGCCGACGGCCGGACCGCCATGCCGGCGTTCACATCCGCCGAGGCACTCAGCGCGTGGCACCCGGAGGCGCGGCCGGTAGCGGTCTACGCC
The DNA here is from genome assembly GCF_030209335.1 of Pseudarthrobacter sp. fls2-241-R2A-168. NCBI lineage: Bacteria > Bacillati > Actinomycetota > Actinomycetes > Micrococcales > Micrococcaceae > Pseudarthrobacter > Pseudarthrobacter sp. fls2-241-R2A-168. Next base: position 34,414 of record NZ_JARVSG010000041.1, read on the forward strand.
GCCCGCGCGGCCCTTTCGGCCGTGGCGGAAGGGGCTGAACTGCTGGTCCTTGACCCGGGCTCGACCGTCACTTTTGTGGTCCGGCGCCCGGCCCTGTGGGCCTTGGCCCAGCAGCAGGACTGGATCCCTTCCTACACAGATGAGGTCCTTGCACGCCAGATGCGGGAGGCTGCGGCCGGCTTCCCCGCCGTGCGGAGCCTGGAGCTCCTGCCGGGCAGGGGAGTAGCTTCGCGTACCGCTGACGGGTCCGTCCTTTCCGGCGGAGGCGCCGGTCCCGAGCTGCAGGTGGTCCTGTACCTGGAGGACGGCCTGGACGCCGCGGCGGTGCAGGAACTGGTGGCAGGACTCCAGGCCCAGTGGTCCCGGAATGTATTGTTTGGTGAGCGGGTCGACTCCATCGAGGTAAAACTGCGGCGCGCTGAAAACTAGCTGCGGCGAGGAGGGGGATCCCCGGCCGGCTGCGGCAGACCGAAGGATTCTTTCGTGAATTTCGCTCTCTACCGGGAGTTGCTCGCCGTGCGGCCCATCAGGCGGCTGCTCCTTGTGGGCATGATTGCCCGCATTCCGCACTCGGCTGCCGGTGTGCTGCTGACCCTGCACATCGTCCTCACCCTGGGCCAGGGATACGCCGCCGCGGGTACGGCCGCCGCCGTGATGACCATCGGCATCGCCCTCGGTGCGCCCTGGCGGGGCCGCCGGGTGGATACGGTGGGCCTGCGCAAGGCACTCATCCCGTCGGTGGTGTCCGAGACCGTGATCTGGTCCGTCGTACCGCATGTGCCCTACGAGTGGCTCCTGCCGCTGGTCTTTGTGGGCGGACTGCTCACACTGCCCATTTTCAGCGTGGTACGGCAGTCCTTGGGCGTGCTGGCCGACGGCGACCAGCGGCGTACTGCCTTCGCCCTCGATGCGATCACCACCGAAGTGGTGTTCATGATCGGTCCCGCCGCCGGAGCCATCGTCGCCACCAGCGGCTTCAGCATTGCCGGCCTGACAATCGTGGGCGTTTCCACGTCCCTGGCCGGCCTGTTCCTGATGTGGTTCAACCCGCCCACCCGCAGCGCTTCGACCGCGGGCGACTGCGAGGCGGACCAGCAGCGCGCGGCGGAGGCCGCCGTCGTCTCCACCGCTCCCGCCCACCTGCAGGAAGCCGCCGCGGACCTTGCCCCGGCCGCTGCCCACACTGCCCGCAGCGCGGGCCTCAGGGCGAAGGTGGCAGGCAACTTCACGTGGTTCACCGCCACTGTTGCAGCGCTCTTCGCCGTTGCCGCCGGAGCGGGTATGGTCCTTAGCGGCACCGACGTGGGAATCGTTGCAGCGCTCGAAACCGGCGGACACCAGGCCGAAATCGGCATCGTTTTCCTGTTCTGGTGCGCGGCCTCAGTAGTGGGCGGACTTATCTACGGCGCCATGCACCGGCCTGTCCCGCCTATCGTCCTGCTCCTGGGGATGGCGGCCCTGACCATCCCGATGGGCTTCGCCCACGACACCTGGACCCTCGCCCTCGTTTCGATCCTGCCGGGGCTCCTCTGCGCACCGGTACTCTCCTCCGCATCCGAGAAGGTGGCGGACCTCGTGGACGAGGAGCGGCGGGGCGAGGCCATGGGCTGGTACGGCTCCGCCCTCACAGCTGGTGTGGCGATGGGCGCGCCGTTGGCGGGGGTCTTCATCGACCAGGTGGGTCCGTCCGGAGGTTTTGTCTCGGTGGGCGCCGCGGGCGTGGCGCTGTGCCTCGTGGGACTGGCCCTCCAGCGGCGCCGTAGAAGCAAAATCACGGCATGAAGAGGGGCAGGAAGAGTTAAAGCGCGACGGCGGGCCTTCCCCGTGAGGTCGGCCCGCCGTCGTCAGTGCTTGGCTGGTGCGGCGTTAGTTGACTGCGCCGGTGTATTTCTCGCCCGGGCCCTTGCCTGGGGCGTCGGGGATCAGCGACTCTTCGCGGAAGGCCAGCTGGAGGGACCGCAGGCCGTCACGCAACGGTCCGGCGTGCTGGGAACCGATCTCAGGGGCTGCGGCGGTGACCAGGCCGGCCAGCGCGGTGATCAGTTTGCGGGCCTCGTCCAGGTCCTTGAGCTCCTGAGCGTTCTCTTCGGCGGCCAGGCCAAGCTTGACGGCGGCGGCGCTCATCAGGTGGACGGCGGCGGTGGTGATGACCTCAATGGCCGGCACTTCGGAAATATCGCGGATCTGCTGCGAAACGTCGGCGGCGGCACCGGCCCCATCCGCGGCAGGCTCGAAAACGTATGAATTACTGTCTGGGGTGCTCATACTGGTAAGCTTGACACAGACCGACTGGATGTCGTTATTTCAGGGATCGTTCGCGAAACGATCAAAGGTTCCCAGCAGCGCCAGCGTTGCAGGGAATTTTTTTCTGTAGAATGGCATGCAGTTTGCAAGCGGAGTTCTCTCCCACCCGCGTCAGCCGCTGTTCCGCAAGTTTGATGGAATGCAAGGTTGCCGGGTACCTGGTTGGTTTGGTTCCGGCGCACGCCGGCATCGAACAAGGCGTGCCATATGGGACGCGCAACCAGTCCTCGAGGCCTTCGATTGCTCCGGCAATTGGGGGCCTTCTCTATTTGCCGGGATCCCACAACAACACAGGAGCTTTAACATTAGCGAGCCAAGAATCAATGAGCGTATCCGCGTCCCCGAGGTGCGGCTGGTCGGCCCTGCAGGTGAACAGGTAGGAATCGTCCGTATTGAGGATGCCCTGCGTCTGGCCGCCGAGTCCGACCTTGATCTCGTTGAAGTTGCACCTCAGGCGAAGCCTCCGGTGTGCAAGCTGATGGACTTCGGCAAGTACAAGTACGAGGCCGCGGTCAAGGCACGTGAAGCACGGAAGAACCAGACGAACACTGTTCTGAAGGAGATCCGTTTCCGCCTGAAGATCGACACCCACGACTACGAGACCAAGCGCGGGCACGCACTGCGCTTCCTCGGCGCCGGGGACAAGGTCAAGGCCATGATCCAGTTCCGCGGCCGCGAACAGCAGCGTCCGGAAATGGGCATCCGCCTGCTCCAGCGTTTCGCCGATGACGTTGCTGAGGTTGGTGTGGTGGAATCCAGCCCCCGCATCGACGGCCGCAACATGGTTATGGTGGTCGGCCCGCTGAAGAACAAGGCAGAAGCCAAGGCCGAAGCACGCCGTGCAACGCAGCGGGCTGAAGCAAAAGCACAGAACGAAGCCAAGGCCTCCGGCCGTGTTGACGTTTCCGGCGACGACCAGGCCCCCCTGACACAGTCCCTCGCGGACCTGCTGCCCGAGGGTTTCACCGTTTCGACGGAACCGGAAGCAGCCCCGGAAGCTCCGGCACAGGAAGCAGCTCCCGCCGTCGAGCCTGTTGCTGAAGAAGCCCCGGCCAAGGCAGCCGAAGCTCCCAAGGCTGAGGCTCCCAAGGCGGAAGCTCCGAAGCTGGAGGCCCCCAAGGCCGCTGCTCCGAAGGCGGAGGCTCCCAAGGCTGCAGCGCCGAAGCAGGAAGCTCCGAAGCAGGAGGCTCCCAAGGCAGCTGCACCGGCGCCCCAGCCTGCTGCGGAGAAGCCCGAAGCTGCCAAGCCGGCAGCGGCGGCGCCGAAGCCCGCAGCCGTTCCTGCTCCGCCGAAGCCGGTGGCCAGGCCCGCTGCACCTAAGCCCGCTGCCCGCCCTGCCCCCAAGGCAGTGCCGAAGCCGGCTGGTAAGAAGACCACTTAGTTCACAGCTGCCGGGGGTCGCCCTTCGGTAGTCAGCAACCAGCACGCCGCCCCCTGGGGCAGCTGCGCGATAGAACTGCAGGCCTCGCCTGCGGACACGTAAGGAGATCGGTTCCCATGCCGAAGATGAAGACCCACAGTGGTGCTAAGAAGCGCTTCAAGCTGACCGGCAGCGGCAAGCTGCGCCGCCAGCAGGCCAACCGCCGCCACTACCTCGAGCACAAGTCCTCCAGGCTGACCCGCCGCCTCGCCGGCGACAAGATCGTCTTCAAGGGCGACGCCAAGGTCATCCGGAAGATGCTCGGCATCTAATTTCCAAGTTCTTGACTGACCACCACCTGGTGTAAGTCACCTGCCAAAAAGCCTTCTCAGGCCGCCGGACATCCGGCAGTAGATGCTTGGGATCAGAATTTCGAAGGAGTACGCACGTGGCACGTGTGAAGAGGGCGGTCAACGCCCACAAGAAGCGCCGGGTTATCCTTGAACGCGCAAAGGGCTACCGTGGACAGCGTTCACGCCTGTACCGCAAGGCAAAAGAGCAGCTGCTGCACTCGTTTGTGTACAGCTACGGCGACCGCAAGAAGAAGAAGGGCGACTTCCGCCGCCTGTGGATCCAGCGCATCAATGCTGCATCCCGCGCCAATGGCCTCACCTACAACCGCCTGATCCAGGGCCTGAAGGCCGCTGAGGTCGAGGTTGACCGCCGCATGCTGGCCGAACTGGCTGTCTCCGACGCCAACGCTTTCGCCGCACTGGTCCAGGTTGCCAAGGACTCGCTGCCCGCCGACACCTCCGCCAAGAAGGTTGTTGCCTAGCAACGCTGCACCCGCAACGGGACAGTTCAGGAACTGGTGGCCCCAGCCACTAAAGTTTTCTGTATGAACGACACCGGGCGCCCGCAGGATTTACCACTCTCCAACCCCCGAGCAGATCGGGTGCGGGATGTGGCAAAACTTGCAGGGCGCCCGGCCCGTTTAAAGCGCGGACAGTTCCTGGCGGAAGGCCCGCAGGCGGTCCGCGAAGCGTTGAAGCTGCACCAGCAGCGCCTCACCGACGGGGCCCCGGGCGTTGTCACCGAGGTTTTTGCCAGTGCCGCCTGCCTGGACCGGTTTCCTGAATTCGAGGAACTTGCCGAGGGCACCAATGCCCGGTGGGCTACCGACGACGTCCTGGCCGCCATGGCGGACACAGTCAACCCCCAGGGCATCATTGCCGTCTGCCGGTTCGTCGACGTTGCGCTTGAGGAAGTGCTCGACGCCGGGCCGCGCCTCATTGCCGTACTTTGCCAGGTCCGGGATCCGGGAAACGCCGGAACGGTTCTGCGGGCGGCTGACTCAGCGGGAGCAGATGCGGTCATCCTCACGGGCTCCAGCGTGGACATCTACAACCCCAAGGCGGTCCGGTCCACGGCCGGTTCCCTGTTCCACCTGCCCGTGGTGCTGGGTGCCGATGTAGCTGAACTGGCCGAGGCGTGCCGGGCCCGGGGGATCGGCATCCTGGCTGCGGACGGCTATGGTTCCCTCAACCTTGACGCGCTGCAGGACGAAAACGCCCGGCGCCGGCTGACGGGGGACAGCACCCGGTCAGCCTATGACCTGGAAAAACCCACGGCCTGGCTGTTCGGCAACGAGGCGCAAGGGCTGTCCCAGGCCGAACTAGACTTGGCCGACCACCGTGTGGCTGTGCCTGTGTACGGGGCGGCGGAAAGCCTCAACCTCGGCACGGCCGCCACAGTCTGCCTCTATGCCAGTGCCCGCTCCCAGCACCTCCCGGCAGCATTGCCGGGCTAAGTGAAGTGCGGCTTTAACGGCAGCGTGGGCTCCGGATTACCGGAGCCCACGCTTGGGTGGAGAATGAAGATTTACCGGGAACTCAGGGCGAGCGTGTTGCCTTGCCGCGTCCGGTAATGGCACCGTAGATGCCGGCGACCACCAGGCCGCCTACGATGGCGAGAATCCACGTGCCGAGATCGAAGAAGGCCAGATCGCCTTTATTGAAGAGCAGGCTGCCGATCCAGCCGCCTACTATTGCGCCTACCACGCCCAGAACCAGGCTGGTGACCCAACCGCCGCCTACCCTGCCGGGCATTACGGCTTTAACGATGGCCCCCACTATGAGGCCGAGAATAATCCAAGCAAGAAAACCCATGTCTCCTCCTTATTGTGACCGGGATAAACCCTCCCGATGAGCTTCAAGCTAACATAGGGTCCCCTGCTTGTCAGCAGGCTTAGGGCCTGTCGCGGATGCATGCCGGCTGTTGGGGCGGGTACGGTAACTATGGGCGGAGCCGGGGTCCGGGTCCGCAAATTCCGTAGTGTTCCTAAAACCGTAAAAGAGGTGAAGCCCCTTGGCTGCAAGTGGCGGTACAAAGGCGATTATTGCGGCTCTGGCTGCCAACCTGACCATCGCCCTCCTGAAGTTTGTTGCGTACTTCCTGACGCGCTCGTCCTCGATGCTCGCCGAAGCCATCCACTCCGTGGCGGACTCCGGCAACCAAATCCTCCTGCTGGTGGGCGGCAAGAAGGCACAACGGGCCGCCAGCCCGGAACACCCGTTCGGTTATGGCCGGGAGCGGTATATCTACGCCTTCATCGTTTCCATTGTGCTATTCAGTGTGGGCGGCCTGTTTGCCCTGTATGAGGCGTGGGAGAAGTTTCAGCACCCGCATGCCATCGAGGGCGACTTCTGGTGGGTTCCCCTGGCGGTGCTGGTGGGGGCGATCATTGCCGAATCGTTCTCGTTCCGGACTGCCATCAAGGAATCGAACCATCTACGCGGACAGCAGTCCTGGGCCAAATTTGTGCGCAGTGCCAAACAGCCTGAGCTGCCAGTCATCCTGCTTGAGGACCTGGGTGCGCTCCTGGGCCTGGTGTTCGCGCTTATTGGCGTCAGCATGACGCTTGTTACCGGCAACGGACTCTGGGACGCCGCAGGCACGGCCATGATTGGCCTGCTGCTCGTTGCGATTGCCGTGATTCTGGCGTTGGAGACGAAGTCCCTGCTCCTGGGCGAATCGGCTTCCCGGGATGACGTGGAGCGGATTGCACAGGCCATCGAGGCCGACGGCAGCCGGATCATCCACCTCAAGACACTTCACCTGGGACCGGAGGAACTGCTGGTGGCGGCCAAAATCGCCATTAACCGCAACGCCACCGGCGAGGAGATCGCCAAGGAAATCGACAGCGCAGAGTCACGCATCCGGACAGCAGTGCCTATCGCACGGGTGATCTACCTGGAGCCTGACCTGCACCGTTCAGATGCCCCAGGTGCCGGCCATCAGCCTGCCGCCGCGGCACCGAGGCCCTGACAACTGCCCGTCAGAAACATCACGATGCCAGCCGGCCGCTGGCCGCCTTTTCAGGAGGCGGCCAGCGGTTTTTTGCGTTCCAGCATGCCACTGGCAACGGCAACGCCGAGGCCCAATACGGCCAGGCACGCTCCCACCAGTGCGGGGGCAACATAGCCCCAACCCCAGGCGATGACCAGGCCGCCCAGGAATGCTCCGAGCGCGTTCGCGACGTTCAGGGCTGCGTGGTTCAGGGACGAAGCCAGCGACGGGGCGTCCGGGGAGGCGTCCAGGAGCCGGGTCTGCAGCGCCGGTATCAGCATGGACCCGGCAGCGCCCACCACAAACACCATCACCAGGGCTGACCAAGGCCAGTGCGCGGCGATGGCATACACCACCAGGGCCACAGCGATGGCCGGCAGCACCCTGTAGAGGGTTCCCATCACGGATTTGTCCGCAATCCTGCCGCCCACCACGTTGCCTGCCACCATGCCCAGCCCGTACAAGGCCACCACCAGTGGAATCATCGACGAGGGGAGGCCGGCGACGTGGGTCATGGTGTGGGAAATGTATGTGTAAGTGGCGAAGAAGCCGCCAAAGCCCACGATGCCGATCAGGATGGCGAGCCAGACCTGGAGCCGCTTCAGCGCCCCGAGTTCACGGCGGATGCTGGCGTCCGGATGAGCCTGTTGGAAGGGAACAAACCGCCAGATCAGCACCAGGGTGAGCATTCCCAGCGCACCTACCAGGATGAAGAGCAGGCGCCAGCCGTAGGTTTGTCCCACCCAGGTTGCCGCCGGGACGCCGATAACGTTGGAGATGCTCAGCCCCGCCATCACCATGGAAATCGCCCATCCACGCCGGGTGGGCGGCACCAGCGAAGCGGCGATGACGGCAGCAACACCAAAGAATGCACCGTGCGGCAGCCCGGCCGCGAAGCGTGAAACCAGCATGGAGCCGTAATCGGGGGCCAGGAAAGAGGCCAGGTTGGCGACGGTGAAGAACAGCATCAGGCCGAGGGCCAGGTTTTTGCGCGGAAGCTTAGCGCCGACGGCGGCCAGCAGCGGTGCGCCCACCACCACACCCAGCGCATAAGCGGAGATGAGGTGCCCGGCTTCGGGGGTGCTGATGGTGAGGCCCTGTTCCACTTCCTTCAGCAGGCCCATCATGGTGAACTCTGTGACCCCGATCCCCACCCCGCCCATGGCCAGCGCAATGATGGCCAGGGCGATATTGGGGGAGGTGGTGCTGGTTGCCGTGGGCGACTGAATGACGCTGCTCATGTGCCTGCTTTTCGAGGTGCTGGGATACAAGTGGCTGCAGCCACGGCAGTGGGGCTGGATAGGGCCTGGACCACCGGGACAACCCCCGGGAAGGTGCAGGTATTCCCGGGAAAGCGGAGTGAGTGCCCGGGCCTTCCCATTGTCCCTCATAGAATGGGGCGGTGACTGGACTGATACAGGTGGTGGGCGGAGCTGTAGTGGACCACCTCGCGAACCCTTCCCTGCTGCTCGTGGCCCGCCGCAGTGCTCCTGAGAAGCTGGCCGGCCTGTGGGAGTTCCCCGGAGGCAAAGTTGAGCCGGGTGAAGAGCCTGAGTCGGCGCTCCGCCGGGAGCTGGTCGAAGAGCTGGGGATCGGGGTGCGCCTTGGCCCTGAGCTTGCCGCGGACTCTCCCACCGGCTGGCCGCTGAGTGAGCGGGCCAGCATGCGTGTCTGGTTCGCAGAGATCCTGGCAGGCGAGCCACAGCCCCTTCAGGACCACGACGAACTTCGATGGGTGTCCTTGGCCGACCAGGATGAAGTCCTTGGCCTGCCCTGGATTCCGGCTGATTTCCCAATTGTCCACGAGTTGTTGGCGGCACTCGAAGTGCCGGCAGCGGGTAAGCGCTGACAGCAGCCCGGAGCGCTAAAACAGGGTGGCCTGCGTCGCGGGTGTCGGGGATGCCGGTGCCGTTGTGGGTTTTGGGGCCGGGATGATGCCCGCCGGGTACTCCGCTTCTTCGTTGCGGGGATCGTCCAGGTCCCGGTGGCTGAAGCCCGACGAATCGGAGAAACCATACCGGGCCTTGAAATAACGGACCCGGCCGGCCAGCCACGCCCGGTACTCCTTGGAAGCGTACGAGCCTGAGCCATAGAGCCGGCCATAGCGGCCCGCCAGCCCGGGATGATTGGCTGCGAGCCACTTCATAAACCACTCCTTGGTGCCGCCCGGCTTCAGGTACAGGGCGCCCGCGGTGACGCCGGTGGCCCCCGCGGCGGCCAGGGAGGAAAACAGGGAATCCAGGGCTTCGTCACTGTCTGTGAGCCAGGGCAGGATGGGCATGGCCATGACTCCGCAGGGGAGACCGGCCTCGCGCAGCCGGGAGACCAGCTTGAGCCGCGCCCGGGGACCGGGGGTGCCCGGCTCGATGGCTTCCTGCAATGCTTCGTTGGTCATGGCGAGTGAGATGCCCAGGCCCACTGGCACCTGGGTGGCGGCGCTCTTCAGCAGCGGAATGTCCCTGGCCAGCAAGGTTCCTTTGGTCAGGATGGACAGCGGAGTGCCGGATTCGGCCAGGGCGGTAATGATCCCGGGCATCAGCTGGTATCGCCCCTCGGCACGCTGATACGGATCGGTGTTGGTGCCCAGTGCTACCTGGTGGCGGCCCCAGGACGGCCGGGCCAGTTCCTTCCGGAGGACCTCCGCCGCGTTGACTTTCACCACCACCTGGCTGTCGAAGTCACGCCCGGCGTCGAAATCCAAGTAGGTGTGCGTTTTCCTGGCAAAGCAGTACACGCAGGCGTGGCTGCACCCCCGGTAAGGGTTGATAGTCCATTCGAACGGCATGCGCGAGCCTGCCGGAACCTTGTTGAGCACCGATTTGGCGGTGACCTCGTGGAAGGTGATGCCGGCTAATTCAGGAGTGGTGACGGACCGGACCAGCCCGGCCAAGGGCAGGAGCGCGGGTGAGGCGCCGTTGGCGGCTGCTCCGGCCGGTGGCGGCATCAGTGCTTGGGCGTCCCATCTCATGGACTCTATTCGAATGTATGTTCGAACTTAAGTCAAGGAACCACGCAGGCGCCGGTAGCGGATCAAGTCAGCGCCTTGAGCTCCGAAACCACCTTGATGCCCGTATCCACTGCCGTTTCCCCGGCTTCCACCGCCAGGGCTTCCACGGAGGATGCACGCTGCATCCGGGGGAGGGGCACCGGCGCCTGTGGCGTGACGGTGTCCATGATGGAAAGGACCCGCCCCAGCCGGGCGGAGGCGAGGCGGGCAAACTGCTCGGCCGAGCGGAGAGCGTCAAGCCACGCCGCTTCCCGCGCTCGCGCCCGGACCTCGGCGTCGTCCGCAAAAGTCAGTTCAAGGCCGTTGAGGCGGACGTCGTTGCCGCCGGCCTCCACCGCGTCGGAAATAACGGCAGAAGCTGAACCGGGCGTCCGCAACCTCACTGTGAGGGTGCTCGCGGCGACGTATCCGGTCACGGACTGGCCTTCGCCTTCGCGCCAGACGAGGTCCGCCCGGACGTTGAGCCCAGTGGTCCTGATGTCCGCACCGGCAACGCCATGGCGGCGGAACGTTGACGCCACGGCGTCGGAACTGCTGCCTGCCCGCTGCCACGCCGCGGCCACGGAATCGGCACGGCATTCCACTCCGATGGAAACCACCATCAGGTCAGGGGCAGCTTCGGCCGAGCCCGTCCCGGTGACGCTGACAGTCCCGACGGAAGCATCGCCGCCGGACTGATGACTGGCCTGTCCGACGGCGTTGCCCGCCGCATCGCGGCTCGTCGCCCCGGTTGGATGTGCGGCTTCGCCCGGCATGGTTCACGCCTCCGTTCCGGAGGGGCGTATCATGCCCGGCAGGCGGAAGCTTCGGGGCGGTGTCCCGTGGACCGGGTAACCGCCGGCAACAAGACCCGCATGCCGTTCGAAGAAGTTGCCCGTTCCGGGATTGCCGGTCCGCAGCACCGACCACCCGGCAGCCAGGAAATAGAGCGGGAGGAATGGGGCGCCAAGGCACCAGGCGTACTGGGAACAGTGCTTTTCTTCATGGGCGAGCAGCTCCGGGCGGGCCAGCAAATCACCGGCGGTGCACCGGCACAAAATAACGTTGCCCAGAGCAAATGCTCCGGCAAACGGCACGCGCCACCGGTAGCCGGCGCCGATAATGAGTCCGCGCGGGCCCCGGCTGACATCCGTCCGTGCCAACGCAGCCACGGCGAGCCCCAGGACGGTGCTGCCGTTGGCAGCGTTCGCGAGCAGCCGCAGCACCTGCGGCCCGGTCAGCGGCGCACGAAGCGCCAAAGGCTTCCGTGGTGTCATGAGGCCATGGTAGCTGGACGGTTCAATTAGACTGGAGGGCAGTGGCCGCCGGATTTTCCGGTATGCCCTGACCTGGTCATTGAATGAACCGATATTTGCACGTGAATTAGGGGTCATTCATCCATGACCTGCCAGCGGAAGCGCTGCCGGGAAACCGGAAATGCCCGCCGGCAGCCACGACTCGTAGCTAAGAACAGTAGATGACTGAAACTTTGCCGGGCGCCGCCATCCCGAACCCCACGGATGAAGCCGCCATTACTGCCGCTGTAGACCAGGCCACCGCCGCCATCGCCGGCGCGGCCACCCTTGATGAGCTGAAGGCGGTGAGGCTCGCGCACACCGGTGAGAAATCGCCGCTGAGCCTTGCCAACCGCGAAATCGGCAAGCTGCCCAAGGACCAGAAGGCCATCGCCGGAAAGCTCATGGGCGCTTCGCGCGGCCGGGTTAACAAGGCGCTCGCGGACCGCACGGCAGCGCTGGAAGCCGAAAACGACGCCCGGATCCTCCTCGAAGAGACCGTTGACGTCACTGCCGCGCCCCGCCGCCGTCGTGCTGGTGCCCGGCACCCTCTGTCCACCCTGCAGGACCGCGTCGCGGACATCTTCGTGGGCATGGGCTGGGAAATAGCCGAGGGACCGGAAGTCGAATCGGAGTGGTTCAACTTCGATGCCCTGAACTTCAAACCGGACCACCCCGCCCGCGAAATGCAGGACACCTTCTTCGTGGAGCCGCCCGAGGCACACCTGCTGATGCGCACCCACACCTCCCCGGTGCAGGTCCGCTCCATGCTGGAACGCGAACTGCCCATCTACGTGCTGTGTCCGGGCAAGGTGTTCCGTACGGACGAGCTCGATGCCACTCACACGCCGGTGTTCCACCAGTTCGAGGGCCTGGCCATCGACAAGAGGCTCAGCATGGCGGACCTGCGCGGCACCCTTGAGCACTTCGCGCGGCAGATGTTCGGCGACGAAGCCCAGATCCGGCTGCGCCCGAACTACTTCCCGTTCACCGAGCCTTCCGCCGAGCTGGACATCTTCCACCCGGGGGCCAAGGGCGGACCGCGCTGGATCGAGTGGGGCGGCTGCGGCATGGTCAACCCCAACGTGCTCCGCGCCGCGGGCATCGACCCGGACGTTTATTCAGGTTTTGCCTTCGGCATGGGCATCGAGCGGACCCTTATGTTCCGCAACGAAGTCGGCGACATGCGCGACATGATCGAAGGCGATGTACGTTTCAGCGAGCACTTCGGGATGGAGATCTAACAGTGCGTATCCCAATTTCCTGGCTGCGTGAATTCGCGGAGGTACCGGCCGGAGCAACGGCCGAAGACGTGATGGCCGAACTGGTCAAGGTGGGCTTTGAGGAAGAAGACGTCCACCGTCCCACGGACACCCTGAAGGGCCCCATTGTGGTGGGCCAGGTCCTGAGCCTGGTCAAGGAACCGCAGACCAACGGCAAAACCATCAACTGGTGCCAGGTCCGCGTTGTCCCCGAGGGGCAGGAGCAGACGCTCACCGGCAAGGGCATCGACCCCTCTGGCGTGCAGGGCATCATCTGCGGCGCCCACAACTTCGTTGAGGGCGACAAAGTGGTGGTCACGCTGCCGGGCGCCGTGCTGCCGGGCGACTTCCATATCTCCGCGCGCAAAACCTACGGCCACCTCTCCGCCGGCATGATCGCCTCCGTCCGCGAACTGGGCATCGGCGAGGACCACGACGGCATCCTGGTGCTGTCGCGCATCGGGCTGGACCCCGAAATCGGCACCGACGCCATGGAACTGCTCGGCCTCTACGACGAAGCCGCCGAAATCAACGTCACCCCGGACCGCGGCTACGCCTTCTCCATCCGCGGCGTGGCACGCGAATACGCGCACGCCACCGGCACGACTTTCACCGATCCCGCATCCCGCGTAACCGCTCGGGAGGAGCTCGCCGGCGGCTACGGCGTCAAGCTCAACGACGACGCGCCCATCTACGGCAAGCCGGGCTGCGACCGCTTCGTGGCCCGGACCGTCCGCGGCGTGGACGCCACCAGGCCCACCCCGCAGTGGATGGTGTCCCGGCTCCGGCTGGCCGGCATCCGCTCCATCTCCCTGCCGGTGGACATCTCCAACTACGTGATGCTCGAACTTGGCCAGCCCACGCACTGCTACGACCTGGACAAGCTGTCCGGAGACATCGTGGTGCGCCGTGCCGCGGCCGGCGAGAAGATCACTACCCTCGATGACAAGGTGCGCACCCTTGACCCCGAGGACCTGCTGATCACCGACGACTCCGGCGCCATCGGCATCGCCGGCGTCATGGGCGGTGCGGCCACCGAGGTGGGCGACACGACGTCGAACATCCTGGTGGAAGCTGCGCACTTCGACGAGGTGTCCATCTCCCGTTCCCGCCGCCGCCACAAGCTCCCGTCCGAAGCGTCCAAGCGCTTCGAACGCGGCGTTGACTGGCAGGTGGCCGGCATCGCCGCCCAGCGCGTGGTGGACCTGCTCGTGGAGCTCGCAGGCGGCACGGCAGACGAGGCAGGAACCGACGTAGGAACGGCCCCGGACACCGTGACCATCGATCTCCCCGCAGACTTTGCTGCCGCCCGGATCGGCATCGACTTCACCGAAGAGCAGATTGTCACCTCCCTCGAGGACCTCGGCGCTGCAGTCGTAAAGCACGACGGCGGCTGGAGCGTCACTGCCCCCAGTTGGCGGAACGACCTTGAGACCAAGGAGGACCTCTCCGAGGAGATCGCCCGCCTGGTGGGCTACGACAAGATTCCCGCGACGTTGCCCGTGGCACCTCCCGGGCGCGGCTTGACCCGCGTGCAGCAGCAGCGCCGCCGCCTCATCCAGGCATTGGCCGATGCGGGCCTCACCGAGGTCCTGTCCTACCCGTTTGTGTCTAAGGCCGCGAACGACACCTTCGGCGTGGCGGAACAGGGTGCGGGCCGTACGGCTGTGAAGCTGGCCAACCCGATCAGCGAGGAGCAGGGCTTCCTGCGGACCTCCGTCCTGCCCGGGCTCATCGAGGTGGCCAAGCGGAACCACTCGCGCGGCTTCCGCGACCTGGCGCTTTACGAGTCCGGCCTGGTGTTCCTGCCCGCCGAGAAGATGGGTACCGAATCCATCCCGCCGCTGGGCATGAAGCCCTCCGATGAGGTGCTGGATGCCCTGTACGACGGCGTCCCCGCCCAGCCGTTCCACGTCGCCGTGGTCCTCACCGGGCATGATTCGCCGGCCGCCGCCGCGCACGCTCCGCGTGTGTGGGACTGGGCTGACGCCCTGGACATCGCCCGGCTTGCCGGTGACGTCCTGGGCGTGGAGCTCGTGGTCAGCCAGGGCAGCCACCAGGCATTCCACCCCGGCCGGACGGCCAGGCTCTCCCTGCGCACCGGAGAACTGGTGGGCTACGCCGGCGAGCTGCACCCCAAGCTGCTGGCGGCATCGGACATGCCGGCCCGGTCCGTGGCCCTGGAGCTCAACGCCGACGCACTGTTCGACGCCGCGCCCGATGTGATTGTGGCCCGCCACATCTCTTCGTTCCCGGTGGCCACCCAGGACGTAGCGCTCGTGGTTCCTGCGGACATCCCGGCCGACGACGTGCTTGCCGCACTCCGGGAAGGCGCCGGCGAACTCCTGGAAGACGTTGCACTCTTTGACGTCTACGCCGGCAAGGGGATCGAGGACGGCAAGAAATCACTGGCCTTCGGACTCCGGTTCCGTGCCGACGACCGCACCCTGACAGCGGACGAAGCATCGGCTGCACGGGAAAGCGCCGTGGCCCTCGCCGCTGAACGCTTCGGCGCGGTGCAGCGGTAGGCAGCGCAGCCTTAACACGCGGAAGGTCCCCGCTGCCCGGATGAGTTCATCCTGGCAGCGGGGACCTTTCTGTATGTCAGCTGATGCCTGCTACGGAACCAGGAGGACCTTTCCGGTGGTCTTCCGGCCCTCAAGGTCGCGGTGCGCCTGGGCCGCCTGGGACAGCGGGTAGCGTGCGCCGATCCGGACCTTCAAGCTTCCGTTGGCTGCTGCGGCGAAAATTTCGTCCGACCGCCAGCGGCGTTCTGCTGCGTCCTGCAGATAGTGGCCCATGGTGGGCCTGGTCAGGAACAGCGATCCGCCGGCATTGAGCCGCTGCGGATCCACGGGCGGGACAGGACCCGAAGCAGCGCCGAACAAAGCCAAAGTGCCGCGCACCCGCAATGAGCTGAGCGAACCGTCGAAGGTGTCCTTGCCCACGCCGTCGTAGGCAACGTCCACGCCGCGGCCGTCCGTGAGGTCCCGGACCCGATCAGCGAAGCCGTCGTAGCGCAGGACATGGTCCGCCCCGGCGTCGAGGGCGAGGGCTTCCTTTTCGTCGGTGGACACCGTGGTGATCACCCGGGCGCCCTTTGCCTTCAGGAGCTGGATCAGCAGGAGCCCCACTCCGCCGGCGCCGGCGTGCAGCAGGACGTTATGGCCGGCCTCAACCTTGAAGGTGGAGTTGATCAGGTAGTGCGCCGTGAGGCCCTGCAGCGGGAGGGCGGCGGCCGTGAAATCATCAAGGCCGTCAGGCACGGGCAGAGCTTTGTCAGCCTCCACCAGGGCATAACCCGCATAGCAGTCCTGGCCTTCGGCGGTGGCAACACGGTCGCCGGTAACAAAGGCTGTGACGCCCTCACCCACCTCCTCCACCGTTCCGGCCGCCTCGGAACCGGGGATGAAGGGATACGGCACCTTGTACACGCCGCTGCGCTTGTACGTGTCAATGAAGTTCACTCCGGCCGCGGCCACCTTGACCAGCAGCTGCCCAGGACCGGGAACAGGGCGCTCAACCGGAACATAGGAGAGGACTTCGGGACCGCCGGCTTGCCCGGCGACAATTGCGTGCGTCATGGGTTTCCTTCCACGGGCGGGGATTTCCTGGCCCGGTTCACCCATCCTAGGCTCCACCTGCGACGCGGCGGGGCTGTTCAGTAGCGGCGCGTAACCGTTGCCATGGGGCACTCGAAGTGGCGTCCTGCCGCAAGCCCCACCTGGTTGAGGTAGCGCACGATGATGCCGTAGGACTGCAGCAAAGTGGTCTCGGTATAGGGAACCTGGTGCTTGCTGCAATACTCACGAACAATGGCGGCCGCCCGGTCCAGCTGGGGCCGTGCCATGTCCGGGAAGAGGTGGTGTTCCGCCTGGCGGTTCAGCCCGCCCAGCAGGATGTCCATAAAACGGCCGCCGGAAATGTTCCGTGAGGTCAGGACCTGGCGGCTGAAGAAGTCCACCCTGCTGTCCGCCGGCAGGACAGGCATGCCCTTGTGGTTGGGGGCAAAGGAGGCCCCCATGTAAAAACCGAAGACCGCCAGCTGGACGCCGATGAAAGCGGCCGCCATTCCCGGTGGCAGGAAGGTGAAAGCCAGGACCGGGAGCAGGGCCAGCCGGACGGCGAGGATGGGAATCTCCACCCAGCGGTGCGTGACCTTTGCCCTGCGCATAATGAAGCGCACGGAATCTATCTGCAGGCCCAGCCCAACGAGCAGGAGCAGCGGAAAGAAGAACCAGCCCTGTTTCCTGGTCAGGAAGGACAGCGGGCCCTGCCTGGTGGCCGCGCCCTCGGCGTGGAAAGCGATGGCGCCGGTGGCAATGTCCGGGTCCTTGGAAACCACGTTGGGGTGGTTGTGGTGCGCGCCGTGCTTTTGTTCCCACCAGGAATAACTGATCCCGGCCACGGACGTGGCCAGCAGGCGCGCTGACCAGTCGTTGGCGCGCCGGGAGGCAAAGATCTGCCGGTGGCCGGCCTCGTGGGCGAGGAAGCTGAGCTGCGTGCAGAGAACGCCGACGGCGGCCGCAATCAGCAGTTGGAACCAGCTGTCCCCGATCAGGGCGAAGCCGAACCACGCGGCTGCCATGAGGAGGACCAGGACCGAGAACAGTGTGGCGTAGAAACCCACGCGCCGTTCCAGCAGGCCTTCGGCTTTGACGGCTTTCAAGAGTTCGGAGTAGCTCAGGACTACGGCGTTCGGCTGCCGGACACGCGGGCCACGGCGGACGGAAGTGGGTAGGGTGGTGGTCAAAGACGCCTCGTGACTGTTGCGGGCAACATTGCAGCCGACATTCGGACTGCACGGTCAGGATCACCCTCTACTCAGGATACGGCAGGCCTTCGGCCGTTAAGTCTGAGGGAGGAACGCGGGCGTATGCATAAATATCGGGCCTAGTGAATACTTTTGCTGTAAGGTGGAACCATGACTATTTCTGTTGCAGTCTCAGGCGCCAGCGGCTACGCCGGGGGAGAGGTCCTCCGCCTCCTCGCGGGCCACCCGGATGTGACCATCGGGGCCATCACAGCGCACAGCAATGCCGGTTCGCGCCTCGGCGAGCTGCAGCCGCACCTGCACGGACTGTCCAGCCGCATCCTGGAGGACACCACGGTGGAGAACCTCTCCGGCCACGACGTGGTCTTCCTCGCACTGCCGCACGGCGCCTCCGCAGAGATTGCTGCCCAGCTTCCGGAAGGGACGCTGGTGATCGACGCCGGCGCCGACCACCGCCTGGAGGACCCGGCCGCCTGGGAGAAGTTCTACGGTTCAGCCCATGCCGGAACCTGGCCCTACGGCCTGCCGGAACTGCCGGGACAGCGTGAAGCGCTCAAAGGCGCCAGCCGCATCGCCGTGCCCGGCTGCTATCCGACGTCGGCCCTGCTGGCCCTCACGCCGGGGTTCGCAGCGCACCTCCTTGAGCCCGACGACGTCGTCATCGTTTCCGCCTCCGGCACCTCCGGCGCGGGCAAGGCAGCAAAAGTGAACCTGATCGGCTCCGAGGTCATGGGCTCCATGAGCCCCTACGGTGTGGGCGGTGGACACCGGCACACGCCCGAAATCGAACAGGGCCTGTCCAATGCGGCGGGGGAGCAAGTGACTGTTTCCTTCACTCCCACACTTGCGCCCATGAGCCGCGGGATCCTCACCACCGCCACTGCCAGGGTTAAACCCGGCACTTCCGCCGAACAGCTGCGCCAGGCTTGGACCGACGCGTACGACGACGAACCGTTTGTGCACGTCCTGCCCGAAGGCCAGTGGCCCGCCACTAAGGCCGTCCAGGGGTCTAACCACGCGGCCATGCAGCTTGCCTTTGACGCGCACACCGGCCGCGTGATTGTCACCTGTGTCATCGACAACCTCACCAAAGGGACCGCCGGCGGCGCCGTGCAGTCCATGAACATCGCACTCGGCCTGGCGGAAACCGCCGGCCTTGACCTGCAGGGAGTAGCCCCGTGACCGTTACCGCACCCCTTGGCTTCCGGGCCGCCGGCGTCACCGCCGGATTGAAAGCCTCCGGCAACCCGGACCTTGCCCTGGTGGTTAACGACGGCCCCGCAAAAGCTGCTGCCGCGGTGTTCACCAGCAACCGCGTGGCTGCGGCCCCGGTCCACTGGTCCCGCCAGGTGGTCTCCGACGGCCGGGTGGACGCCGTGATCCTGAACTCCGGCGGAGCCAACGCCTGCACCGGGCCCACAGGCTTCCAGAACACCCACAGCACGGCCGAAAAAGTGGCCGAAGTGCTGGGTATCTCGGCCACCGATGTGTTCGTCTGCTCCACCGGCCTGATCGGCGAGCAGCTGCCCATGGACAAAATCCTCCCCGGCGTTGAGGCAGCCGCCAAGGCCCTCAGCACCGACGGCGGACCGAACGCTGCCACCGCCATCATGACTACCGACTCGGTGCCCAAGGCGGCGCTGTTCATCGGCACCGACGCGGACGGCCAGGAATTCAGCATCGGCGGCATCGCCAAGGGTGCCGGCATGCTGGCACCCGGCCTGGCCACCATGCTGGTGGTCCTCACCACGGATGCGGTAGTGGAGCAGGAAATGCTCGACGTCGTCCTGCGCGATGCCACGCGGGTCACCTTCGACCGCGCGGACTCCGACGGCTGCATGTCCACCAACGACACCGTGGTGCTCCTGGCCTCCGGCGCCTCCGGCGCCGTGCCGTCCGCCGAGGCTTTCGGCGCCGGCCTCACCCAGGTGTGCGCCGAGCTTGCCCGCAAGCTCATTGGTGATGCCGAGGGTGCCAGCCACGACATCGCCATCCGTACCTTCAACGCGGCAAGCGAGGCCGACGCCGAAACCGTCAGCCGGTCCGTGGCCCGGTCGAACCTTTTCAAGGCCGCCATCTTCGGCAAGGATCCGAACTGGGGGCGGGTGCTGTCCGCTGTGGGTACGACGGACGCCGCTTTCGAACCGGACCAGCTCAACGTCTCCATGAACGGAATCCAGATCTGCCGCAACGGCAGCATCGGCGATGACCGCGCCCTGGTGGACCTGGAGCCCCGCGAAGTGCTCGTGGAAATCGACCTGCAGGCAGGCGACGCCGAGGCCACCATCTGGACGAACGACCTCACCCACGACTACGTGCACGAGAACAGCGCCTACTCCAGCTAGGAGCCGCGCCCCCGGAAAAACCGTTGCGGAAAGTGACAGCATGAACACCCAGACGCGTGAAACCACCAGCATGTCCGATGCCCAGGACAAGGCCGCCACCCTGATCGAAGCGCTGCCTTGGATCCAGCGGTTCGCCGGTTCCATCATGGTGGTCAAATACGGCGGCAACGCCATGGTCAACGACGAGCTGCGCCGCGCCTTCGCCGAGGACATCGTGTTCCTCCACCACGTGGGCATCCACCCGGTGGTGGTCCACGGCGGCGGCCCGCAGATCAACTCCATGCTGGGCCGGCTGGGCATTGAATCCGAGTTCAAGGGCGGGCTGCGCGTCACCACCCCCGAGGCCATGGACGTGGTCCGGATGGTCCTCACCGGCCAGGTGGGACGCGAACTGGTGGGCCTGATCAACTCCCACGGGCCCTACGCTGTGGGCATGTCCGGGGAAGACGGCGGGCTGCTGCGCGCTGTCCGGACCGGGACTGTGGTGGACGGCGAAGAAGTGGACCTCGGGCTGGTGGGCGAGGTGGTCGGCGTCGACCCGGCAGGCATTGTGGACATCCTTGAGGCCGGCCGGATCCCGGTGATCTCCACCGTTGCCCCGGAGATCGTGGACGGCGGCGACGGCGTGGCCGGTACGGCACGCTTCCAGCCCACCGGCCAGGTCCTCAACGTTAACGCCGATACCGCGGCTGCGGCCGTCGCCTCGGCGCTGGGCGCCTCCAAGCTGGTCATCCTGACGGACGTTGAAGGCCTGTATGCCAACTGGCCCGACAAGTCCTCCCTGGTTTCCTCGCTGACGGCCTCGGAGCTGCGGGACATGCTGCCCAAACTCGAATCGGGCATGATCCCCAAGATGGCCGCCTGCCTCAAGGCCATCGACGAGGGAGTGGAACGTGCGCACATCGTGGACGGGCGCCTGCCCCACTCCATGCTTCTGGAAACATTTACGACGGCGGGCATTGGCACCCAGGTCGTCCCCGACGAGGAGATGAACGCATGAACGAAACTTTTGAGGTGAGTCCGGCCGGCGATGGGGGCCCCGCCCGCTTCGCGGTGCCCGACCACTCCCGGGCCCCCATCGCCGGTCCGGCCTCCAAAGCTTCCGTTATGACTGGAACGAGAAGCGGATCCGAGTGGCTGGCCCGCTATTCCACCTCCTTGATGGGCGTGTTCGGCACCCCGCAGCGCGTCCTGGTCCGCGGCGCCGGCTGCCTCGTGTGGGACGCCGACGGCAAGGAATACCTCGACCTGCTCGGCGGCATTGCCGTCAACGCATTGGGCCACGCCAACCCCTTCGTCACATCGGTCATTTCCAGCCAGCTGGCCACCCTGGGCCATGTGTCCAACTTCTTCACCAGCCCCACCCAGATTGCGCTGGCCGAAAAGCTCCTGGCCCTCAGTAACGCGCCGGCCGGATCCAAGGTGTTCTTCACCAACTCCGGAACCGAGGCCAACGAGGCCGCCTTCAAGCTGGCGCGCCGCAACTCGGGCGGCGGGGAGACCAAACGGACCAAAATCATCGCGCTCGAAGGTGCCTTCCACGGCCGGACCATGGGCGCCCTGGCGCTGACGGCAAAAGAGGCCTACCGCGCGCCGTTCGAGCCCCTGCCCGGCGGCGTGGTGCACATCCCGTTCGGCGACATCGAAGCCCTGAAGGCAGCCGTTGACGAAACCGTGGCCGCAGTGTTCCTCGAACCGATCCAGGGCGAGGCCGGGGTCCGTCCCCTGCCGCCCGGATACCTGAAGGCTGCACGGGAACTGACCGCCCGCACCGGCGCCCTGCTCATCCTCGATGAGGTGCAGACCGGCATCGGCCGGACCGGCAAATGGCTGGCCAGCGAGGACGCCGGGATCATGCCGGACGCGGTCACCCTGGCCAAGGGCCTGGGCGGTGGATTCCCGATCGGCGCGCTGATCACCTTTGGTGAGGGGACGTCGTCGTTGTTGAGTGCAGGCCAGCACGGCACCACCTTCGGCGGCAACCCCGTGGCCACTGCGGCAGCACTCGCCACCCTGCATGCCATCGAAAGCCAGGATGTCCTGGCGAACGTCGCCTCGGTGGGGGAGCACCTGCGTTCAGCGCTGGCCGCCATCCCGGGCGTCATCGAAGTCCGGGGCGAAGGCCTCCTGATCGGCTTCGACCTGGATGCGGACGTGGCACCGGCCGTGGTGCAGGCTGGCCTTGACGCCGGCTTCATCGTCAACAGCCCCGGTCCGCGCACCATCCGCCTGGCGCCGCCGCTGGTCCTCACCAGTGCACAGGCTGACACCTTCCTCGCCGCATTCCCGGCCATCCTCCAAGCAGCTAAGGACGCCCAGTGACAACAGCCACCGGCACCACCCGGCACTTCCTCAAGGACACAGACCTCAGCCCCGCCGAGCAGGCGGAGGTCCTGGACCTTGCCATCCGCATGAAGGCCGATCCGTACAGCGTCCAGCCGTTCGCCGCAACGGGAAGCGGCCGCAAGACCGTTGCCGTGATCTTCGACAAGACCTCCACCCGGACCCGGGTCTCGTTTGCCACCGGCATCGCGGACATGGGCGGCAACGCCCTGATCATCAATCCCGGCGAAGCCCAGATCGGCCACAAGGAATCCGTGGAGGACACCGCCAAGGTCCTGGAGCGCATGGTCTCCACCATCGTCTGGCGGACCGGTCCGCACGCCGGCCTGGTGGCGATGGCGGAAAACTCCGCGGTGCCGGTGATCAACGCCCTGTGCGATGACTACCACCCCTGCCAGCTGCTCGCGGACCTGCTGGCCGTGAAGGAACACAAGGGCGAACTCAAGGGCCTCACCATGAGCTACCTCGGGGACGCCGCCAACAACATGGCCAACTCCTACCTCCTGGCCGGTGTCACGGCCGGCATGCACGTCCGGATCGCCGGGCCCGAAGGCTACCTCCCGGCCGATGACGTGGTGGCCGAAGCGCAGGAACGTGCGGCAGAGACCGGCGGTTCAGTCCTGATCACCACGGACGCCGCGGCGGCGCTGAAAGGGGCCGACGTCGTCGCAACAGACACATGGGTGTCCATGGGCCAGGAAGCCGAGAAGGAAGCCCGGCTGCAGCTGTTCCGCGAGTACTCCGTCGATGAGGAGGCCATGGCACAGGCTGCGGAAGACGCCGTCGTGCTTCACTGCCTCCCTGCCTACCGCGGCTACGAAATCTCCGCCGGCGTCATCGACGGCCCGCAATCCATCGTCTGGGACGAAGCCGAAAACCGGCTCCACGCCCAGAAGGCCCTGATGGCCTGGCTGATGCACCGGTCCGGCCTGGCATTCGTGGATGGCCTTGCTCCCGTCGAAGGCACCGGAGAGAGCACGTTCTAGTGTCAGCCCAACCGGCGGTGCCGGGCTCCAGCCCGGCCACCAAAACTGCCCGCCAGGCACGCATCACGGCCATCCTCACGGGTGAATCCGTGCGGTCCCAGGCGGAGCTGGCGGCCCTGCTCGCGGACGACGGCGTGCAGGTCACCCAGGCCACGCTGTCCCGGGATCTCGTGGAACTCGGCGCGGTCCGGGTCCGCGGCAAGGAAGGCGTGCTGGTGTACGCCGTCCCCGGCGAGGGCGGCGAGCGGGCCGCCAAGAGCGGGGTGAGCCAGGAAATCCTGGACGCCCGGCTGGCCAGGCTCTGCAGCGAACTCCTGGTCACCGCGGAGGCCTCGGCCAACATCGCCGTACTCCGCACCCCGCCGGGAGCCGCCAATTTCCTGGCCCTGGCCATCGACCACTCGGTGATGCCGTCCATTTTGGGCACCATCGCCGGTGACGATACCGTGCTGCTGGTGTCCCGGGACCCGCTGGGCGGCCCCGACCTCGCAGCCCGCTTCCTGCAGCTGGCCGAGGAAGCCGGGCAATAAGCTTGAAGACAACAATTACCAAACCCCCAACAAGGAGCATTTAAAGTGACTGAACGCATTGTGCTGGCCTATTCCGGCGGCCTGGACACGTCCGTAGCCATCGGCTGGATCGGTGAAGCCACCGGCGCTGAGGTCATCGCCGTGGCGGTTGACGTCGGACAGGGCGGCGAGTCCCTCGAGACCATCCGCCAGCGCGCCCTGGGTTGCGGCGCCGTCGAAGCCTACGTGGCCGACGCCTCCGACGAATTCGCCAACGAATACGCTATGCCCACGCTGAAGGCCAACGCCCTCTACCAGGGCCACTACCCGCTGGTGTCCGCCATCTCCCGCCCGGTCATCGTCAAGCACCTGGTCAAGGCTGCCCGCGAATTCGGCGCCACCACCGTTGCGCACGGCTGCACGGGCAAGGGCAACGACCAGGTCCGCTTCGAAGTGGGCATCCAGACCCTCGGCCCGGACCTGAAGTGCATCGCACCGGTCCGCGACCTCGCCCTCACCCGCGACAAGGCCATCGCCTTCGCCGAGGAAAAGGGCCTGCCCATCGAGACCACCAAGAAGAACCCGTACTCCATCGACCAGAACGTCTGGGGCCGCGCGGTGGAAACCGGCTACCTCGAGGACATCTGGAACGCCCCCACCAAGGACATCTACGACTACACCGCCACCCCGGAGTTCCCGCCGGCACCGGATGAGGTCACCATCTCCTTCGAGGCCGGCATCCCGGTAGCGATCGACGGCGTGAAGGTCACCCCGCTGCAGGCCATCAAGGAACTCAACCGCCGCGCCGGCGCCCAGGGCGTGGGCCGGATCGACGTCGTCGAAGACCGCTTGGTGGGCATCAAGTCCCGCGAAATCTACGAGGCGCCGGGCGCCATGGCGCTGATCACGGCCCACAAGCACCTCGAGGACATCACCATCGAGCGCGAGCAGGCCCGCTTCAAGGCCACCGTTGGCCAGCGCTGGGCCGAGCTGGTCTACGACGGCCAGTGGTTCTCGCCGCTCAAGCGTTCCCTGGATGCCTTCATCGATGACACCCAGAAGTATGTCTCCGGCGATATCCGCATGGTGCTCCACGGCGGCCAGGCCATCGTCAACGGCCGCCGCTCCGACACCTCGCTGTACGACTTTGACCTCGCCACCTACGACACCGGCGATACCTTCGACCAGTCCATGGCCCGCGGCTTCATCGAGCTGTGGGGCATGTCCGCCAAGGTTGCCTCCGGCCGCGACATCCGGGTCGCGGGTCAGTGACCAGCACTACGAACACCGGCGCGCTGTGGGGCGGCCGGTTCGCCGGCGGCCCCGCCGATGCCCTGGCGGCGCTGAGCAAGTCCACGCACTTTGACTGGAGGCTCGCGCGCTATGACATCGCAGGTTCCAAGGCGCACGCCAGGGTGCTGCACAAGGCCGGTCTGCTGGATGACGCCGAGCTGGAAGGCATGCTCGCGGCCCTCAACCGGCTGGATGAGGATGTAGCTTCGGGCGCCTATGTGCCGGCGGAGTCCGATGAGGATGTGCACGGCTCGCTGGAGCGTGGCCTGATCGAGCGTGCCGGGACCCAGCTGGGCGGCAAGCTCCGCGCCGGCCGGTCACGGAACGACCAGGTGGCCACGCTCGGCCGGATGTTCCTGCGTGACCACGCCCGGATCATCGCCCGCGGTGTCCTGGCCACGGTGGACGCGCTGGTGGAGCAGGCGAAGGCCCACCACGGCGTGGCCATGCCGGGCCGGACCCACCTGCAGCACGCCCAGCCGGTCCTGCTCAGCCACCATTTGCTGGCCCACGCCTGGGCACTGCTGCGCGATGTGCAGCGGCTCCAGGACTGGGACAAGCGCGCCGGCGTCTCGCCGTACGGTTCAGGGGCCCTGGCGGGCTCCTCCCTGGGGCTTGATCCCGAGGCGGTTGCGGCGGATCTTGGTTTCTTCTCCGCGGCCCACAACTCGATCGACGGCACCGCTTCCCGCGATGTTTTCGCCGAGTTCGCCTGGGTGTGCTCCATGATCGGCGT
Organism: Pseudarthrobacter sp. fls2-241-R2A-168; assembly: GCF_030209335.1. NCBI lineage: Bacteria > Bacillati > Actinomycetota > Actinomycetes > Micrococcales > Micrococcaceae > Pseudarthrobacter > Pseudarthrobacter sp. fls2-241-R2A-168. The sequence continues at coordinate 59,955 of NZ_JARVSG010000041.1, forward strand.
GGACCTGTCCCGGATCTCGGAGGAAGTCATTCTCTGGGCCACCAAGGAGTTCTCCTTTGTGACGCTGCACGATTCCTACTCCACGGGATCGTCCATCATGCCGCAGAAGAAGAACCCGGACGTGGCGGAGCTGGCCCGCGGCAAGGCAGGGCGCCTGATCGGCAACCTGACCGGGCTCCTGGCCACGCTCAAGGGCCTGCCGCTGGCGTACAACCGCGACCTGCAGGAGGACAAGGAGCCGGTGTTCGACGCCGCCGACACCCTGGAGCTCCTGCTCCCGGCCGTGTCCGGCATGATTGCCACCCTGACGTTCAACACCGAACGGATGGAAGCGCTGGCACCGCAGGGCTTCGCACTGGCCACGGACATCGCCGAATGGCTGGTCCGCCAGGGCGTTCCGTTCCGCGAGGCGCACGAGCTCTCCGGCGCGGCCGTCAAGCAGGCGGAATCCCGCGGCGTGGAGCTGTGGGACCTGACCGACGAGGAGTACGCCGCCATCTCGGAGCACCTCACGCCGGAGGTCCGCACCGTCCTGTCCACGGAGGGCTCGTTGAACAGCCGCAACTCCCAGGGCGGAACGGCACCGGCCGCCGTCGAACGCCAGCTCGCGGCGCTGGAAGCCGAGCTCGACGGCGTGCGGGAGTACGCAAAGTAACAACTCAACGCTCTCTCACTTAATGTCGCCTTTGGGCCATCGCTCTCTCACTTTCCCTAAGAAAGTGAGAGAGCGTAGCCGAAATTCGCGCATTAACTGAGAGAGCGTTGCGCGTTAATGGGCCGCGGACCCGCCGCTAGGGTGGAGCCATGAGCGAAACTTTCCGCAAGTTCCTTCGCACGCTTCCCGACTTCCCGGCCGAGCTTCCCGGCTTCGATCCGGACAAGGCGCCGCAGGACCCCACCGAACTGTTCAAACAATGGCTGGACGAGGCCCTGGCCGCGGGGGAGCAGCAGCCGCACGCGTTCAGCCTCGCCACGATTGGGCCTGGTGCCGGCGGCGGGCAGCAGCCGTCGTCAAGGATGCTGATCCTGAAGAACATCGACGACGACGGCTGGCAAGTCGCCACGTCCCGCACGTCCAGGAAGGGCCGGGAGCTCGCAGCGGAACCCAGCGCCGCCATGAACTTCTACTGGGCCTCGCAGGGCCGGCAGGTCCGGGTGGCAGGGTCCGTGGCGGAACTGTCTGCAGAGGCATCGGCCCGGGACTGGGCGGAACGGCCGCGGGCCGACGGCAGTGAAAACCCCAACTGGCAGCTATACGCCCTCCGGCCCGCCGAAATCGAGTTTTGGCAGGCCAGCAATGACGGCCAGCACGTCCGGCATCGTCTTGGCCCGGACGGCGCCCTTCCCGGCTAGGATGAGCGCCATGACAGCTCCCGAACCCGAACTCCTGCTCGCCGCACTCCATCAGGCTGCCGATAATGTCGCCGTCGATGTTGCCAAACTTAGTGACGCGGACGTCGAGGCGCCTTCCGCGCTTCCCGGCTGGACGAGGGGCCACGTCCTGGCCCATCTGGCCGGGATCTCCAACGCGATGGCCCGGCAGCTTGAGTACGCGGCGCGCGGGGAAACCATTGAGCTGTACGACGGCGGAATGGCAGGCCGGAACAAGGCCATCGACATGGCTGCGGGCCACGATGCCGCCACCCACCGTGCAGACCTGACTGCCGCCTTGGATCGGGTGCTGCGGGCATTTGATGTACTGCCCGGCGTCAAGGACTCATCCGCTCACCAGACGGGCTGGTGGGCCCCCATCTCCTACCGCGGGGGAGTGGTCCTGGACGGCGGCCTCGCGCTGTGGCGCGAACTCGTCATCCACAACGCGGACCTGCAAACGGGCAGGGGACCGGAAACCTGGAGCAGGCCTTTCTGCGAGCACCTGTTCGATTTCCTCGCGGCCCGCGTCCCGGCAGAGGACAAGCTGGTGCTGCAGCCGCTCGGACTGCCTCCGGTGGCCATCGGCAGCGGGAACCGGTCCACCGTGGTCAGCGGCATGATCACGGACATCGCCGCCTGGCTGGCCGGCCGCGAACCTACCCTTGGGAGCCTGCGAGCCTCCGCGGCGGCCGACGGCGTCGACCTGCCCGAACTCCTGCCATGGCCTGCAGGAACCCCAAGCACGAAGTAGCGGCTCCGATTCTGGTTGCGCTAGCAGTTTTGGTCCCCAAAACCCTGTTTTGGGGACCAAACTGATAGCGCAAGGGGGACTCGAGCGGCGATCTGATCCGCGTCAGGCGGCCTCGCGCTTCAGCAGGCTCTCCTTGATGGGCAGTCCCCACCGGAATCCGCCCAGCGAACCGTCTGTCCGGATGACGCGGTGGCAGGGGACAAACAATGCTGCGGCGTTGAACGCGCAGGCACTGGCGGCCGCCCGGACGGCTTTGGGATTGCCCGCCAGTTCGGCGTACTCGGTGTACGTCACCGGAGATCCCGGCTGCACCAGGCGCAGCACGTCCCAGGCGTGGGCACGGAACGGCCCCGACTTCTGCACCACGGGCACACGCATCGCCGGCCCCGGATCGCCCGCATAGAACGCCTCGACGGCTGCCGAGATGTCGCCGAGGCCGGTAACCAGTTCAACGGTTGCCGGCCGCAGCGTCGGATGGATCTGCCCGGTGAGGTCGCCGGGTTTGTCGGTCCACCCGCTCGAAAGGACCGCCCCGTCCTGGGCCAGGATGGTGAACGGGCCGTCTGGCGTGGCCATCTGGAGCAATTGGGCCTTCATGGTTTCGCTTTCTCTGCGGTTCCGGTGCCTGCACCGGCAGACTGTGTGGTGCCGCCCCGGCGGGGGACGGCTGGGGTGTGGGCTGCTGCCCGCCACAAGTGCATGGTCGCGTACGAGCGCCAGGGACTGACCTCGCGGAAGTCAGGGCTGAGGGCGCCGGGGCCGCCGGCTGCTGCATCCCCTTGGTCCAGCGCCTTGACCCCGTTCCGCACCGCCGCGTCGTTGGCCAGGAAGATATCCGGGGCGCCGAGGACCCGCATGGCAAGGTACCCCACCGTCCATGGTCCCACCCCGGGCAGGGGCAGCAGCTTCGCACCCAGGCTGGCTACGTCGTCGCCGTAGCCGAAATCCAGGGTGCCATCAGCGAGGGCGCTGGCGGCCGTCCGGAGGGAATCCGCGCGTTTCCTGGGTCCCCGCAGGAGTGCGTGGCCGTCCGCTGCGATTTCGGCGGGAGTGGGAAACATCCGCTCGAGGTCGTCGCCGGGGCTTTGGCTGGAACGTCCGACGGCGGCCAGTTGGGTAAGTGCCGTCCGTGCTGCCGCGACGGTGATTTGCTGGCCGATCATTGCACGGACGAGCATTTCGGCTGGGTCCAGGGCGCCGGGCATCCTGACTCCCGGCGCAGCAGCTACCGAGGGTGAGAGCCGGGTGTCTCCTGCCAAAGCACTGTCGATCGCTACCGGATCAGCGTCCAGGTCGAACAGCCGCCGGACCCGGCTGAGCAGTGCCGGCAGGTCGCGAAGGTCCACCGCGCCGATGGTGAGGGTCAGCGGCCGCCCAGGGGCGCCGGCGTCGTACTCAACTCGAAAGCGTGCGTCGCCCTGCGGCAGCCGCAGGGTCCGCGCATAGGAGGTAGCTGATCCTGTTTCGATTCCGGGGATGGCCCGTACAGCCAGGAACGTGAAAATGCCGGGGTCGAAGGGCTCGCGGTAGGGAAGGCTGAGGGTCAGGGCGGTGGAGCCGCCGGCTGCTTTGGCATGCCGGGCGGCACGGAGCGCGGTGGGGGTCATGTCGAAGACCTCCAGCATGGTTTCGTTGAACTGTCGGACGCTGCTGAAGCCGGCAGCGAAGGCAACGTCGGCGAGCTTCATGGAGGTGGAGACCAGCAGGGTGCGGGCGGTCTGCGCCCGCCCGGCCCGGGCGAGCGAGAGGGGACCGGCGCCGAGTTCCTGGCTGAGGATGCGGTTCAGCTGCCGGGAAGAATAGCCAAGCCTGGTCGCCAGGCCATCTACACCGTCGCGGTTGACGACGCCGTCGTTGATCAGGCGCATGGCGCGGCCGGCGATGTCCTGGCGGACGTTCCATGCCGGGGTGCCGGGAACCGCCTCGGGGAGGCAGCGCTTGCAGGCCCGGTAGCCGGCGTCGTGCGCAGCAGCGGAGGTCTCGTAAAAGGTGACGTTCGCGGCCTTGGGGGTCCTGGCCGGACACGACGGGCGGCAATAGATGCCGGTGGTCCGCACGGCAGTAAAGAACTGCCCGTCGAACCGGGTGTCCCGGGCATCAATTGCCCGGTAGCGCTGCCAGAAATCCATTCCTCCATCCTGCCAGCCTGGCGGAGCCGGAGCTAGCGGAAATCGGACATGGCCGTGGCGCTCCTTCTTTGCGTTGGGCCGCGTATCGCTGCTGATTTGGGTAGAGTCTGGCCATGAACACAAGCCCCTCGCCGGATCCGGAAGGGCTGCGGGAGTTCCTGTCCGGCGACGCCCGCGAATTGGCCCTGAGGCTGCTGGGTGCCGTCCTGACCCATGAGTCGAGGGAGGGCCGGGTCTCTGTCCGCCTCACCGAACTGGAGGCCTATCTTGGCCCGGAGGATTCCCTGCACCCCGACCCTGGTTCGCACACTTATCGTGGTCCCACTCCCCGCAATGCCCCGATGTTCGGCCCGGCCGGCCACCTCTATGTCTACTTCACATATGGGATGCACCACTGCACCAACATCGTGTGCGGGCCGGCGGGGGTGGCCTCCGCACTGCTCTTGCGCGCCGGGGAGATTGTGGAAGGGGTTGAGCTCGCGCGGCACCGCCGGACCACCTCAAAAAGTCCCGCCGACCTCGCCAGTGGGCCGGCGCGGCTGGCCAAGGCCCTGGGCCTGACCACGGCATACACCGGCAGGGACGCCCTGGAGCCGCCGTTCGGGCTGGTGCTCCCGGAGCGCCCGGTTGAGCATGTGAGCTCCGGGCCCCGGGTGGGGGTGTCCGGTGCCGGCGGATCGGAGGACTACGCCTGGCGGTTCTGGATCACCGGCGACCCCACGGTTTCCCAGTACAAGGCAGCGAAGCCCAGGCAGGCCAGGCAACACCTGCGTTAACGGAAATGGTTGTAGAATGGACGGTCTGTCTTTTGCGATAGGGGAACGTTAAATGCTCGACGCCGATTTGGCCCACGAACGGGACTATGTTGCCGGGCTGTATGCCCGGCTGGAGGAGCTCCGCGAGGAAAAGCGCAAGCAGTTGGCGCAGGTCCGGCGGGCCGGGGCTGTGGGCACTATGCAGAACGTTTCCGAACGTGACGCCTTCGCGGCTTTGTATGAGGACCGCCTGGCGCAGCTGGATGCGGTGGATGACCGGCTGGTGTTCGGCCGCCTGGACCTGGACTCCGGGGAGGCCCAGTACATCGGCCGCATCGGACTCACCACCGAGGACCTGCAGCGGCTCATGGTGGACTGGCGCGCGCCCGAAGCCGGGCACTTCTACCAGGCCACGGCCTTCGACCGGCAGGGCGTCCGCCGTCGCCGGCATCTGATCCTGCAGGGCCGCGAAGTCAAAGCCATCGAAGATGACGTCCTGGACGCCGACATGCTGTCCGACGACGAGTCCCTGCAGGGTGAAGGTGCGCTGCTCGCGGCCCTGAACTCCAAGCGCACGGGCCGCATGTCGGACATCGTGAGCACCATCCAGTCCGAACAGGACCGCATCATCCGGTCCTCCATTTCGGGCGCCGTGGTGGTCCAGGGCGGGCCCGGCACGGGCAAGACCGCTGTGGCGCTGCACCGTGCCGCCTATCTGCTGTACACCCACCGGGACCGCCTGAAGTCCGCCGGCGTGCTGCTGGTGGGCCCGTCGTCGTCGTTCATGAAGTACATCGAAAGGGTGCTGCCCTCGCTCGGCGAGACCGGCGTCGTGATGGCCAGCCTCGGGCGCCTGATGCCCGGCATCCACGCTGTCCCGGAACCCGACGCTGACGTCGCTGCCATCAAGGGCCGCCTGGACATGGCCACGGTGGTGGCCAACGCCGTCGCCAACCGCCAGCGCATCCCCGCGGAAAACCGGATTCTGGAGGTGGACGGCCGCAAACTGGTGCTGACCCCGCGCCAGGTCCGCCGTGCCCGCGAACGTGCCCGTTCCACCGGCAAGCCGCACAACGAGGCCCGCGTAACGTTCGTCAAGATCCTGCTGCGTGAACTGACAGAACAGATGACCGACCTGGTGGAAGCCGGCAACATCGGCAACAACGCCGACCGCTCATACCTGGCCGAGGACGTCCGCACCGCACGCGACGTGCGCATTGCCCTCAACCTCTGCTGGATGCCCATGACGCCCGAAAAGCTGATTTCAGAGCTCTTCAGCAAGCCCGCCATCCTTGAGTTCTGCACTCCGGACATGAGCCCCGCTGAGCGCGCCCTGCTGCTGCGCCCGGCCGATGCACCCTGGACCGAGTCCGATGTCCCGCTGCTTGATGAAGCCGCAGAGCTCCTGGGTGAGCTGGATCCGGCAGCCGGCCGTGGCCTGGCCCAGCAGGAGCACGACCGTGCCCGCGACCTCGCCAACGCCAAGCAGACGCTGGTCAACATGGAGGCCGCGGGAGTGGACCCGCTGATGTCCGCGGAGGAGCTTGCCGAGCAGAACCAGGAACAGGAAGCGCGCCTCACGGCTGCCGAGCGCGCCACCAGCGACCGCACCTGGGCTTTTGGCCACATCGTGGTGGACGAGGCGCAGGAGCTCTCGCCCATGCAGTGGCGCCTGCTGGTCCGCCGCTGCCCGTTGAAGTCCTTCACCATTGTGGGGGATATCGCGCAGACCAGTTCCGTGGCCGGAGCCAACTCATGGCAGGGCGCCCTTGCCCCGATGTTCGGGGACCGCTGGCAGCTGGAAGAGCTGACGGTCAACTACCGCACCCCCTCCCAGATTGCCGAGGCGGCGGTCCGCATGGCCAACGCCGCGGGGCTTGTGGTGTCCGCGCCCAAGGCCGTGCGGGAAGGGCGTTGGTCGCCCGTCATCGATGAGGTGGAGCCCGGCCAGGTGGTCAGCCGCCTGGTGGAGGTCCTGCCCGAGGAACTGGAAGCGCTCGACGGCGGCCTGCTGGCGGTCATCGCCGACGGTCACCTTCTGCCGGAGGCGACTGCGGCTCTGCGTGCCGTATATGGGCGCCGCATCGGCACCGGTGCCGGCAGCTATGAGCAGGACATTGTGGTGATCAGTCCCCGTGAAGCCAAGGGCCTGGAGTTCGACGGCGTGGTGGTGCTTGAGCCTGCCACGATGCTGAACCACGAGCATGGCAAAGTGGGGGACCTGTACGTGGCCATGACCCGCGCCACGCAGCGGCTGCGGCTGATTGCTGCCGAGCCTGTCCCGGCCGGCATCAAGCGCTGACCCTTCGTTTGTTGTCCCGTCGCTTTTGTCTCGTGGCTTTTTGTCCCGCACGGCGGGCCAGGCGCCGGTGCCTCTGTTCAGGCGCCGGCGCCCGGTAATACTGCTAACTTAGAAGGCGTGCCAGAAATCAGCAGCCTCGAATCGCAACAGAACGACCCCACTTTTGCCAATGTTTGGCAGGAACTGAAGTGGCGTGGCCTGGTCCACGTCTCCACTGACGAAGCAGAGCTGGAAAAGCTCCTCGCCGGTGCCCCGGTCACGTATTATTGCGGCTTCGATCCCACGGCGCCGAGCCTTCACCTGGGAAACCTGGTGCAGCTGCTGGTGATGCGGCGGCTTCAGCTGGCCGGCCACAAGCCCCTCGGGCTCGTGGGCGGTTCCACCGGCCTGATTGGCGACCCCCGCCCCACGGCCGAGCGCACGCTGAACACCAAGGACACGGTGGCCGAATGGGTGGGCTACCTTCAGGCGCAGGTGAGCCGGTTCCTCAGCTTTGATGGGGACAATGCGGTCCGCATGGTCAATAACCTGGACTGGACGGCGCCGTTGAGCGCCATTGACTTCCTGCGTGAGGTGGGCAAGCATTTCCGGGTGGGGACCATGCTGCGCAAGGACGCCGTGGCCTCGCGGCTGAATTCAGACGAGGGCATCAGCTACACGGAGTTCAGCTACCAGATCCTGCAGGGTATGGACTACCTGCAGCTCTTCCGGGATTACGGCTGCATGCTGCAGACCGGCGGTTCGGACCAGTGGGGCAATCTGACCAGCGGCACCGAGTTGATCCGCAAGGTGGAGGGCAAGAGCGTCCACGCCCTGGGCACGCCTTTGATCACCAACTCGGACGGCACCAAGTTCGGCAAGAGTGAGGGTAACGCCATCTGGCTCGACGCCGGCATGTGTAGCCCGTACGCGTTCTACCAGTTCTGGCTCAACACCGCAGATGCTGATGTTGTGGACCGGCTTAAGGTGTTCACGTTCCTGACCCGGGCCGAGATCGAAGATATTGCGGCGGCTGTGGCTGAACGTCCCTTTGCGCGTGAGGGCCAGCGGAAGCTTGCCTTCGAAGTCACGGCCCTGGTCCATGGGGTGGAGGCTACCGAAAAGGTCATCGCCGCATCGGCTGCGCTGTTTGGGAATGGTGACCTGTCCGCACTGGACAAGCAGACGCTCCAGGCAGCTACTTCGGAACTCCCTTTCACCACTGTGCAGGTGGACGCGCTGGGAATCGTTGACCTGCTGGTTGCCTCCGGGCTCTCGGACAGCAAGTCCGCTGCCCGCCGCACCGTGGGCGAGGGCGGTGCCTACGTGAACAACGAGAAGGTGCTCGATCCTGAAGCAGTCATCTCCGAGTCCGAACTCCTGCACGGCCAGTACCTGCTCCTGCGCAGGGGCAAGAAGAACCTGGCCACCGTGGAAGTACTGGTTCCCTAGCCCATAGCTGCCCACTTTGCACGCTCCTCCGCAGGCGATTTGCACGCCCGCGGAGGGGCGTGTATTGTTTTCTGAGTCGCCACCGCCGAGTGGCGGCAAACCCCAACAAATAAGAAGCAATTCTTGGCCGCGCTAAGCGCGGATTGGAGAAATTGCTTCGTTTTTTGCTGGGCGGATTCATTCCACCGAGTGAATTCCGGGAAAACAACCGGATTTGCAAAGTGAAAATGAATGAAATAAGATTGAAACATCGCAGCGAAGAAATACGAAATAGACATTCATTGAATGAATTGTTTCGGGAATATTCGAATGTGTCTGTTGTTTGAGAACTCAATAGTGTGCCAAGTTTGTTGATACCAATTGTT